>CAYSCH010000583.1:0-3936 GCA_964429355.1 uncultured Planctomycetaceae bacterium | reverse complement strand
TTGCCCCGCGCTCGGGCTGCGTCCGGGTTTGGCCTTGCCCCTCCATGCGGCGGTTTGCCCTTCTCCATCGCCGGATCCAGACGTAGCGGGGTCCGATAGACATAGATGATCGAGGAATCGTTGTCCTTGGGATTGATAATCTCCACCGATTCATCCGGTTGCACCCCGTCGATCCAGAAATCGTGCGTCACGATTCGACAGCCGTCTTTCATGGCCTGGAACTGGGGAAGCAGTTTGTTCATCATCCAGGGCAACAGATACATCATCGCCACGTCGGCCTTGCTCAGGTCCACGGTGAAAATATCCTGCTCGACAATCTCCACCCGGTCGTCGACCTCGTGCAAACGGGCGTTCTCCCGGGCCTCGGCGACACGTTCAGGATCGATATCAAAACCCGTGCCGCTGCATCCGCTCTCGAGCGCCGCCGTGATCACGATCCGCCCGTCACCGCACCCCAGGTCATAGACCACGTCATCCGGTTTCAACTCCGCCAACTCCACCATCTTGTCAACAACCACGTCGGAGGTTGTGATGAACGGCGCGTTGATCCCCTTGCGGGGAGCCGGTGCCGTATCCAGCTGTTGATGGGCCGCCCGATCGAGGAACAACCAGGCCGTGCCGCCGAGCGCCAGTAGTACCCCGCAGAAAAGGAGCAGTGCCGCACTCCATTTGCCCGCCGACGCTCGTTTCTGAGGAGTTTCCATGCTTGCACTGCCATTCGACCAGACTTCCGGAATTCCAGGACCACACCTATCCAATAGACCCGCTCCATCAATTTCCACAAGGCCCTTTCCCGATACACTGACCCGAAGGGCCCGCGAGGACCTCACAAACGCGCTTCGCCAGTCTTCATCGCCCCAACCCCGCCCACAGCTGGCCGACAAAGCCTTCGCTGGGGCAGAAAACTACTCCTCGTCGGAGAAGCTTACCTGTCGCTCAAGCTCTCCGCTTCCGCCACGACCATACGGACCACTCCATCCGGGCGGTCTTCCTCTCTTTTCCGCCAAGAAATCCCCGCCCTCGGCCAGGCAGCCTCCCGCTCCACCCCCCGCTCTCCCTTTTTCTCCAAGTACCCGTCCCGTCGCGAGTTAGCGGCAGGCGCTCTGCTTGTCGACAGGTTTTCCACGGGCGCAGCCCCGGGGGCGCCGAACGAGGGGATGACGCCATAAGTTTTTTGTGCACACCGAGATACGGCCATCCTCCTGACCACCGATTGCCCCTCCGCAGCGATCGTTCCACCTGGCGTTGGCACCGTGTTAGAATCCGTTTCCGCCCATGATCGCCCAACGTCGCCGACTCCTGAAAGCCCCTTCGGGCACCAGGTGCACGAGTGACCGGCGGACGCGGAGTATGGCCAGCGGAGCCTGAACTCGTAGCAGCAAATGGCCTTGCCGCCCTATCGCGCAGGAAACCTGGCACGAGGGTCCAACCCGGCCCAACTGCAAGAAGTCATTGACGACAATAAGGATAGACCACCGTGGACGAACAATTCCCAGCAGGCGAACCCACCGACGCCTTTGAAGACGAGCTCTACCAGGACGAGTTATTCGACAGCCAGGCGTCGGACGACGATCAGGAATATGACGAGACGACCGAAGTCGACGAAGAGGTCGTCGAGCAGGCCTCGGCCGAGTATCTCGGACGCTGGAACCGGCTGATCAGCACCACGAACTGGGAGAAGGGTCGCATTATCTCGGCCTGGCGTCAGGCCCTCATCGAGTCCGACCTGCCCCAGCAGGCCTACTCCGACGAAGCCTGGGCCCGTCGCGTCGGCAACGTCAGTGGTCAGCACGTGGGGCGGCTGCGCCGCGTTTACGATCGCTTTGGCGACGACTACCACAACTACTCCGGACTCTTCTGGAGCCATTTTCAGGCCGTCCTCGATTGGGACGACGCCGAAATGTGGCTCGAAGGCGCCGTCCAGAACCATTGGTCGGTCGCCCAGATGCGAGATCAGCGTTGGGAAGCCCTCGGCGCCCCGGAAGACAAAAAACCCCGGCCAGAAGACATTGTTGTCGGCGAATTCGACGAAGACTCCCAATCCTGCGAAGACGACCCCCAATCCACCATCGATGGATCCCTCGACGTCGTTCGCGACCCCAATACCGAAGAAGACGAAACCGGCGCCGGCGAACTGGACGAGTCGGTCGACAGCCTCCCCTTCGAAACCGACACGCTCGCCGATTCCGACCCCTCATTGTCGCCGGTCCGCCCCTTCGAGCATCTTCCCAAGCTCCCCGACGACATCCAGGACGCCGTCGAGTGCTTCAAGCTGGCGATCCTCGCCCACAAGATGACCGGCTGGGGAGACGTATCCTGCGACGACGTTCTGGCCGCCCTCAATGCCCTCAAACAACTGGCACTTGCCCCCAGCGAGTCATAATCACACAAGTCCGTCTGGGCCCCGCTGGTGACTCACGCAACGATCGCCCGCAGCTTGCGGATCGCCTTGTACTTCTCGTCGCTCACCCGCGCCGGCGGAAGATCCAGATCCGCCGCAATTTCGGCTACGGAATGGCCGTCGGCCCAACGCAGCATCACCTCTTGCTGGCGAGCCGAGAGCCCGCTGTTCGGCGACAAAAGAATCCGGAAAACCTCATCCAGCCCCGGCCGCTCGCTCCCGTCCCCGTTCGAGGGCGTCTGGGCCAGCATCTCCGCGGAGCCGTTGCGGGGCCGCGGCGCTCGGCGCCAACGCTGGGCAACCCGCCAGATCGTGCGGTTCAATTCTCGCCGCTGGCTCGATTGGTTGTTCTCGATGGCCTCGATCCAGCGATCTCGCGAAACCCGCTCCAAGAGTTCCACGAAGGTTTGCTGGGTGCACTCTTCCCAGTCTTGCTGGTCAATCCGGGCGTTGCGCCAACTTGCCCGGCAGTAGCGATCGATGGACTCGATGGCCCGGTTCTCACGGGCATCCGTGGTGGCTGCCGTTCCCAGCGACGTGGCGATCACCACCGCCGCGCAGGCTGTCGCCGAGAATCGTCGCATTCCCATGGCTCTGCCGTTCATATCCAGTCAGGGAGAAAAAATGAGTGTTGTAAAGATCCCATTTCGTCCAGCCGTCGTCCACCACCCACGATACCCGCGTGGCCTTGCCCCGCGCTCGTTGGAGTACAGGCTTTAGCCTGCCCCCACGATAGCCGCATGGGCTTGCCCCGCGCTGGAGTTGCGTCCGTGTTTTACCTGCGAGCAGTTCGTTCCACCGCCGTCGTGACGGGCCAGCCGCTCCGACCGGCTCAGGTTTGTAGCCTGCGATGTAGTCCCGGCCGGCAGTTGGGCTACCTTTGGCGACCATTCGATGAGGTTGTGACCCGGACACCTTTCGGCTCCCTGAGCGGATGTAGTCTGGGTCTGCAGCCGGACGGTCAGAGACGCCGGTGACATCCCAGTGAACGAAGCTGCTTCCGGGTCGACATTGGCCGAGCGCAGAAAGAGGACACCGGTGAGTCCTGCACCTTTATTCGCGTTGTTCATCTCCCCAGCGGGCGCAGTCGAACGGTTGTCGGCCTTGGTGGCCGCTCGGCCACGCTCATTGCCGACGAATTGGCCACAGAACTACTGCGCGATGTTGAGTAGGCAGAAGCCAAGGGATTCGAACCCTCATCACCATCGAGTACAAGCACGCCGGCACGCCGTCGTTCCTGTTGACTCCCAAACTCAAGACCCGCCGAAAGGAGATAGCCTAAAAGCTATTGACTGCGATAGCCTAGAAGCTATTGTACGCGGAACACCTGGCCGCATTGAAGGCAAAAAAGAAGGGGAAGAAGTAATCATTAACCCTCGTAGTCTGGCTATCCCACGCTCACTGGCCTGCTCCGCAAGTTGCCCTCCTTGGCCATCCGTCCGTGCTCACACTGGTCGACCCACTCCTTGGTCAAGGCCACGAAGCCCAGGCGGCGGCGCCGTCGGCGTCCGGAGTACCCGCCCCTTCGTCCAGCG
>CAYSCH010000582.1:0-3964 GCA_964429355.1 uncultured Planctomycetaceae bacterium | reverse complement strand
GGCTGGCGGCCCTGCCGCCCTGTGGTGAACCCGTGAAAGCCGACATGGACCTTTCCCAACTGGCGATCGACCGTAGCAGCGGCCCGGACCGGACCAGGCCCGGAAGGCCGCCCGTGCACCTGCTCACCCGGTATATTCTTCCGGCTGCCGTGGCGATCAGTTCGTTAACCCTTGTGTTGTGGGCCGCCTGGGACACGGTGTTTCCGCCACGTTCGGTCCGTGTCGTGCCCGTTTACGTAACGCTATCGGAAATCCAACAGGAGGGCACTCCACTGTTCAAGGCGGCCGGCTGGATCGAGCCGCGCCCCACGCCGGTCCGCATCGCCGCGCTTTCTCCGGGCGTCGTCGAGCAGTTGCTGGTGGTGGAAGATCAAGCCGTGAAGATCGGCCAGCCGATTGCCGAACTGGTCAAAGCCGATGCCCGATTGGCCTGCCAACAGGCCGAGGCGGACCTGAACCTTCGCCAGGCGGAACTCCAGTCCGCCCAGGCTGTTCTGCTCGCAGCCGAAGCCCGCTACCAGCAACCGGTCCATCTGGAGGCGCCGCTGGCCGAAGCGGAGGCCGAACTTGCGACCGTCGAGACCCAGCTTGGGAATCTTCCCTTCGAGCAGCGTCGAGCCGACGCTGGCCGCGCCTACGCCCAGAGCAACTACGAGGGCAAATCGTCTGCGGGCGAAGCGGTTCCACGGCGGATCGTCGATGAAGCCCGGAGCCAATACCATTCGGCCCAGGCGCTAGTCGAGGAACTCCAGGGCCGTGCCGTCACCCTGGCACGCCAGAAAGACGCCCTCGTCCGTCGTCGCGACGCCCTCCAGAAGACCCTTGAATACCGCATGGAAGAGCGGCAAGCCGGCGACGAAGCCCACGCGGCCGTCGCCGTCGCTCAGGCCCGGATTCATCAGGCCCAGGTGGCGCTCACCCAGGCGAAGCTGCAATTGGAGCGTATGACCGTTCGCTCCACCATCGACGGCCGTGTGCTCCACCTTGTGGCCCGACCCGGCAGTAGCCTCGTAAATGGACGAAGTGAAAATGAGGCGTACGACGGCAGCACGGTCGTCACCCTCTACCAGCCGGAGATGCTGCAGATACGTGTCGACGTGCGATTTGAAGACCTGCCGCGGATCCAATTGGGGCAGCCGGTGACGATCACCAGCCCCGCCGTTTCCACTCCATTGAAAGGCGAGGTCTTGTTCCTCAGTTCGGAGGCGGACCCGCAGAAGAATACGCTCCAGGTCAAAACGGCGATCGTCGACCCACCCCCGGTTCTCAAACCCGAGATGCTGGTCGAAGTGACGTTCCTCGCGCCGGCGTCCATCGAGAACTCCGACAAATCTTCACCCCGGCTGCGGCTTCTGATTCCCAAGCCGCTCGTCGAACGCGTCCAGGATAAAGCGTTCGTCTGGCTGGCCGATCAATCCTCCGGCATCGCCGTGCGCAAGGAAATCGAGCTCGGCCCGGCCGCCGCAGACAATTTCGTCGAGGTCACCGGCGGATTGAACGCCGCCAGCCGCCTCATCGCCTCAGACCGCGTCAACCTCCGCAACGGGCAACGAATCCGGGTGACCGGAGAAGACCCGGAAACGTCTGCATTCGCAATGAATGGCCACTCCCCAATGTAGGTTGGCAACCTGTCCCATGAGACATGATTTCCCGTAACAAGATGAGGAATCACCCGCTCTGATCCTTCATCATTTCGTCATTCCAATTCATCACTCCCCACTTGCAGAGAGCGCGCAACGGATGTCTCTCGTCCAATTGACCAACGTGACCAAAAGCTACCGCCAGGGCGAAGAGACGATCACGCCTTTGGGCGACGTCTCCCTCGAGATCCTTGCCGGCCAGTTCGTTTCGCTCATGGGCGCAAGCGGCACCGGCAAATCGACCCTGTTGAACCTGATCGCCGGAATCGATCGCGCCGACTCGGGTCAAATCGTGATCGGCGGGGTGGACATCACCCGCCTTTCCCGGTCCCGTCTGGCCGCCTGGCGGGCCGTCAATATCGGCTACATCTTCCAGACCCATAACCTGATCCCCGTGTTGACGGCCTACGAAAACATCGAGCTTCCCCTCCTCCTCCTCCCCATGTCGCGAGCCGAGCGGCACCGGCGCGTAGAGATCGCGCTGAATGCCGTCGGATTGACAGATCGCGCCGCCCACTACCCCCGTCAGCTCTCCGGCGGCCAGGAGCAACGGGTGGGGATCGGACGGGCGATCGTCGCCCATCCCAAGATCGTCGTGGCCGACGAGCCGACGGGCGATCTCGATCCCGACACGGCCGTGCAGATCCTCAACCTCCTCGTCCAACTCAATCAGCAGCTCGACGTCACCCTCCTCATGGTCACCCACGATCCAGACGCCGCCACCGTCGCCGGCCGTCGGCTTCATCTCGATCACGGCAAGCTCCGTGAGGCTCCGTCCGTGTCCCTTGCCAAGGCTGAATGATGGTTCGTTTTGCGCCCTACGTCCTCAAAACCCTGTGGCGACACCGCTCGCGGACACTGCTGACCGTCAGCGGGTCGGCAGTCGCCCTGTTCGTCTTCTGCTTCGTCGGAGCCGTCCAGGAGGGAATGACCGACCTCGGACGCCGGCAGGACGCCCAAGGGGCTTTGGTCGTCTTTCAGGCCAACAAATTCTGCCCCGCCACCAGCCACCTGCCCCAGGACTACGAACGCCAGCTCCGACGCATCGACGGGGTGCGCGACGTCGTGCCGATCCAGGTCTTCACCAACAACTGCCGCGCCAGCCTCGACGTGGTCGTCTTCTACGGGCTTCCGCCCGACAAACTGCAACACGTGCGGCAGTTCGAACTCGTCGCGGGTAGCTGGTCTCAGTTCGAGCGCCATCAGGATGCCGCCCTGGTCGGCTCGGCCGTCGCTCGCCGGCGGAACCTCAGCGTGGATGATTCATTCTCCATCGGCGGCGTGACCGTGACGGTTGCCGGCATCTTCTCCTCGGACGATCTGGCCGAAGAGAACTACGTCTACACCGGCCTCGACTTTCTCCAGCGGCGCAGCGGGCCCAGCCGCGTGGGCACGGTCACGCAACTGGAGATCCTTCGCCAGGAGGGGACCAACAGCGACGCGATCTGCCGGGCCGTCGACGACAAATTCCGCTCCGCTCCCGTTCCCACGACCACCCGCCCCAAGGGCGCTTTCCAGGCCAAGGCCCTCGGCGACCTGGTGCAGCTCATCGGCATGGCCGGTCTTCTCGGCTACGCCTGCGTCGGCTTGGTCCTGATCCTGGTCGCCACCACGACCGTCATGTCTGTCCAGGACCGCGTCAAGGAGCACGCCGTCCTCCAGACGATCGGTTTCTCCGGCCGCCGCATTTTCGCCCTGGTCCTCTCCGAGAGCACTCTTCTCAGCTTCGGCGGCGGCGTACTCGGCGCGACCGTCGCATTGGTGCTGCTCCAGTCCAGCGGTCTTGCCGTCGGTGCGGAAGGGGTCATGATGGCCTTCAAGCCCTCGTTTACGCTCGCAGGAAACGCACTCGCCGTGGCTTTACTTTCCGGGGTATCAGCCGGTATCCTACCAGCATGGCAGGCTGCCCGGACAGAAATCGTCCGCGCCCTGCGGCAAGCGTAGGTGGCGGCTTGACGCACCAATTGGTGTGTCAGCATGCTCGCATGCGGTGCTGAGTTAATAGGATGCACTACGGACTGCAGCGACTGCACGGATGCCGGTCCCTTCGACTCCGGAACGGTCCGCTCCATACGAGGTGGTGCCGCATGTGTCGGGAGTCTTACGCAGAGACGAATTCGTTGAGCGTGACAGTCAATGTCTATGAAGGAAACCCAATGCCTAAACCAACCTACGCCTCCGTAACCGAGCAGCCGTGCACGTGCGACTATCTGCAGAACGCAGCAAACGACGACGCCAATCCGATCATCTTCGATGAAAATACCTCAGAACTGAGCTTTTGCAGACTCTCAAATGGCATTGGAAAAATAGGGGATTTGGGGTCT
>CAYSCH010000581.1:0-4038 GCA_964429355.1 uncultured Planctomycetaceae bacterium | reverse complement strand
CCGGCCACAAACAGCGCGACAGCCACCATCATCGCCGAGAGGCTCAGGGTAAAATTCAGCTTGCGAAAAGCGATCTCGGCCAGCAGGATTCGGAAGATGCTCATTGGGTGTACGCTCCGGAGAAACAGTCAATACGGGAAGGAGAGGCTCTCCACTTGCCATTATCAGCAACTTGATTGCACCGGACAAGAAGTACCGAGTCAGCGCGAACTACTCGGCGCACCGGACAGCACGTGAATCTGTCGGCGCGAGTTCCCATCACGAACTTTGCTGACGCAGAAACCTGCTCAAGCCGTCCAAATCGTCGGTATTGATCATGTCGACACCTGACGTTCGCAGTTCTTGCCAAATGGGCTCCAGGTCCGGCGTGGCCCAGAACCGCAGGCGGCGTCCGGACCGGTGGACCTGCTTGACGATGCCCGACAGTTTTTCCCGCTCCTCCGGCGGCATCGGGCCTTTGCCGTTCCACTTGAAATGGTGGAACCAATGATCGCTCAGCAGGGGCATCAGACTGGCCGGTGCGTCCGAATCGAGATCGTTCATCCGCCCGTCGATCCCCGCATATCGAGGCGATGCTGCTTCGATCTCCCGGACCGGGCAATTCCCGCTAATGACGGCCGTCACCGGGCCTTCAACCACGTGACCGTTCTCCACGCGAGTCAGCATTTCCTTGTGGCGTGCGAGTTTTTCGTGAAGCACGGCCCACGCGGCAGGGCCGTCGGTCTTAATGTCGATCAAGAGGGTAACTACGGGCCCGTCCGCGTAAACACGGCCTCCATTGTCTCGGACTCGTGCTGCGAGAGGTGCGAGGTAAAGCGACTCCAGGGTTCGTTCTGGCTTCAGTTCCGTTCGGTCGTGCCCAACCAGAAGCTCCCCGTCCACCAGGAAGATATCGGCCTCAACACCGCAAAACCCATGGTCCAGAGCATCCAGCAGCGGCCGCGGGTGGTGATAGTCGTTGTGAGCATGAGCCTGAGGAAGCGGCACTGGCAGTTGTTCAGCACCGAACACCATCGAAGCCGTCAACAAAAGGTATCCGGCAAGCGCGCCAGCAATTGGTGGTCTTTTCATCAGAAATTCCTCAACGTTGTTCTCCAAGGCTCGGCTCGCGCTCGAGCAGCAGCTCCAGGTAACTCCGGCGCTCCGAACCGGACAGGCCAAGTTCGGCGGCCAACGCCGCCAGGTAGATTTTGGCCTGGTCGACCCCATCCTTGTCCGACACGATTTCCAGCTCCACAAACGTGCCCACGTGGTCGACGTCGTCGAGCGTCACGGTGATCGTCTTGCCTCGCCAGGCAACGTCTGCCCTTTGGCGTGTCTTGCGGACCTCGGCCACCGCTTCGAATCCGAGCACTTCCAGAAGCTCTCGCCACCGCTCAGGAGTGCCCGACTGATCGCCCAAGGGCAGTTCGATTTCCTGCCGCGTCTTGGTCGTCTGATCGAGCTTGGGCCCCTTGTAAGTGATCAGGGTCCGGTTGCCCTTCCGGCGGATTCGCAGGGCCTCATCGGTCTCCGCAAAATTGCGGTCCGGATGGGCAAAGTACAAATCCAACTCCTCGATCGCCGGACCGATCTTTGCGTCCAGGGCGGCAAGCTTTACCACCACGGCCTCGAATCCTGGTACCCGGTGCTTCTGTTCAACTTCGTATTTCACGGCTCGACCTTCCTGTTTCGATCCACATGGACGGCGCGGCCGATGGCTCCGGCGCCAAAACGCTCACGAATCTGGTCGGTAGCTGCATCCAGCTGGCGTTGTCGTTGACGCTCCTGGCCGTCGAACAGCAATGCTTGCTGCTCTCCTACCCGGTCCAGGCCGCTCACCCCCAGCCCAAGCAGACGCACTGGCGGCAGCGGTTCAGGAAGTCGATTGTCGAACAACCCGCTGGCAGCACGCCAGAAGTCGTCGGTCACGTTGGTTGGCTCCACCAGGGAGTGGGAACGGGTGATCGTGCGAAAATCGCCAAACCGCACCTTCAACTGGACCGTCTTGCCCCGGATCCCGTGCGCACGCACTCGGCGAGAGACCTGGTCGGTCAGGTCCAGGAGCCAGGCGCGTAGAACTTCCCGTTCACATATGTCTCGTTCGAAAGTCGTCTCGTGGGAAATCGACTTCGCCTGGTGGTCGGGAACGACGATGCGATCGTCCATGCCATGTGCCAGGTTCAGCAGGTGCGCTCCCGCCGAACCGAACCGGGAAGTCAGCACGTCCGCAGGCAGCTTTCGCAATTGTCCGATCGTGCGAATCCCCAGTTGCTCGAAGGTTCGGCCCGACACTCGCCCCACTCCCCAAAGTCGTCCCACCGGGAGCGGATCGAGGAAAGCCTGCTCCGATCCCTCCTCGACGACTACCAGCCCGTCGGGCTTTTCCAGATCGCTGGCCACTTTGGCCAGGAACATGTTTGGCGCCACGCCCACCGAGGCCACCAGGCTCAACTCCTTCCGTATGGTCGCTTTGATCCGCCGGGCGATCTCGATCGGCGGACCAAACAATCGCACACTGCCTCGAACATCCAGAAAGGCCTCATCGAGCGAGAGCGGTTCAACCAGGGGCGTAAAACGTTTGAAGATCTCATGGATCTGTTCGGAAATCTGGGCATAGTAGGAGATTCGCGGCGTCAAGAAGACTCCGTGCGGACACTGGCGCACGGCCGTCGCGGTCGGCATGGCGCTGTGCACCCCATATCGCCTCGCTTCGTAGCTGGCTGCCGATACCACTCCACGGCCTTGAGGGCTTCCTCCCACAATCACGGGACGTCCCCTCAGCTCCGGACGATCTCGCTGTTCGATCGAGGCGTAGAAGGCGTCCATGTCGACGTGCAGGATCATTTGGCCACCTTCAACCGGTCGAGAAGACCGCGAGCGGCACGGGCCGGATCCTCGGCCGAAACGACCGCTCCACTGACCGCTACACGGCCGATCCCAGTGGCAAGAACTTCCGCCAGGTTCTTGGCGTTGATTCCGCCAATCGCAAACGCCGGTAACCGGATCTCGCTTGCCACGCTCCTGGCCAGTGCCAGCCCCGGAAACTCCGTGAAGGCTTTCGTCCCCGACGGGAAAATCGGCCCCACTCCAAGGTAACTTGCCCCGTCCAGAACCGCCTGACGGGCTTGTTCGATCCCATGTATCGAAACCCCCACGAGCATCCGAGGTCCGACAATCTGCCGCACTTGGCGGACCGATAATTCCTCCTGCCCTACATGGACTCCATCAGCCCTTGCCAACACTGCCAGATCCGGCCGATCGTTCAGGACGAACAGGGTCTGGCTGGAGGCAGTCAGTTCCCGCAACCGGTGGGCTCGATCCAGGAGGGTCCGGTCGCCAAGCGTCTTGTCGCGCAATTGGATAACGTCCACCCCGACTTCGACCAGGGACTTCACCAGCTCTTCGAAGGCGTCAAGGTTTGAACGGCCATCGATGAGCACATACAGATTGGCTCCCTCCAATCGAGCCAGTCCATCAGTCGTGCCGTGCACCGCTTTGTGGAGGGTGTAGGCATCGTAACGGAGTTGTTCAATATGTGGAGATTGAAGAAACTTTCCTATCTTACCGAATTCCTCCAGGCTCCGGAGCGACTCCTGCAGGCGGGTGAAATTTGCCGTAAGGACCTCTCGATGGTCGCGACGAAGTTGCTCCGCGGCGGTGCTGACGGTGGTTCCCACGTCGGCTTGAGTGTCCCTCGTTGCCAGCCGGTCCGTCATGGAAATCGGTGCCAGAGTGGATGTCAGTCCGTGGCGCAGCAACTTGAGTCGCTCGGTCAGGTACCGGTCATCGAGTACAAACCGCACGTAGTCCTCGATAACGCGCAGGGCCTCTCGGGCCCGATTGGCCGAGGCATCGAGTAGTCGGACGACGTTCGTATTCACCACCGGCGGTTCCGTTTCCCATCCTGAGTCGCCGGAGCCACCTTCCAGTACAACCTCTTTGCTGGAGAGAGCTTGTGGCGGAGTGTGCGCCTGGGGAAAATCGGGTGGCGGCGGCAACGTCGGCTCGATTTCAAGGGGCGTGGCGGTCAGGCCATATTGTCGCAGTATCTCGTCG
>CAYSCH010000580.1:0-4040 GCA_964429355.1 uncultured Planctomycetaceae bacterium | reverse complement strand
GCGCGGCATACACCGCGGGGGTATTATAGAAGGGGGGCCGGTCGAGTGCAGAGGGGAGGCGCGAGGCAGTGTCGCTATCTGCTGGCAGCGGCTCGCCGTCGCTGGGCGCGTCGCTGGCGTTTACGGGCAGCGGCGGCGTGGGATTCCTGGACCCGGTGCCTCACCCGGGCTGCGGGGTGGTCTTGGATCCAGCGATCCGGCAGGAGGGATTCCAGTTCGGCTGGGGTGGCGGTGCGGATCCGGCGGAAGACGTCCAGCAAGTACGCCTGCACGTCGATGCAGTGCCGCTTGCAGGTCATCGTCAGCGTATAGAAGATGGCAGCCGTCTCGCCTGCCTGTTCACTTCCCAGAAACAGCCAGGCCTTCTTTCCCATAACCGGGCCTTTGATGGCGGCCTCGGTTCGATTGTTGTCGATGGGAATCCGGCCGTCTTCGAGAAATCGCTCAAAAGCTTCCCAGCGGTTACGGAGATAATTGACACCAGCGCGGAGCGGGGACCTGGGTAACTCGTGTTGATCTCGCGCATCGAGCCACGCTTTAATCCTCGTCACGATCGGCCGGGACTCCGCCTGACGCAATGCCAGACGCTGATCGTCGGTCATGTCCCGGGCGCGATCTTCGATGTCGTAGAGCTTTCGGATCTGACCCAGGATCCAGGCGGCCTGCGGATGGTGACCGGCTTCAATCAGCGGTTCGAATTTCCGGCGTGCGTGGGCCCAGCAACCGACGGGAATGATGCGATGGTCCGAGGCCGTGGCGATTAGTTCGTAGCAGATGTAGGCGTCCGATTGGAGATAGCCTTCGTAACTCCCGACGATGCGACGAACATGCTCCTCGTCCTTGTGCGAAGCAAAGGTGAAGCACACATAAGGATGATTGGTGTCTCCATACTGAGCGTACAAATAGGCGCTGCGGGTACGCCTGAGTTCCGGACAGATCAGGGCACACGGCGTCTCGTCGATGCCCACCACGCCCGATTGCATTACTCGCGCTCGCATCCGCTCGTACAACGGAAGCAGGATACCGGCCAAGGCCCGCATCCAACGCCACTGGGTCGCGCGGTGGATGGAGAAACCGAAGCGCGCCAGAATGTCCTCTTCTCGGTAGTACGGAATATGATCGGCGAAACGGCTGGCCGCCAGGTAGGCCAGAAATCCTTCTCCCACGTAGCATCGGTCGATCAGCGGTTCGGGAGCGGAAGCCGCCAGCAGGCGACTCTCGCCGCTTGTGTCGTCCTCCAAGGCGATGACCTCTTCGTAGTGCTCCAGTACCCGCAGCCGCGCCTGCTGCAATTCCACTTCTTCGCGGACGAAGCGGAAGAACCGCTTCGCCAGAGGGTTGTTCCACAATTCCGGCGGAACGTCCTGCTCCTGGAGTCGATGAAACATCTTTTCACGTGGAATCGATTCGTCGATGGCACGCTTCTGCCGACCCTTGGATGTGCGGCGGGTTGTGGAGGTCGTCGCTGCCGGGGACGACTCGCCTGCGTCGGGTTCGCTGCTCGTGGCAGGATCTTCGAACAAGCCGTCTTCCGTCCCTGATGACTCCAGGCCGGCATCCTGGGCCTCTGGTTCCTCGGGAACATCGGCCTCGAATCGTTCCCGACGCGAGCCGAACAGTTGCCGCTTCAGCACGGCCAAGTCCCGGTTGAGACGCTCCGTAGTGGCAAGAAGTTCTTCGACCTGAGCCGTGAGCGATTCGATCGTCTCTGCCTGCCGTAGGATGAGGGCATGGCAGGCCGGAAGATTGTCGGGAAGTTCCACGGGTATCGATACCATCACCTTGCTTCCTTGCAGGCGTGATATGCTCAGTTGGCAATGCCTCCATTATCGCGATGTGGGCCGAATCGGGAAAGATCAATATTGGTCACCCTGCATGCCTGCCGTTTCGGCGGGAAGGCGCTGAAACCGGAGTCGTTGTCGTACCGATGTCAGGTCGATCCCTTGGAGCATCAGCGACAGTTGCGCCATGCTCAATTCCAGGTCGGGTTGCTCCTCCCCAACAACGGCCGTCGGCCTCTGAAAGCTTCCTCGCTCCAAACGTTTGTACCAAATGCAAAAACCCGTGCCGTCCCAATACAGGATCTTCATCAAATCCCGACGCCGATTCAGGAATACGAACAGATGGCCCGAGACCGGTTCCTGCCGGAGCACGGACTCCGTCAATGTGATCAATCCGCGAAAGCTCCTCCGCATATCGGTCGCATCTTTGGCAAGATACACCTTGGTATGGGGCGAAATGGCGATCATGTCATTCTTCCCCCAAGGACCTGGCCGAGAGGTCAAGCACGGCCAGAATGCGCTCGAGCGCGACCGGATCAAAGATCACCGGAACGCGAACCACATGCCCATGCGGATGCACGACCTCGATTGAGGACCCCAGGGAAAGAGGAAGGCTCACCGGCACGAAAGGAGATCGATCCTCCTGGGAGACGCGTTGAACAGCCATGTCGCCGATCGTCGCTTCCGAGGGGACACGTTCCGGCCGAATGTGACCCCTACGAACCGGGCCCGGCTTCCCCGCCGCTTGGGAATCTCGGGCTCTCGAATCTCGCCGGCGACGATTGCCGCCAGCCCCGGAACGATCCTGGCTACCACGCTCACGCAAGGTCCGCCGCCACCAATGGAACCGATGCTCGGGCAGCCCCTCCTGGACGCAGAATTGCCGCACCCCCAATCCGCTCGCGACCTGCCGCCGAAAAACATCCCGCCAATAACGCTCCTTGACTCTGTCGCGTGACTTCGCCATCTTCGCACCCTCCGTCGGTTCGGTGAATTGCTGAAAGCTCACGCTTCCAGCTTATCACCCCACGCAAGATGCGCTGGATGCAACGGTCACGCAGCTGCGGCACCTGACGTTCCGCCTTGTGCTTGGCTGTAAGCGCGGGTAGTCAATTGGAGGGGCGTTGCAGAACGGAGGTGAGGGAGGAAGAGAAAGGAAGATGGGGGTTGGGGACAGGAGGGGGTGAGATGGGAGCGTGTCGTCTGTCGCGGGGGGGCGTCGGTGTGTCGGGCCGAAGCCCCAGCGTCCCCGCCGACCCCAGGCGGAGAGGTGCGACGCTCCGGAGGTTCTGCTGCGCAGCGAATCCCGCCTGGACGCCGCCGCCAGTCTGGAGGGGGCCGGAGGGCATGCCCACGCAAGGGTAGGGCATCGCAGCCGGCCCCGATTTCGAGGGGCCGGTTCCCGGGCGGCTTCTGACTTGTTCGGCGCCACTTGCCAAAAAAACGCGTGGTCTTCCGAAAAATCCGCTTGACTCTACTAAGGACTTAGTATCTACTAAGCACTTAGTAGCACATCAGACGAGGGAGCCTGGCATGAAACCACGACCATCGGAAATGGAATTGCAGATCCTGTCGCTGCTTTGGGGGCAGGGGCCCATGTCTATCCGTGCGATACGCGAGGCGCTGCCAGATGGGAAAGACCGAGCCTACACCACGGTGCTGACGCTCGTGCGGATCATGGAAAAGAAGGGGTTCGTGGGGCATACGCTGGAGGGGCAGGCTCATCTGTATCACCCGCTGGTAAAGAGGGGGCAAGTGCTGCGGCCGATCATGCGCGATTTGATGCGAAATGTGTTCGGCGGGAGTCCGGCCAAAGCGGTGCAGTGTTTGTTGGACAGCACCCGGCTTGATGAGGAGGAGTTGTCGCAGATACGTCAGGCAATACAGGACGCTTCCGATAGATCAAGGGGAAAAACGTCATGAACGAGATTTTCGCTCTTCTTTCTCGGCCGGGCTATGAGCATTTGGCAATGGCATTGCTGCACTCGCTCTGGCAAGGTCTCGTTGTGATGATCGTGCTTTGGTTTGTCTTGCGGTGCATCCCGGCGAACCGGCCGAGGGTTCGGCATTTGGCCTCGTTTTCCGCGTTGCTTTGCATGGTGTTAGGTGTTTCGGTGACGTGGGCGGTGCTTGATATCGAAGGGCCGAAGAGGCCAACCGCGCATACGAACCCATCCACAGCGGTGGTGGCTCAGGTGCCGATCGAAGAGACCGTTGGCCAGGTTGGGTCGTTGGCCGTCACGGAGCCTGGGCCAGGCC
>CAYSCH010000579.1:0-4052 GCA_964429355.1 uncultured Planctomycetaceae bacterium | reverse complement strand
GCCGGCCGCCTGATCGAAGCAACCAGGAAGCGGGGCCTGGAGGTCTTCTGGCACCACCGGTTCAGCGAGGTCGACATCAACACGGCCGGAACCGGCGCCGCCTGGACAGACGGCCCCGCTCCGCTCAAGCAGGCCCATCCCGACTGGGTGCTCCAGGCCGACTGGTGGCGCCATGGGCTGTGGAACTGTGCCGTCCCCGCCGTGCGGGAGTGCACACTCAGGTGCCTGCGGGAGGTTGCCGAGATGTACGACCTCGATGGGTTCCAGATCGACTTCGCCCGTCACATTCCCTGCCTGCCGATCGGAAGGCAATGGGAACTGCGCGATCAGGTAACCGAACTGATGCGAATGCTCCGGCGGATGACACAGGAGGTGGCAGGGGAGCGAGGCCGACCGATGCTCCTGTCGGCCAAGGTGCCTCGCAACCTGGAAGGATGCCTCGCGGACGGATTCGATGTGGAAGCCTGGGTCCGGGAGGAGCTCGTTGATCTGCTCACGCTCGGGTCCCGTTCGATCGACGTCGACCTGCCCGCCTATCGTCGACTGACCGAGGGGCACAACGTCAAGCTCATGCCCTGCTTCGACGACCATCATGCAACGGACGGCTATCGCTACCCGCCGATCGAGGTCCTGCGCGGCGCGGTTTCCAACTGGTGGCAGCAGGGTGCGGATAGCGTGGTGACCTTCAACTGGTCGAACGCTCCCCCCGAGGTCTGCCAGCAAGTGGGAGAGCCGGCCGGCCCGAGCCTGCACCGCGAGGCCTACCAGGAGATCGGCGATCCGAAGCTGCTCCAGTGGAAGGACAAGACATTCGTTGTCGAACGCCGCGGCGGCTACCCCTGGGCCCAGGGATTCTTTGGCAAAAACGAAACCTCGCCGCTGCCGATGAAGATCGCACGTGGTGGCGACGAAGCGGCACTTCAAGTCCGCGTCAGCGATAACCTCAAAGAGCGGGCCGATCGGGTCAAACAGGTTCTGCTACGGGTGGTTCTCTTCGGCGCCCGCGAGCACGAACCGTTGGAGGTGAGCCTCAACGGCGCCCCGCTGCCGCTCGTGGCTCGCGATGCCGAGTGGAAGGATCCGCAAATCTTCTCCCCCCGACCGCAGCCGGCCTCGGGAGGCAGCGGCCAGTACCCCATCGATCCCCGCCAGCGTCTCCTCCGGCTCGATTTCGCCGTGGACCCCGAGCGGTGCCTCGTCGGGCAAAACAACGTCCTCATCCGTGCCCCCGCTGCAGGCGATGCGGCAGAAACCGTGCAGGTGGAGAAGCTCGAGGTGCAGGTGCGGTACGGCCAGACGCAGTGATCTACGACAGGCCTTCGCAGTTCCGCAGAACAGCTTCAATATGCGCTTTCTTGGGCTCAGGAGGCTTGCCCTTGCAGTCGCCGCGTGCCACCTGCAACCTCACCCGCCAAACATGATTCCCCTGGTCACGATCCCCTTGCACCCGTCGTGCGTCTCTGCCTCTCCCAGTGCCCCAGCAGCAGTCGGTTTCGTCCGCATCTCAGCGCCCTCCCCGCTCCTTGCTCCCCGCTACTTGCTCCCCGCTCCCTGCCCCGTCCCGCAGACGGAAGGAGGCAAAAGCTGACTGCCACCTCTTTACTCGCCATCCCACAAGGCTATCGAAAGCCTGGACTCCAACCAACGACATCCCTTGCTTGTTGCTTGGGACTGTCCTTGCCTGCATCATGCATCCACGCCTTCGATCAATGCTACGTCCAGTCCGTTGACGCTTACCTGGCGACGCGAGTCGCCATGGCGCACAGTCAGGTCCTGTCGCTCCTCGCTGAGGTTCCACAGCACGACCGCTCGCGCCGTCGGATACCAGGCGCACACGACCGGTGTCTCCCCGTCGATATACGGTGTCTTTCCAAGCTGCGGCAGAAATTCTCGCTTCCACTGGAAGAGCTCCGGCAACGACTCCGGTATCGCCCGCAACCTGGACGACAGGCCCGCCTGCGGCCGTCCCACCAGGGTTGTGCCCGTCGACGGCAGCCTGTCGGCCGCCCGGGCATCGGCATCGGCGAGGAAGGTCACACCATCCACGGCCGGCTCGCCCGTCACCTCGAAGGGAATCCCCAAAGCCAGGAACAGACTGTAAGGATTGTCGTCGCCGACATAGCGGCTCTCTTCGCCCCAGAAGTGCTTGAGGGGACCTCGCGGCGCATGCCCGGCAACAACGGCATGCACCTTGGCGTGGTGCCGGATGGCCGGGGCGAGCGACGACCAATGATCCTTCGGGAAGTCGCACATGAACATCGTGCTGCGGACGTCGCTGATCGTCGAAACCGCCAGCTTCGCAATTTTGTTCCTGAGCGAGAGAGTGCCCGTCGGGTACGCGGTCGTTTCGCTGTAGGCCAACTCCGGCGTGACGAACCGGCGATGGAAAAGCGAGCTGAACAGCTCGTTCGTTTTCCCCTTCACCGGGTTGAACGATCCATCGTCAAACATCAGCTCGCCCACGCGAAACGGCAGATTGCGATAATCGGCCAACCGAATACCTGCCTTCTCCGCGCCCAGATACATGACCATGATACCCAATTGCACATTGGGCGCCGCTCTCTGTTGCGACTGGAAGCACGCGGTCAATTGATCGCACGTATAGTCGACCCAGGCTCGCAGCGTTGGGGTCAATCGCCGCTGCTTCACGGCTTCGAGCAACTCGCTCCATTGGGCCTCGCTGAAGCCCGTCCGCTGCAGAAACTCCTGCTTGTGCGTCGGGCAGAAGCAGCCGCCAATCACACCGGGACCCGACGCCAGTCGAAAGTCGTCATCGAGAAAGACCCGATCGACACCGATTGCCTGGATCTGCCGCACGGCCTCGCAGTTCTCTTCCGTGGCGGGGGGATGAAGCGATGTGCCCGTGTAAGTCGAGCCGTCGGGCCCTACGGCAGCACTCCACTTCGGCGATGCGGCCCCCGGATGTCCCAGCGGCACGTTGATCACGTGGGCCGCCAGCCCGCGATTTTTGATCTTTTCACACCAGTCTTGGATCTCTTTCGGAGGATCGATCCATTGGCCACTCCAGGAACCGGTCAGCCACAGGTCCGTCACGCCCGCACGGGCGACGCTGTCGAGCAGCTCGGGATCGGCCTTGAGGGGGCCGCACGAGGTCGAGAAATGAAATGTCCGCTGAGCCTGTGGACCCGGCTGACCGAAGGCCGGAGTCACCAGGCTGGCGGCTCCACAGATCCCGCACGTTCGAAGAAAGCTACGTCTTGATATTTTCATGATCGCACTGCCATGGTGTTCGTTGATGTCCGTCAGTAACCGTTCGCGCCCTCCGGGCGAATGCAGGGCGCGTTAATCGCGATTCACTTTGCTATTCAGAACTCCGTCGCCAATCCGACCTATCTCACAAGCCATTGAAGAAGCTCCACGATAAGCATCACGGCCAAAGCCAGAAGCATCGGCCCGAAGAAAACCAGCACCGACCACCACACCGAAGCCGGCATCCGCCTCCGTCGGAGCTTCGGCGTCCGATCGGCTTGCGCGCGCGTCGTGCAAGGTGAACGATACGGATTGGCGTCGTCCCCTTCCATTTTACTAAGCCCTATCCCCCTCATACGTGCGGCAACAGGCATACCCTCCTATAGCGTGGCAAACTGGGTAACGTTATAATCGCTAGTTTCAGCGCCCTTGAATCCTGTCCTAGGGTGGCTGGCCCGGAACAAGGCGAGGCGCAGGCCTCCGTGAGTGTATTACGGCGTCTTCAAGGAATCAACAACGATGGAAACCGAAGGGCCTGCAAAGGGTTCTTACGCGATGGTCCTGGCGGCCATCGCTTTGCTGATCGTGGCCTACCTTGCCGTCCTGGCTGCCGGATTCCCTCAAAAGGGGACTGCCGCCGTGGTCGGCTCCGCCCAGTCGCACGAGGAAACGCATGCCGAGGACGGCCAGCACGCCGGGCAGCGGCAGCCCCCGCCGCTGGGCATGATCCTCCCCTTCGCGCTCCTGCTCGGCGCCATCGCGATCTTTCCCCTTACCCCCGGCCTCTCGCACTGGTGGGAACATGACCTCAACAAGTTCTACATCGCCGGCGGACTGGCCCT
>CAYSCH010000578.1:0-4099 GCA_964429355.1 uncultured Planctomycetaceae bacterium | reverse complement strand
CCGAACACTAGAAGACCAAATCTTGAAAAACCAATAATTAAGCGGAACGTTGTTTGTTTTGGCTCCCTCCTGCTGCAATGAGAGTCCCGTCGACGCTGAAACAGGCGTCGTTTGCCTGGAGAATGCCATCCTGCCCTGTCGGGTCAGCCGAATCAAACGTTGTCCCTTGAACGTAGTTCCTAATCGCGCGGCCCGTACGCAGGTCACGCAGCGTGACGTAAGATCCGTCGATGGCTCTTGTGCCATCAGGACTGAAGGCAAACGGACCCTCACCAGCAAGCGCTGACACATCCAGAAGTCGTTTGTTCGTTGCTGTCTTCCAGACGCCGTAGTGCACCTTGTGTGCAGAAGCTGCTGTAGTGGCGCCGGCCCCCAATACCATCGCTCCATCCTGAGCAAAGGCCACAAGTTCGACCGGCCCGTCTGTCCCGAATTTCGCGAGTCTCCTTCCAGAGGCAACATCCCAGACTGCGAGAGAATTGTCGCTGGCGCCTGTGGCGACCAGCCTCCCATCCGAACTGAAACTCCCACACATCACGCCGGGATCATACTCACGGAGCACCTGAAGCTGTCCAGCTTCAGATCCTCTGCACGCGTCATCCGATAGTGCCAAGCTGCAAACTAACCAGGCGATCGCGATGCTGGAGCCCATGCCAATAGCACCCAGGCACTTCTTTTCAAACCGCATCTCCCCACCTCCCAAATCTCTACACTGTGCGGCCTGTCACTGCGCAACAGTTTAACTTCCATCCCCAAGGTGTTCCAGCCACAGGTGACTAACTAAGTTGAGGAAAAGGGGACATTCTGGACATTCTACTTTTGTCCCTTTTCTCGGCCTGCCGCGGGGGCGGAGAGTGTATTCCAGCCCCAGCCGCTCGGCCGTCTCATGTTTCCACTCCACCGAATCGAAGGGGCTGCCACGAGCAACACTCTCACGGAGGGCTGCTACCTCTGCTTCGCTTTGGGGCTCATTGATCAGGCGGAGCCAGTTCGGGGCGCGTGGCCCTGCGTGACCGTAACCATTCCGCCAGGGGCAACTCAGCGGATCAAGGTCTCGGCCTCTCGCCATTTCGCGGACGGCCACACGGTACACGTCCCATAGCAGGCTGGAATCCGTTGGCCAGTGGATGTTGCACTCGGTGACCGTCGTGTCGGCCCGCACGTGGTTGAGCGTTATGGCCTGTTTGCGAGCGGCGTCCAGCCCCAACACGTGTTCACCCGTTCCCACGTCTCCGGCTGGATCGCAGCGAACGCCTTGTTCAGCAGCGTGAAGTCCATGGTCGGCTTCCTCAGCAGGCGGCAAAACCGTTACAGCGCCTCGCTTTCGGCGATCCGGACGGACGCCTGCCGGTAGTCCGATCCTTCCTGTTGCATGACGAAAACTGTCCGAAAGAGATTCTCGCTGGTGAAGATCGGCTTGCGGCCTCGGGGCGAGGTCGCCTGGCTGAGTTGCTCCAGGTCCTCATGGACCAGATCAAGGATCATCGGATGATCGTCCAAAATCCCGCTGAGTGTCTTGTATTCGTGACGGTAATCGCGTACCGTTTGGTTATCCGCCTTCTCGTCCGCCCATCCAAAATCGAGAATCGCTTCGGCTTTCAAACACATCGTTGTCCTCCTTGGTTAGTTGTGTTTCCACTAGGATGACGATGCGTTTCTTTCTGACAACCCCAAACCGGTCCACGCCGCAAAATCGCCCGATTTTCGAATTCGTCAACAGAAACTAACTACCAAGAGGGGAAGCCGTCATCATGTTCCGATCTCATGGCCAACCTTGTCCGACAACTTGCCCCGAATTCCGCATTTTTCTTCGGATCGCCGCCCCTTTAATGCTAGGGATACTGATCGCCACGGCTTCGCTCACAATGGCTGTCACTGTGTCGCCCGACGAAATAATCCAGGCGAAATGCTGGACCATAAGCCAGTTCGAAGGCAAGGCGATCTCCTCGTCATTGCAGCCGGGCTTGGAGATCATTGCGAACCATGATCCAGTCCAGAAGAACGCCCGATTCGGCAAGCCGCTGAATTTGGCGGGCACGCATTATACGCACGGCTTATTCTGCCACGCGACGAGCAAGATCGTCGTCCGCTTGCCATCGCCAGGCCGAACCTTCGAGGCCGTTGTAGGCGTCGACAGCAACGAGCAAACCCACGGCCGCGGCAGCGTCGTCTTTGACGTCGCACTTCGTGGCAAGAATGTTTTCACGTCGGCCGTGTTGCGAGAAGGAATGCCGGGCGTGCCGGTGAAAGTCGATCTCGACGGCACAGCGGAGTTTACGCTCTCCGTCGGTGATGGCGGCGACGGTATCACCTGCGATCATGCTGATTGGGCCGATGCGACCATTACGCTGGCCGACGGCAAGAAAATCCGACTGGCGGATCTGCCGATGGCCGGCGGTCCGGCGGTCGTCGATCCGCAGACGCCGCCGTTTTCCTTCGTCTACGGCGGCGAATCGTCGTCCAAGTTGCTGAAGACCTGGGAGGTCGCTCGCACGTCGCGGGAGATCGACTCGCAACGCGTGCAGCATACGGTTACGTACCGTGATCCGGCCACCCAGCTCGTGCTTCGATGCGTTGGCGTCGAGTACCGCGATTTTCCAACGATCGAATGGACACTCTACTTCAAGAACGCCGGCCAGGCGGCAACGCCGATTCTGGAGAACATCCAGGCGCTTGACATGCGATTCACTCGCGTCGGGTATGGGGAATATCTCCTGCACAACGCCGTCGGCAGCCCTTGCACGATCAGGGACTACGAACCGTTGGAAACACCGCTTCCGCCAAAGACGAAGAAACGCATCGGAGCTGCCGGCGGACGCCCTACGAACTCCGATTGGTCCTATTTCAACCTCGAGACGCCGACGGGCGAGGGTGTAATCGCCGCCGTGGGTTGGCCGGGACAATGGTCGTCGCTTTGGACTCGCGACGACGACGTTGGACTACGGCTTCAAGCGGGCCAAGAGTTGACGCACTTCAAGTTGCTGCCTGGTGAGGAAGTACGCAGTCCCTTGATCGTTCTGCAATTCTATCGGGGCAGTTGGCTTCGCGCCCAGAATATCTGGCGTCGTTGGATGATCGCGCACAACGTGCCAAGGCCGAACGGGAAGCTACCGCAACCGGAGCTTCTTGGATGCAGCTCCTATTGCTTCGACAATATGGTGATGGCAACTGAGCAAGACCAGAAGGTCTTCATCGGCCGATACCTGGAGGAAAAGATTCCCATCGGCTATTGGTGGATGGACGCCGGCTGGTATCCTTGCGATGGCAACTGGACAAAAACTGGCACATGGGAACCCGATCCCAAACGGTTTCCGCAGGGGCTTCGGCCGATCAGCGACTACGCCCATGCCAACGGCGTGAAAACGATCGTCTGGTTCGAGCCGGAACGGGTTGCGCCTCATACCTGGCTGACCGACAACCATCCCGAATGGGTTCTGGGCGGCAAGAATGGCGGCCTGTTGAATCTCGGCAACCCTGAAGCATGGCGATGGTTAGTGGAACACGTTGACAAGCTGATGGTCGACGAGGGCATGGACCTATACCGGCAGGACTTCAACATGGATCCGCTGGAGTTCTGGCGCAAGGCCGATTCCCCGGATCGGCAAGGTATTACAGAAATCAAGCACGTCACGGGCTATCTTGCCTACTGGGACGAATTGCTGAAACGTCATCCGAACATGTTCATTGATTCGTGCGCCGCCGGCGGGCGTCGCAATGACTTGGAAACGATGCGACGCGCGATCCCGCTGTGGAGTTCCGATTATACGTACACGACTCCTACTTGGTGCGAACCGATTGGCGGGCAATGCTGTAGCTATGGCATCTCGCTCTGGCTGCCGCTTTTCGGCGCTGGTTGCGGCAATTTCCAGGTCGGGCATGGTTTTCGTCCCCTGGATGTCTACCAGACTCGCAGCACCATGGTGCCTTTCACAAATCTACTGTTCGATGTTCGCGACAAGAACCTCAGTTACAATCTGCTTCGCCGCATGATCGGCCAATGGCAGGAGCTCGCGAAGTGTTACTTGGGCGATTTCTATCCATTGACTCGCTACAGCACTGGCAGTGACGCGTGGATGGCATGGCAATTCAATTGCCCCAA
>CAYSCH010000577.1:0-4179 GCA_964429355.1 uncultured Planctomycetaceae bacterium | reverse complement strand
TGCCAGACCGCGTGTTGCGGTGGACAAACTGGATGGCCTTCCGGGCAGGGGCTCCGAGCAGGGCCAACCCGCGGTTCAGCCCATTGGCTGCTTCGAGATTGCGAGACATGAGCCGCAGCAGGGTGGTCAAATCATCCGCATCCCAATAACCGGCAAGATAGGCCTCTGCCGCGCCGAGACTCCCGCCGAGCGCGACGCTCGAATAGAACCGGGGATCGTTGACGCGAATCACCGCTGAAAGCTCACCGTCCGTACGGATCCCGAACTGTTCCGTGTGACCGTTTTCGACGAGTTCCGACGATCCTCGTTGGATCCTCCGGAGGGCAGCCAGGACGAGACCACGGAAGAACCGCGTCGCCAGCGGGTTCCGCCGACTGGGTGGCGCAGCCTGTTTCAGGTTGTGCGGCTGGCGGTGCGGCGGGATTGTTCGGACTTCTGGGGGTGCGGAAAGTAGGGACATTTTTTCCACCATAATCGAAGGGCTTCAAAGTAGATCGCAGCGATGATCTTGGCCGTGACCACAGGATAGCGCAGCAAGGTCCTCGTCAGTTGCCAGCCGGTGATCTGGCGACGGTCGAGCGACATTGCGGCGCGAAACATGGTCTGATCGCCGCGCCGGCTTTCAATCGATACTTTCAAATGCTCGGCAGGCAAGTTCAGGCTCCAAACGTAGTCGGCCTCCATGCCCATGAACGGAGAAACGTGGAATGTTTTTGGGTGGCGGAATCTCAGCCCCTCGGCGCCCTGGCGATTCTGATCGCACAGCACGTAGCAGTGTCGCTCGCCCCAGGGAGTGTTGCTCACCTCGGCAACAATGGCATCTACGCGGCCGCCTTCCCGGTCGAAACAGTAGAACAGGTTCAAAGGGCTGAAATAGTATCCCCAGTAACGGAGTTGGGTCAGCAGGCGTATCGGTCCCGACGGGCGCCGGCCCGTCTCGTTCTCGACCAGGTCGCGAATTGCGTCGGCCAGCGGGGTCTTCCTGTCGCCCAGATGGTCCTCGCGCCGAAAAGCGGCAGGGGCAAATCTGGCATGCGACAGCACCCAATGACGTTTGACCAACGCCGGCAATTCGTCCAGATCCAGGTACATCATGAAGAAGGAGTAGCGAAATCGATGCTCGATCGCACCGAGCCGCGCATGGGAGACTCGCCCTTCGTAAATACAGCTTTCCATGGATCCGGGCCTCACTTGGATTGGACCACGCCGGCACGGCCTTCGCTCGGAACCGGGGCGGCCAGGCGGTCCAGATCGATTCCGAAGTGCTTGCAGACAGCAAGGGCACTGTTCACGCCGTCCTCATGAAATCCGTACCCCCAATAGGCCCCGCAGAAGTGCAGCCTCCGCACGCCGCTGATCTCCCGGTACCGGCGCTGGGCCGCCACGGCTCCGGGGGTGAAAACCGGGTGTTCATAGCTGATCTCCCTGAGTACGTGTTTCGCGGCAATGGGGTCAGAAGGGTTCAGCGTGACGCAGACCGGCTCCGGCGCAGCCAGACCCTGAAGCCGATTCACGTCGTACGTCAGCGTGACCGGTCGCCCCGGTTCCGCGGGCACGAAGTAATTCCAGCTCGCCCATGCGCGTGGCCGGCGAGGGAGAAGGGACGGATCGGTGTGCAGCACGCATTCGTTTCGCTGGTACGGAAACGCACCGAGAACCTCGCGCTCGAGTGAGGTCGGCCGGTCCAGGATCTTCAGCGTCTGGTCGGCATGGGTGGCGAAGACCACTTGGTCGAAGGTCTCCGTCGGGCCGTTCTTCGGCTTAACGACCACGCGATCGTCGGCGGAACTGACCGTCTCGATCGGAGTGTTCAGGCGAATGCGATCCGCAAGCGGCTGGACCAGGGCCTGGACATATCGCTGCGCCCCACCGGGGATCGTTTTCCAGATCGGACGGCCACGAAGCTGGAGCAGGCCGTGATTGCGAAGAAACGCCACCAGGAATCTTGCGGGGAACTCATAGAACTTGCTCGGCCGCGACGACCAGATGGCCGCCCCCATGGGAACCAGGTAATGCTCGATGAATTCGTGTCCGTAGCGCTGCTGATCGAGATACTCGCCGATCGTCAGGTGATCATCTCCGGTTTCCAGCAATTCGGGAGATTCGCGGTTGAATCGTACGATATCGCCGAGCATTCGATAGAATCTCGGACGCACCAGGTTGCTCCGTTGGGCAAACAATCCGTTCAGGGAGCTGCCCTGGTATTCCAGGCCGGTTCGCTCGCAACGAACGCTGAAACTCATGTCGGAGTTGCGCTCCGGAATGCCCAGAGATTTCAGGATTCGCAAGAAGTTCGGATACGTTCGATGATTGAACACCATAAAACCGGTATCAACGGCGAAGGGTTTTCCGAATGCACTGGCATGGACCGTGTTCGTGTGCCCCCCCAGGTAGTCCTTGGCCTCGAACAGGTGGACTTCGTGTTCCGAAGACAGGAGGCGAGCGCAGACGTTGCCGCTGATCCCGGACCCAATGATTGCGATTCTCATCGATGTTCTCCTGGCGTCTCGACGGTCACGAATCGGTTCAACGGGATAGAATTCGAGGCCGGGGACGTTTCGGATTCACGAGAATTCCGTCATTGGTGGCGGAGAGGAAGGTTCTGCCACAGCGCAGGAGAGGCGAACCGAGCGCTGGCAGTCCCGGAGGGGCTTGAGGCCGCGGCAACCCGTGCACGGACGGTTCCTTCCGCCCGTGCGCAAGGGGGGAGAGCCGGATTATCCGGTCAATCGGCGGCGAATAGTCGGGGGTCGTAGGTCAGGCCGAACAGCGAATCGGCGAGCCTGACCGCCTCGATCGGCCCGGCCGCATAGGCATCGGCCCCCATCTCTTTCGCGGTGCCGATGCCGGAGTGGAACGCTCGACCTCCCACGATGATCTTGGGGCTCGCGGCAGGCCGGAACTCTCGCACGGCAGCGATTGTCTCCCGGAGTGCTTTCAGATGCCTGGACTGGGCGGCGGAAAGGGCCAGCAGATCCACCTGGAAACCGTCGACGGCCGCCACGAGATCTCCGATCGGAACGTCGGCTCCCAAGTGGATCGCCCGCCAGCCATCCATCTCAAAGAAGTCGCATACGACCTGAAGGCCGACATCGTGACGATTGCCGGCCACCGCCGCAGTCATCACGGTCTTGCCGTTCGACGGGCGAATCCGGGCTCTGGCCAACAACTGGGCCAGGATTGTCCGACTGGTGGCTGTTGCAAAATGTTCTTCCGCGACCGTGATTTCGTTGGCGGCCCACATCCGGCCGATCTCTTCCTGTGCCAGCAAGATCACCTCCAGATAGATCTGCGGGATCGTCAGTCCTGTGGGGCTGCCGTCGAGCACAAGCTGGCGTGCTTGGCGCCGATTCCCTTCGAGCACGGCGAGCAGATAGCTCGCAGCCAAACGTCCGGCCGGCGTTTCCGGGGAGAGCCGGCTCCCCATCTCCTCCGAATCTTCCTCAAAACGGTCCAGGGCCGATTCGAGGTATGTGTCGGCCAATTCGCGACTGGCTTCCGGCAATTCGATCGCCAATACGTGCCGAAGAGACTCCAGGCCTGACCGAAAGTGAGCCGGCGATACACCCCGGGCTTCCAGAACTCCCCTGCCCCATTGAATATGGGAGACGAACGACTTCGGATCGCCAACCGCAATTGCGGCAGCCAGTTCCTCAATCCGGCCTTTCAACCAGTTCTGCCACATGGAGAAAGGGCTGGCAGTAAACGCCTCGCCGGCAGACGGTGAGTTTTCCAGGAGTTCACTGGCCGCATATCCCGCCATTGCCCCAGCGGAGTTCTGCAGCACGCCTGCAAGAAACTTGTTGCTAGAATCGGTCGTCACGTTCAGTCCTCTTGGGTACTACCGCAATTCGACTCCAAGAATCGCCGCCGCGTCGGCTCGAATCCGCTGCCGAAGGTCGGCCGGAAGTCCTTCCTCAAGTTCGATTCCCAAGGCAAGATCGCATCTGGCAGCAATGCGATCCATGATGTCTCGATCCGTATCCGGATGATCTTGCAGCAGTGCTTCCAGTTCCGCATTTTCGTGGCCGTTGAGACCAAATACGGCTCGGCGTGCCAGCAATTCGCAGGTCCTTTGTTGGTTTTTCTCCCAGAGACTGATCACGATGTGGCCTCCGTCAGGTGGCCCGCAACATCCGAGCCCCCTTCCAATAGTTCCCGCAAGCGGATGAGTCCTCG
>CAYSCH010000576.1:0-4188 GCA_964429355.1 uncultured Planctomycetaceae bacterium | reverse complement strand
CGATGGCCCGGCTCAACCTGGTCAAGGGACTCGGCCCGGTCCTGCAGCTTGCCGAGGGCGTGACGGTGGAACTGCCCAAGAGTGTGCACGACAAGCTCGACCTGCGGACCAATCCCACGTGGCCCACCACCTGGTTCGCCCCGCGGCTGACCGGCAGCGGGGTCTTCCGCGACGTCTACTCCGTGATGAACGCCTGGGGAGCCAATCACAGCGTGATGAGCTACGGTCACATCGGGGCCGACCTGATCGCCATGGCCTCGCTGCTGCGGATCCCGGTCTACATGCACAACGTGCCCGAGGAAGACGTCTTCCGTCCCTCCGCCTGGAACTCGTTCGGTACCGCCGATCCGGAAGGGGCCGACTTCCGGGCCTGCGCCAACTATGGTCCGCTGTACGGCTAAGGCCAAAGTCAAGAAGGTCAGGAAAAGAACACGAATCGGCACTCGTCAACGCTGGTGAAAGGATCAGTGGGGATGAGTGTTGATTTGTGTTCCTGCCAGTGCTTGTCACCTGATTTCAGAAACGAAACGGCTGATCGACGCTGATGAACACCGATCTGCATCTAGTGCAACTGTTTCAGGCCAATTCGTTGCCTCTCTCGACTCACCAACACAAATGCCCGCGGTTCGGCCTTCAACAGCTTGATTAGCTGCGACGAGGAGCACTCCAGTCGTTCGGCGGCGGCTTTGATGTCGAACGACTCGGCCGTCAGGCGATCGAGGGCCTCGGCCAGGAGCGCGGGGAAATCGGGGTGTTCGGGGCTCACATGGATCCGCCCGCCGTGAAGACGAGATTGCCACAGGACTGAAGCCGAGTCTTCCCGGCCAACGCGAAGGCGGACCTCGAGAGCGAGGTTGACTCGCAATCGAGCCAAAGCCTGTTGGCGGTTCTGTTCCTGGCTTCGCCGCTCGCTGGCCTCGGCGGCGACGCCCGTTGGTTCGTGAATGAGGCGAATGGCCGTTTCCACCTTGTTTCGATGCTGGCCGCCGGGGCCACTGCGACGGAGTCGCTCGACCCGGCACTGGCGGTAGAGCCGCTCGGGGTCTGTGGCGGCGGGGTGGGGAGTGTTATCGGTCATGGGTTTGCGAGGGCCTGGAACAGTCTGCAACCGACCGAAACGCAAGTGAGGGCTGGGTGACTTCTGTCCTTGTTTGCGTGTCGGGTTGGTGTTCCAAGGGTTGATCCTTGGGGGCCCCGCGGCAATCTGGGGCCCGTGCGACGGAGCGGGACTTAAACGAGCGACGCAGAGGGCTGGAAAAACCGGGCTGCGGCTGGTATCACATTAGGCAGCCATTTCGGCAGCGATCAGCGACGGGCGTGGACGGGCCATGTCCATGCGATAACTTACTACGGCATGAGCAGTTAGGACAAGTACCGTGGCAATTGAATGTCTGAGTGCGGGGATCCTGTTTGCGGACGTGGCGTGTGCGCCAGTTGAAAAAGTGCCCGAGGCAGGCGAATTGGTGCCGACCGAGCGGATGCAGTTGAGCTTGGGCGGATGTGCGTCGAACACGGCCCTGGATCTGGCCAAGGTCGGTGTCGATGTGGGCGTAGCAGGGTGCGTGGGCGACGACCCGTTCGGCCGATTCATCGTCGAGGCCCTGTCGGTCGATCGCGTCGACACCAGCGGGATCCATGAGGTTGCCGGCGTGGGCTCGGCGGCGAGCCTGGTGATCAACGTGCGGGGGCAGGACCGCCGATTCATCAGCACGCCGGCAGCGAATACGCATTTCACGGTCCAGCACATCCGCGAAGACTGGCTCCGCCAGGCCAAGGTGATGTATGTGGGCGGGTTCTTCATGATGCCGGAACTGGAGACAGAGGCGCTCGTGAAGGTCTTCCGAAAAATCCGGGCGCGGGGGGCCAAGACGGTGCTGGATGTGGTCATGTACGGCGATAAGGACTACTGGGGCCGGCTGGAGAAGATCCTCCCCGAGACTGACTTCTTCATGCCCAACGACGATGAGGCTGCGTTGATTACCGGGTTGAAGAATCCCGTCGCTCAAGCCGAACGTTTCTGCGAAGCCGGGGCGAAGAACGTGGTCATCACCTGCGGCTCGGAAGGAAGTTACCTGCTGGGCGCGGAGGGGCGGCTGAAATCGGGTGTCTATCCCACCGAGTTCATCGGCGGCACCGGTTCCGGCGACGCCTTCGATGCCGGGTTCATTGCGGGACTCCTGGCCGGCGAAGACATGGGCGGATGCCTTCGCTGGGGAAGCGCCCTGGGGGCGAGCTGTGTTCGATCGATCACGGCGACCGAGAGCGTTTTTACCCGGCCCGAGGCGGAAGCGTTTATGAAGGAACATAAGCTGAAGGTTGAAGCAATTTGAATCAACACACGTAGCTGAAGTCGCCAGACTTTGGAGATCCGCCGAGAAATCCAAATTCCGACGAATTCGGCTACATCGAGCAAATCCATCCGGGAGTGTACTTTCATGCGTATTGGTGTTTTCTGCAGTGGCGGCGACGCGCCGGGGATGAATCCGTGTGTTCGGGCCGTGGTGCGATCGGCGATTGCCAACGGGCAGGAAGTGGTGGGGATCTGCCGCGGATACCAAGGGATACTGAACGAGGACTTCTTTCCCGGCAGCGACGGAAGACCGATCATGGACGCCCGCAGCGTTTCCGACCTGTCGAAACATGGCGGAACGATTCTCCGCACCAGCCGGTGCGAGGAGTTCCGCACCGTGGAAGGACAGAAAAAGGCGGCTGGAATCCTGCGAAAACACTCGATCGACGCTCTCGTGCCGATCGGCGGCGACGGGACCTTTCACGGAGCGGTCGACCTGGCGAGATTCTGGGACGGCCTCGTGATCGGCTGCCCGGGCACGATCGACAACGATCTGATCGGGACCGACTTCACGATCGGGTTTGCCACGGCGGTGCAGACTGCCGTGGAGGCCTTGGACAAGCTTCGCGACACGGCCGAAAGCCACGAGCGGATGTTCCTGGTGGAGGTGATGGGCAGGCACAGCGGTTATATCGCCCTGTTCACGGCCATGGCCGGAGGAGCGGAGATTGCGTGCATACCGGAGACTCCGACCCATATTCCGGAGATCATCGATCGACTTTGCCAACTCAAGGCGCGGGGCAAGAGGTCAATCATGGTCGTCGTGGCCGAGGGGGACGAGAACGGCGGGGCGGTGAAACTCCAGTCGGACCTGGTGGCGGCTGCGTGCCCGTTTCCGACTCGAGTCGTCACGCTCGGCCACCTGCAGCGCGGCGGCTCGCCCTCGCCGGCCGACCGGATCCTGGCCACGCTGCTCGGCGAGTTTGCCGTCAAGAGCATCCTTGCCGGCCAGTCCGGCAAGATGGCCGGCCAGGTCGGGCACGACCTCGTTCTGACGCCCTTCGAAGCGACCTTCGGCCAGCACAAACCGGTGCCCCCGGAACTGGTAAGGGTGCTGGAGGCCATGGCACATTGACCATGGGCTGAATGCGAGCGGGGGGCAATGCCCGATTCCCCACTGGCTAAAGCCTGGACTCCAATAGCCCCGACTGGGCAATATTTCGCCCCAGCTTCGGCCAACCGGTGAGGGCCAGGGTTTTCGAGGAGCATTTCAAAACGACGATCGTGTCGTTGTCGAGCCCGAAGGCCACCTGGTTGGGAGCGAGGATCGTGGCGGCGGAGCGGACCGGGGATTCGACTTTGGCTTTCCATTGGGACTGGCCGTGGGAGTCGATCGCGTGGATCGTGCCGGAGTTATCGCCGAAGTACACCAGGCCGTCGTCGCCGATGGCCGGGGTGGATTCGATGGCGTCGTCGGCCCGGTACTCCCAGCGGATTCTGTGGGAGTTGCCGTCGACGCAGACGAGGATACCTTTGGCCTGCTGTCCGCGGGGCGATTGGGTGACGCCGATGAGGATGTGGCCGTCGGAACCGATAACCGGGGAGCCGAGGAACTGGCCGGGGAGCTTCACGTTCCAGGCCTTGGCACCGTTGGGGGCGAAGCCGTAGAGGTTTTCGTCACGGGCAGCGACGACGATGATTCCCCCGTCTTCCGAAACAGCCGGGGCCGAATTGATGAACCCGCCGGCATAGCCGAACTCCTGGGAATGATCCCAGAGGTTGCGCCCCCGGTCTTCGTCGAGACTGAGAGCGAAGACGTAGCCGTCTTCAGAGCCGATAATCAGCACGTTTTCGAGAACCACGCCGGTGGAATCGAACTTGCGGCGTGAGGGAAAGAA
>CAYSCH010000575.1:0-4212 GCA_964429355.1 uncultured Planctomycetaceae bacterium | reverse complement strand
CTACAACGACCTGCGGGCAATCGCCGCCGGCGGCAAAGGTTTTGACCCGGAATGGGAGAAGAAAGTCCGCTGACGGGCACTCAAGACTCCTCCTCTCCTTCCTGTTGCCCGGCGATCTTACCCAGATCGCCGAGAATTTCTGAATAAACGATCGGCGGCACCTCGCCGAAGGGAATCAGGCGGGGATCTTTGTCGTTGCTCGGCTCGTCGTAGGTGTAGCTGCCAAAGGTGACGCTTCCGCCGCGCACAAAGCAGAACTGCTCCAGCTTGATGTCTGCGTACATGTCGATGCCGATGTACATGCCGTCGAGGCCCAGGATCGCATCCGCTCCGGCGCCGGGGAAACTCTTCGCGTAGCACGTGATGCCGCCCCCGTCGCAGACCGAGCCTCGTTGCCACCCGAGCCGCTCCGCCCGGCCTTTGAAGGTCATGGCATTCAGGCTCGTGCCTCGGTACTTCGTCGACATCCTGGTCTGTTTCTCGTCTTCTGCAGGGAAGACGACCGGACGTTCCAGTTGCAGGAAGGGGGATTGGATGTTGTAGTCGGCCAGGTGCGTGGCCCAGGCTTGACGCTGCTCGGCGGAGAGTTCCAGGGGATGGACGATCCCCACCAGAACGTTTCCTTTCTGCGGCAACTCCACCTGCTCATCGTCTTCGTTGGTGAGCGTTCCGTCCTCCAGGGCCCGGAAGGCCGCCTGCAGCCGTCCGTCGCCGCCGTACACGCCCCACACCAATCGCACACCAAAGGGGCGTAATAGCGGATGGGCGAGGTAGAGCTCGCACCACCGCTCACGGGGCCAGCGAAACTGCCGAACCATCAGGTTTTCCAGGCGGATGAGCTGCCCCTTGACCACCTCGCGCAGCGTGGCACCCAACTCCTTCAGCTCGGCCTTGACGTCCGCAGGAAACGCTGCCGGCAGCGAACTGATCTTCTTCTCTTTCACCAGATCGCGGTACGACAGCTTGAAGTCCATTCCGATTCCCATTTCGACCCGCTTCTCGCCGTGTTCGATCACGCGCGGCTTGCCGGGCTCGAACCCCAGCCACGGCACCACCCGGTCGCCGAGTTCTTCGACCGTCACTCCGAGACGCTCGGCCGCCTCGGCAAACGACTCGCTGGCCGCCTTCCCGATGTTCTTCTGTTTACTGCGATAGCGAATCGAGAGCGAGTCGACGGCGCACAGCGCGACGTCGCTGCCCACCAGGGCCAGGGCCTGTGCGGCGTATTCGGCCATCTTCCCGCGTCCCCCGTCGACCCAGGTACGGATCTGCTGCATCAGCGGCGCCACCGCCCGATCATCACCCAGCATGCCCACGATTGCCAGGGCCCAGCGATCCCTGGCCTCCATGCTGCCCGACAGAAACATCTGCAGCGTCGCCAGTGCGAAATCGCCGCTGCGTGTTCGATCGATCAAGGCCAACAGCGGTTTGGCCTCCACATCCGCGCGCATCTCTTTCGCCCGTGACTGCCGGTAGAGAAGGTAACGCACCGCGTCGCCGGAAAGCGGTTTGCCCCCCTTGGCGTAGTTCAGCGGCGGCAGCCGCGACTCTTCGAGCCACGGTGCGATACGACCGTCGAACTTTCCGAGCGTTCGCTCAATCCGACCTTCGATCTCCTCGCGGCTGATCTTCTTTCCCTGCAATTGCCAAACCGATTCCAATGCCAGCAGGATCTGATCGCGGACCTCTTCATCCGTTTCTTCATCCAGACGCCCTTCGAGAAGCTTGACGGCCATGTCGGTGCCGGCCGTACGCAGCAGCGTGACTGCCGACGATCGCGCGGCGGCCTTCTTCGCCCCAAGGAGTTCCCCTGCTCGAGGTACGACCCTATCCCCCAGCCGCCCCAACGTCCGGGCGGCCGTCTCGCGCACCGGCCTGGACTTGTGGGCCAGCAATTTCCAGATCGGCTCTTCCAGACAAGCCAGATCCCACCCGGTGGCTGCCACGAGAAAACGGATCACGTCCTGCGAATCTTGTTCTGCCAGGCCCTTCTCGAAAGCTTGTCGCAGAAGGTCGCGATCCGCTTCGTCGGCCCAGTCCATGAGCTGGCCAATCGCCGTCAAGCGAAGAGCAGGACTGGGATTACGGAGGGCCGCGACCACGGCCCCGTGCGCGTCCCTTCCCAGTGATTCTACCAGGTTGCGCAGTGTGGGCTCGGTGCAGTGGGAGTTCGCGTGACGAGCAAGATAATCCCCCACCTCGCCCAAGGCATCCTTGCCGAATTGCTCCACCAGCCACCCGCAGACTTGCTCACCGTTGCCGGCCCAGTTTTCGTCTTCAAGAATGGTGCGCGCCAGGGTTCGCGTCTCATTGCGGTAAAGGTTGGGTTGGAACCGGCTCAGTTCAACACCGACGAGAAATCTCGACATCGCCCCCGCGTCACCCCGAAACGCTGTGGCGATGGTCTCTTCGTACTTGTCGCCGCCATACTTCAGCAGCAGCTCGCACGACTCGGCACTCACGTACTTGCCGTGCCGCGAAGTGCGATAGATGCAGGCCTCGACCAGCGGCGCAACCCTCTCGGCCGAATGCACAAGCAGCAATTCCAGCAGACGGTTGTGCCTGTCACACTTGCTGACAACCTCCTGCAACTGGCCGTCCGTAAGCGAAAGCAGGAAGGCTTCGATGGGCGTAGGCCGGTCGCCCAGGGCCGGCTCGGGGCCTGCCTCCACCAGGGCTGTGGCCGCCTTGACCTGGTCCGTTTTCTTCCCTCCAAATGCCTTCTGAAACACCTTCAGATAGGCCTCTTCGGCACCTTGATTTCCTTCAACTCGCTCACCGAGCCAACCCGCCAGTTCCTCTCCGCCCTTGAGAACGACCACCGCATGCATGGCCCGTTCTTCCTCGTCCGACAGTTGGTCCGGTTCGGCCAGAAAACGCCACACATCCCCAAGCCAATAGAGGCTGTACCTTTGTGCCAGCGACTTCGCCCCTGCAAGGGCAGCCTCGTCGCCCGTGGTTACGTATCTCCAGAACCCCGTGGCTACCTTCTGATCGTACGACGACTTGCACGCCTTCTCCAATTCGTTCAGAAACCGGCTCATATCCCTATCCCCCACCACATTTCAATGCGTTGTCCCTCATACGACTTGCACGACTTGATCTCGCGCAGCGGCGATTGTCCCTCAGACAACGCTCGTTGACAATCGCCCCCCCGGCAGAACCGCGGTTTTCCATGGGAATCACGCAAGGCCCTTTGGCTGTCGGTTGCTCGACTGTAACGTCATTTGCTGCGCGACGACTCCCCAGGCCAAAGAACCATTTTCTTTTCCACCATTTTCCTTTCTGCTTCCCCGTCCACACTGTCGTCAGCTTGCCAGCACCTCCATTTTCCCGGCCACGCCGCGACGGCCGGATTCCTTCTTCTCGGCAGAGCCGTCAACGATTCTGTATGGTTAACGGCGTGGTGTGGCACTGGGCGGCTGGAACCCTGGGGGACCAAGCCGGAACACGCGGTGGGCGATCGTCCTGCCGGTTGCCGGGTCGAGGCGTTCCCAGTAATCACCGTGCGATTCACTGCCGACGATCTCCAGCCCTTCCAAACCCAGGTTCATGTTCACGCAGTTGGAATGGGCGCTGTGTGCGATCAGCCCAACGGCGTTGAGCCTCGTCCGCCAGATTTCCCGCCCCGACGCAAGGTCGACAGCATTCACCACGCAACCGCAGGTCTCCGGAGCAAAAGCGGCGCCGAACAGTGTGTCTCCCGTGGTGCGGAAGACACAATGCGGCCCTCCATGGATCGAATAAGCGATTCTCTCTCCGTAGAGGAAGTCGATCGCCATTAATTTGTCCAGGCCACTCGTATCAGGCGCCAATCGCAGGGAGCAATTCCCGCGGTGCATCTGGAGTGAATGGAGAAGCGTGGCCTCACTTCGATCCAAGAGGATTCCGGCTTGTTCGTCAAAAACAACTCGCTCGTACTTCAGCAACATATGCGGGTTCGCGGTTACCACCTCCCGATCCAAGGGAACGCGCAACTGGCTTGGAGTTATCGCATGGCGGTCGGCGAGAAACTTGAGCCGCTCTCCGGTTACAGCGTCCAATGCCTCGGCAAAGCGGCCGTTGGGCTCTTTGCCCACGACCCACAGTTGCCTGTCGCGGACCTCGAGATAGGCCCGGTTTCCCGCGATCTTGTCTCCGGCGGTTCCCAGGCCAGTGGTGAATGGCACTGAAGTTTTCGTAAGTCGTTATGTTGTAAAGAAATGATATAGC
>CAYSCH010000574.1:0-4214 GCA_964429355.1 uncultured Planctomycetaceae bacterium | reverse complement strand
TCGTAGGCAAAACACGGACGCAACCCGAGCGCGGGGCAAGCCCACGCGGCTATCAATGTGATGGCGAAGTGTCCTGAAAGACCCAGGCTGAAGCCTGGACTCCAACAAGCGCGGGGCAAGCCCACGCGGCTATCTTCAGAACGACTATTTTTCGGCGAATCACGCAAGGCGATTCCAGGTAGCGTTGAAACCTGAGAGTATCCCATGTTCAGCCCCGACCAATACTCCCTGCTCGACTTCGGCGACGGCCGGCGGCTGGAACGCTTTGGGCCGCTCGTGCTCGACCGCCCCTGCCCGGCAGTGGAGAACACACGCTGCGCAGACCGCCGGCGGTGGCGGCAGGCATCTGCGCGGTATGCGGATCGCGGAACGGGCGAGCAGACCTGGTTGGAAAACGGCGAGCTGCCCGAGCGGTGGACGATTGCCCACGGAGAGTTACGGTTCGAACTGAAGCGGACCGAGTTCGGCCATCTGGGGATCTTTCCCGAGCAGGCGGCCAACTGGGACTGGACTGCGCAACAGGCTCGCGATTTTGGGCCGGGGATGAAGGTGCTCAATCTGTTTGCCTACACGGGCGGATGTAGCCTGGCAGCGGCGGGCGCGGGGGCCGAAGTGGTGCATGTGGACGCGGCCAGAAACACGGTGGCCTGGGCCCGGCGAAATGCGGAATTGTCGGGCCTGGCCCAGGCGCCGATTCGCTGGATCGTCGACGACGCCGCCAGGTTCGCCCTTCGGGAAGTGAAGCGGGGCAACGGGTACGACGCGGTGATTCTCGATCCACCCAGCTATGGCCACGGCGCTCGCGGCGAGGTCTGGCAACTCGGGCAGCATCTCCAGCCGCTGCTGAAAGTCTGCGCTCGGTTGACCTCCGGCCGGCGGCGTTACATTCTGCTGACATGCCACACCCCCGGCTATGGCCCCGAGCGGCTGAAAGAGCTGCTGGCGGACGCCTGCGGCGATGCCTCGGGCAACCTTTCGGCCGGACCGCTCAGGATCCGTTCGGCCGACGGACGCGAAATGCCCAGCGGTGTATTTGCTCTTTGGTCCGCAACGGACCGACACCTTTTGCAGGACTGGATTGGACGGAATGCTTGACGGACGCAGGCTGGGGCCTGTACTCCAACAGTGCGGGGCAAGGCGACGCGGCTATGATGTGGTGGCAGAGTGTTTTGAAGGACGCAGGCTGAAGCCTGTACTCCAACAGCGCGGGGCAAGCCCGCGCGGCTGTCTTCGGAACGACAATTTTTCCGCGAATCACGCAAGGTTCTTCAGGGAACGAAACGACATGCCCACCCAGATCACCAGCCTTCAGAATCCGCGTATCAAGGAGATGATCCGCCTGCGTCAGGGGCAGCATCGGCGCAAGCAGGGGCGGATTCTGATCGACGGCGTCCGGGAGATCGAGCGGGCCATGCAGGCTGGGATCAGCCCCTCGGAACTGGTCTATTGCGAGAGCTTTTGCCGGGATCCCGCCGCTGGAGAGATCCTCGCGGCGGCCGGGAAGAAGGGTGTCGAGCTGATCGAAGTGACCAGCCAGGTTTTCGAGAAACTGGCTTTCGGGGCACGCCTTGAGGGGCTCCTGGCGGTGGCCCCCACGCCGCAGACTTCACTCGCCGATCTCGCCCTCGACGAGAAGGCCCTGGTGGTGGTGCTGGAGGGGGTCGAAAAGCCGGGCAACGTGGGGGCCGTGCTCAGGAGTGCCGACGCGACGGGGGCGGGAGCGGTGATCATCGCCGACGGTCGCACGGACCTTTTCAATCCGAACGCAATCCGGGCGAGTCTCGGCACGATCTTCACCGTTCCCGTGGCAGAGGCATCGAGCCAGGCGACTCTCCAGTGGCTTCTGGACGGCGGGTTCTCGGTGTTTGCCGCCCGGGTCGACGGCTCGGTCACTTACACCGACGTGGATTACACCGGCCGTTCGGCAATCGTACTGGGAAGCGAGGCCGAGGGGCTGACGGGCGTCTGGTCGGGGGGGGCTGTTCGGCCCGTGCGGTTGCCCATGCTCGGAGTGGCGGATAGCCTGAACGTGTCGGTTACTGCGGCAGTCGTGCTCTACGAAGCCCTGCGGCAGCGCCGTTAGCTGAGTCTTGACTGGGAGGTGAAGCATGAAGCGATGTGCTTGGCTCTTCATTCTGGCCACCGTGGGCGCTGCGCTGGCCAGGGCCAATGGGGCGGACTGGCCTACCTATCGGGGCGATCCACAGCGTAGCGGCTACACGGATGAAAGCCTTCCGGACGACCTGGTGGTCCGGTGGCGGCTGGCCGCCAAGCACGGCCCGCAGCCGGCCTGGTCGGGCCGCGACACCCGCATGCCGTTCGACCGGGTCATGCATCCGGTCGTTGCGGACGGGCGAGTGTTCTTCGGCAGTTCCGTCGACTGCAAGGTTTACGCCCTGGATGCGGCCAACGGCAACGAACTCTGGACATTCTTCTGCGATGGACCGGTCCGGTTTGCGCCGGCCGTTGACGGCAATCGATTGTTCGTGGTCAGCGACGACGGGCATCTCTATTGCCTCGAAGCAGCCAGTGGACGACTCCTCTGGAAACTGCGGGGCGGGCCGACCGACAGCCGGGTCCTCGGCAACGGCCGTTTGATCTCGCGGTGGCCCGCGCGGGGTGGGCCGGTGGTCGACGATGGGATCGTGTACTTCGCTGCCGGGATCTGGCCTTCAGAAGGCATCTTCATCTACGCGATCGATGCAGAGACCGGCAAGGTGAACTGGTGCAACGATCGAAGCGGCAGCATGTGGATGGCACAGCCCCATCCCGGGGCCAATGCGGCCAGCGGCGTCTCCGCTCAAGGCTACCTGGCACTGGCCGGCGACAAGCTGTTGGTGCCGACGGGGCGTGCGGTTCCGGCCGTGTTTGATCGGAAGACCGGGGAACTGCTTTACTTCCATCTGCAGAAGAACGGCCATGCGGGTGGTGCCGACATCGTGGTCGGACAGGACTGGTTCCTGAACGGGGAGGCGGCTTTCAATCTGACCACGGGGGAACGCTATCCAACAGTACCCAAGCTTTCGGCTCAGCTTGCCGTTGCCGATGGGGAGGGGGCCGTTCAGTGGGAAGGGGGCGAGATCCGCTCGCTGCGATGGGAAGAGAAGACGACAACCGATCGGAAGGGAGCCAACCAGACCGAGACCGTTCTATCGGCCGTGAAGGTCCTGGCGTGTCCTTGGGGTGGATCCGGCTTGATCGTGGCCGGCGGGAAGGCCATTTCGGTTGGAAAGAGCGAAACCGACGGTTATGGTATCGCGATCCTCGACATCCAGTCCGGTACAACCAGCCGCAGCGAGCGGATCGCAGCCGAGCCGCTGGGACTGGCCGTTGCCGATGGGCGGCTGTATGTGGCCACGACGGCCGGGGACCTGCTTTGCCTGGGCGGACGTGACCGGGCACCAGCGGGGGTGCCGGCAGCCGCCGAGCCGCAGCGCAGTCCGGCACCGGAAGATCTTGAGCTGTACGAAAAATACGCCGAACAGGTCATCCAGGGGACCGGTGTGACGGACGGCTACTGCATCGACCTGGCCTGCGGCGACGGAGCACTGGCTCTGGCCCTGGCGAAACGAACGAATCTGCAGATCTACGCACTGGATACCGACCCCGGGGCGATCGCCAAGGCAAGGCAGAATCTCGATGCCGCAGGGGTATACGGCGCGCGAGTGACAGTGCTGCCCGAGACCGAACGTCTGGCTTCGCTTCCCGACTATCTGGCCGACCTAGTTGTCTCCTCCCGATCGATTCGGGAAGGCGAGGGACCGAGCGGCGAGGGGGAACTCGATCGAATTCTTCGCCCCTTTGGCGGCACGGCCTGCGTGGGGCGTCCGGACGCAATGCGAGTCGTCACGCGAGGGCCGCTCGACGGTGCCGGCACCTGGACCCATCAGTATTGTGATCCGTCGAATGCCAATTGTTCGGACGACGCGATCGTGCATGGGCCGCTCGGAGTGCTGTGGTTTGCGGATCTGGGCTTCCCCGTGCCGAGCCGGCATGGGCGCGGCCGTGCGCCGCTGTTTCTCGGCGGCCGCATGTTCGTGCAAGGTTTGGATGGCGTGCTCTGTGTAGACGCCTACAACGGGCGCAAGCTCTGGGAGCTGCCGCTCCCCGGCATTCAGCAGGTATTTGACGGGGAACACCTGATGGGAACCTCCGGCACCGGCAGCAACTGGTGTCTGGGACCGGCAGGGCTCTACGTGCACACGGGGCGCGAG
>CAYSCH010000573.1:336-4217 GCA_964429355.1 uncultured Planctomycetaceae bacterium | reverse complement strand
ACCTTGACAACCTCCCGGAACCCTATGCCACGACCTTTCGCCAGCTCTGGAACGACTGGCTGATCAAGAAGTACCGCACAACGGGCGACCTGAAACAGGCCTGGAATGCGAGCGTTTCCCCGCTGGGCGACGAATTGCTCGCCGACCCCGCCTTCCAGAAGCCGCTTGGCCAGGCATGGTCCATCCAGACCGATTCCCAGTCGAAGGTCAGCACATCCATCACCAACGACGGTCCCGACGGGCGGCCGGTCCTCCGTGTCGACATCCAGCAGATGGGGGCCGTGAGCTGGATTCCCCAGCTCTGGCACGCCCGCCTCGCCGTCAAGAAGGACCAGCCTTACACCCTGAGCGGATATGTTCGTTCCAGCGAAGCCCGCAAGGTCGGTGTCAACTGCATGATGAACCACGAGCCCTGGCAGCGGGTCGGCCTGTCGTCCCGAATCGACGCCGGCACCGCCTGGACGCCCTTCCGTCTCACCTTCGTCGCCCAAGGCGACGACGAGAACGTGCGGGTCGGCTTTGGCGACTTCCAACCTGGGGTTTACGAACTGTCGGGCGTGTCCTTCCGCCCGGGCGGAATCGTGGGCCTCGAACCAGGGCAGAGCCTCGAGGACCGGAGCGTGCCGCTGGTGACTCGCGGCAGCCTCAATCTGACCCAGCCGGCCCGCAACGACTTCGTCGACTTCATGTTCGACACGGAACGCAACTACTGGTGGGGTATGTACCGTTTCCTCAAGGACGAGTTGAAAGTCAAATCGCTGGTCTCCGGAACCCAGTTGAACTACGGGCCCGTCACGATCCAGGCTGGTCTGGACTACCTCGACGCCCACTCCTATTTCCACCATCCGACGTTTCCGGGACGGCCTTGGGATTCGAAGGACTGGTTCGTCCGCAATCTGGCCCTTGTCAACGCGACGGACGGGGGCACGCTCACGGGCCTGGCCAGTCGCCGTGTGGCGGGCATGGCCTACACGGTCAGTGAATACAACCACCCGGCACCCAATTCCTACGCGGCTGAAGGCTTTCCGATGATCGCGGCCTTCGGCCGTTTCCAGAAGTGGGACGGCATCTTTACCTTCACCTACTCCCACAGCCAGGACTTCGCACCGCAGAAAATCTCCGGCTTCTTCGATATCAAGGGCGATCCGGCAAAGCTCGCCCATCACATTGCCTGCGCTGCCCTCTTCCTCCGCGGCGATGTGGCCGAAGCCCGGGAGACGATCGAAGCGGGAATGGCGCCCCAGGTAGAACGCGAGCTGCTCCATCGAACCATGAGCGCGCGCAATCTGACTGCCGACGATGTGGGGCTGGATCGGCGGGAAGCGATGCGCCACGCCGTTGCAGTCGACCTCGAGTCGATCGTGGAGTTCGAAGCGAAAGGGGCGCCAGAACCCAAGCAGATCACCTCCGACACGGGCCAGCTTCACTGGGACTTTGCCGAGCCGGATGCCGGTTACTTCATGGCCGACACGCCCCGAACGAAAGTCTTCACCGGCTTTGTCCGCGGCCGGACCTTCAGACTGGGCGACGTGCTTCTCGAGATCGGTAAGACCCGTCTCGACTGGGCCACGGTCACCCTGACGGCCATCGATGGCGCCGACCTCCAATCGCCCGGCCGCATCCTGCTGGCCGCCACCGGCGATGTCCAGAACTCGGGCGCCAAGCTCCAGGAGCTGGGCGACAACCGGGTTACCCTGGGCAACCAGTGGGGCGATGCCCCGGTGGTCTGCGAGGGCATCACCGCCTCTCTCACTCTGCCCCTCGAAGCCCAAAAGGTCCGCCTCTTCCCGCTTGACGAGTCGGGCAATCGAAGATCCCCCATTCCCGTCGGTGCCCTTGACGGCAAAACCCGCCTCGAGATCGGTCCTCAACACAAAACGCTCTGGTACGAAATCCAGATCCTCCCGTAAGCCGTTGGATGCGATCGCATCGTGTTGCCGAGGGATGCGAATCCGTCATCCCTCGCCCACCTCACTGCCTCGGTCCCGGCTTTCGGGGGCCAACCGTACTCATGTCAATCGGTTCGAAACCGAGGTCCAAGGCGGGTGAATCGGGCTGAAGACGGAAATCCCCCTTGTCGGGGTCGACGAATTTCGGATCGGCAATGAGCGAGTGGCGGTCCTTGCCTTCCTTCTGCCAGTCGGCCAGGGAACGGCCATTGAAGGTGATCGCATCGGCCTTGAGGCCGGGATTGAAGTAGATGTTCCAGTCGGCTTCGAAGGTGCTCGTTGCTTCCCGGGTGCCGCTCTCGCTGATCGGATTGAAATGGAACTGGTAGGGCGTGTCTTTCCAGTTGTTTGTATAGAGTTCACCTTCCTTCCAGTAGACGATATTGTTCTCGAAGTACACGCTCTGGTGGGGCTCCACCCGGCCGCGACTGAGTTGCTCCAGCCGGCCGAGGGCGAAGATGTTGTTCCGGACGGTCACCTCCTTGGCATAGTGGATGTTGTAGCCGGCGAATTTCGTGTTGTAGACGACGTTGTTTTCGATGAGCAAGTGGGTGGAACCTTCGTCGTTGTAGATGCCCCAGCCGCCATACTGGTTCGCGTCCACGTCGTGGATGAGGTTGTTCCGGATGGTGGTGCCGGGGGAGACGCCAAGGGTGTAGATCGCGCCCATGTCGGAGAGGAGCCCCTGGCCGATGGTGTGGATGTGGTTCTGCTCGATGCGGTTTCCGTAGGCCGTACTCCGCTGATAGCCCCACGACCATCCGACCGACACGCCCGTGTACCAGCCGTGATGGATGTCGTTGTGCTCGACGGCGTTTTCCGATGTGTTCATCAGGAGCACACCAACGGCCGACGGGTAGACCTCGCCATAATGGTGGATCGCGTTGTCAGAAATCATGTTGCCATGGGTCCACAGCAGGGGATGCTGACCGGCCGTGCCGCCGTCGACACGGAAGCCGCAGGCCGCGACGTGGCCGATCTCATTCTGGACGAAGCGGTTCCCCGAGCATCCCGCCGCGATCTGAATGGCCGAGGTCCCCAGGTTCCGGATCGCGCACCGCTCGAAGCAGCAATTCTGGGCGCCAGCGAGAATCACCGCCGCCGGCACGCTCGCCGAACCCTGCTGGTCGTTGGAATTGCCGGGGGGCAACTCGAAATGGGTGTACATGAGCGACAGATCTGTGAACTTAAAGTACTCGACGAATTCCCGCTTCTCAGGCCGGCCTTCCAGCCGCACCAGTGCGGGTGCGACCGGTGCGATCACCTCGGCCGTGTTCATGTCCTCGCCCGGACGGGGGCGGTAGGTGAGGAGGCCCGTCTTGCGGTTGAGATACCACTCGCCCGGCTGGTCGAGCCCTTCCAGCACGTTCTCGACGATATAGCGCGCTCCGTCGGTTGTGAAATCGTCGGTGAAGACCTTGCCGGCCTTGTGTTTGAAAGTGACGATCCGCTTCTCCGCGTCGATGGACTGGATGGGCAGGTGCGAATCGGTCCAGAAGTGGTAGACGATCACCTCCACATCGTCGAGGTTCGTCCAGTCGGGATCGATATCGCCCGGTTTGTACTCGAAGCTCTGGCAGTCCGTGTGGTAGTTGACGGTCTTGGGAGTCCCTTCGGGAAAGCCGGCAACGAGGAAGAAGCCTTCGTTCGGTGTTCTCGCCCGAGTGCAGAGGGTTTCGTTCACGTAGAGTTGGCGGAATCGCCATTTGCGCTCGCGAACGTCGGGCAGTTCAACCGTCCACGTGCCGTCTTGCTGCTTCGTCCAGCCGGTGATCCGGCGTCCGCCGCTCAGGATCGGCCTGGCGTCCGGGGCGGCCGTGTAGGTGATGGCACAAGTCTCCGTGCCCGAGTCTTCCGGGGAGAGAGCCAGCGGCTGCTGCCGCAGATGCAGCCCGTCGGTCAGGAACACGGTGACCGGTTCTGCGAGCGGTC
>CAYSCH010000573.1:0-326 GCA_964429355.1 uncultured Planctomycetaceae bacterium | reverse complement strand
ATCGCGTCGCGAGCGCCTTCGAGAGTGGCAAAGGGGGTCTCGGAGGTTGTGCCCGTTGCGGCGTCGCTGCCGGTGGGTGACACATAGAATTCGTGGGCGTGGGCACGGAGGCCGGCGGCGGCCAGCAGAACCAGGACGGAGGCAAGAAGGAGGCGAGTGGGTGAGGAAGGCATGGCAAAGTTCCAGGAGGGGAGGGGCGATTTAGAGCCGCTGACAAAACCACCGATTGGGCACGTCCATGCCCGTGGGAGACTTGTACGCTTTGTTCGGCCTTCTTAGAGCCGCTAACAAAACCACCGGCTGTGCACATCCATGCCCGTGGGAGA
>CAYSCH010000572.1:0-4246 GCA_964429355.1 uncultured Planctomycetaceae bacterium | reverse complement strand
GGGAGATGGGAGATGGGAGATGGGAGATGGGAGATGGGAGATGGGAGATGGGAGATGGGGGCGGGGAGCACGGAGCAGGGGCGTCTGGTCGAGAGTCGGGTGTCCGTAGACAAAGACTCCCGATCCCTGCATCCGGCCCGCGGCGTCAATGTCGTGCTCAATATTAGACCTGTCCCGTTTAATTGCCCTGATCTGGAGATTGGCCCCGACGTCTGGAGTGTGGTGGCGTTTCGCTTCGGAATTTCTCCCATGAATGGTCTGACGGCGGCAAATCGGATTATAATGGCGGGCGGATTGAAACCGTGTGCGGATTGTCGTCCGTTTTCGCAAGACTTTTGTTTCAGACGAGATTGACCGATGAACTTCAGCTCCGTAGCCAAACGGGCCCTTGCTCTACTCGGGGCCCTTGTTCTTGTTGTGGATCTGCCCGCGGCTCCGCCCGCTTTTGCGCCGGTTCCTGCGGTGGAGATTCAAGCCCGTGACGGGCTGGGCAATGTGCTGGCGAAACTGGAAGCCGGGAAGGAGGTCCGGATCGCCTACTTTGGCGGGTCGATCACCGCGGCCGCCGGTTGGCGAGTGCAGACGCTGAAGTGGTTTCAGGAGACGTTTCCCAAAGCCACGGCGACCGAGATCAACGGGGCCATTGGCGGGACCGGGAGCGACCTGGGCGTGTTTCGCCTGGGCCATGACGTACTGGAGCACAAGCCCGACCTGGTGTTCGTGGAGTTTGCGGTCAACGACGGCGGGGCCCCGCCCGAGCGGATCTGGCAGGCCATGGAAGGGATCGTTCGCCAGATCTGGACAGCCGACCCGGAGACCGACATCTGCTACGTCTACACGTTCCGCACGGGCTACGAGAGCGATCTCGACCAGGGACGGTGCCCCCAGGCCGCTTCGGCCATGGAAATGCTCGCCGAGCATTACGGCATTCCGTCGGTCAACGTGGCCGTGCCCGTCTGCAAGATGGCTCGAGAAGGGAAGCTCATCTTCCAATCCGACGAGCCGACTGCGGAAGGGGTGTTGCGTTTTTCCAGCGACGGCGTTCACCCGCTGACGGAAGGACACCAGCTCTACACCGAGCTGATCGCCCGGGCGGTGACGGAAATGAAGGCAATGTCGAAGCCTGCCGATCACGGCGGGAAACTTGCCACACCGCTGGTTGAGGACCATTGGCAGGCCGCCAAGATGGTTCCTGTCACGAAGGAAATGCTCACGGGCGACTGGGTGCAACTGGCGGCAGACGACTCCCTGGCTCGAAGCTTTGGTGACCGCATGGGCCCACTCTGGTATTCGGGCACGCCGGGGAGTCGCATCTCCTTCAAGTTTCGCGGCTCGCAGGCCAAGCTCTACGACCTGCTCGGTCCTGACGGCGGCCAGGTGACGATCTCGGTCGATGGCCAGCCCCAGGACAAGCCGGTCCCCCGTTTCGACAGCTACTGCACCTACCACCGTATCGCTACGCTGGGGATTGCCGAAGGACTTGACCCGTCGGCCGTGCACAGCGTCACGATCGAGATTCACCCGGACCAGCCCGACCGGACCCCGGTTGCCTTCCGGCTGAAAGATCCGGATACTGAACTGAAGGATTCGAAATACCAGGGCACGAAGGTGCGTGCAAGCCAGATCTTGCTGCTCGGGGATCTGGCCGAGGAGTAGGAAGAGCGTGGACTCGATCGTGTATCGCGATGTGCCGCTCCTCGTTCGCAAGCAGCGAGAAGCGGACTGAACGGCCCGAGGGCCTCGATTGGCAGAGTCGTGTCCCCAAGCGATATGCCATGGAAATCTGAGATCCTTCTCGATACGAACTGCCCTAGGGGCACTGCTTGCAGGCAGGCAGCGGCACACAACCACCGGTATCCATCAGGGGTACAGCCATGAAAGTCAACTTCCCGAGGCGCCATGCGATGTGGTTTTTCGCCAGTGTCCTTTTGATCGCCAGCCAGCCGGCTTTCTCTGCCGAGGAGTCAGCCCCTGCCGGACGCGGGCGGCACGGTTGGGACCAAGGGAGCGGCCCCGGCGGTGGTCAGGGCTTTGGGCGAGGACGCGGGCGCGGCCCAGGTGGGCCGATGCGCGATGACCCGGATTTCGAGAAGGACCACGAACTGTTCTTCTCTCTCCTCGACCATCGCGAGTCGATCGAGCGAACCGTCAAGAACATCGACGGCGGAATTCTCACCGTCACCGAATCGGACGATGCGGAGGTAGCCAGGTGGATCCAGCAACACGTCGCTTCGATGAAGACGCGTGTCGAGAACGTACGCCCCATCCACATGCGTGATCCCTTGTTCCGCGCCGTCTTCTCCAATACCAAGACCATCGAGATCAAGGTGGAGAGCACGAAGAAAGGCGTCCGGGTCACGGAGACATCCAAAGAGCCCTTCGTGGCCAGGCTTATCCAGGCCCACGCCCAGGTCGTCAGTCTGTTTCTCAAGAACGGGCATATCGAGGTCAGCCGCAATCACGCGGTACCTGAGAAAGAAGGCGAACCATCAACCGGCGAACAAGGATCCGCCCCTGCCAGGACCGACGAAAAACCATGAAACGCCAGCCGATTGCCGTCGAAGACTTTGCTGTCCGTCCCCATCACCTCTGGTGCGAGCACTGGATGCTGCTCACCGTCGGCGATTTTGCGCGGAAGCGATTCAACACGATGACGGTCGCCTGGGGCAGTTTTGGCAGCATGTGGCAGAAGCCGATTGCCCAGATCGTGGTGCGGCCCGGCCGTTATACCCACGAGTTCACCGAGGAGTTCGACAGCTTCACCCTCAGCGCGCTGCCCGAAGAATACCGCAAGGCGGTGATGTTGCTGGGGAGCAAATCGGGGCGCGACGGCGACAAGATTGCCGAGGCGGGGCTGACGCCGATTGCCGCTTCGGCGGTTGCCGCGCCGGCGTTTGATGAAGCCGAACTGATTCTCGAATGCCGCAAGCTCTACAAGCAGGAGATGGACCCGGCAGGGTTTCTCAACGCCGAAATCGACACGAACTACCCGGCGAAGGACTATCACACGATCTATTTCGGCGAGATCGTGGCGGTGCAGGGCGTGGAGCGGTACAGGCATCCGCAGGGTGTGTCTTGACGTACCGTGATCTGTTGCCGTGATCGTAGGGTGCGTCGTGACGCACCAAGGTGTGAGGTAATGCGTGGTGAGCCGAGACGCTGAGGCACTCCAGAAGTTCTGAAGGAATCTCCATGAGAAAGACTTTCGTTATTCTTGCCGTTGTGATGGTCTTGGCCGCCGTACATCGAACGTCGGTTGGCGCCGAGGGACCGGAGGTGAAACTCGATACTTCGCAGGTTCCGGAACTTGCCGATTGGGGCCAGCGGGCACGTGATCTGATGGTGGAGTGGCACCCGCGGATGAGCAACCTGATCGGTTCGAAGGGTTTTACCCCGCCACGGGAGATGGAGCTCGTGCTGGAAAAGTCCGACGAGGGGATCGCCGGCACGGCGGGCAACCGCATCGTTGTCGCATCGCACTGGATTGAAAAACGTCCCGAAGACATCGGCCTGGTGGTTCACGAACTGGTCCACATCATCCAGGGCTACCCACGCTCGAATCCCGGCTGGGTTACGGAGGGAATCGCCGATTATCTCCGCTGGGCGATCTACGAGGGGAAGCCCCAGGGCTGGTTCCCTCGCTCTGCGAAAGCAAAAGGCTATCGCGACAGCTACCAGGTGACGGCCGGTTTCTTCCTCTGGCTCGAATCCGACCAGGCCCCGGGGATCGTCCGCCGTCTCAACGCGGCCATGCGGAGTGGCACGTATGAAGACGCCCTCTTCGAAAAGGCCGCCGGCAAACCGCTCGACGAGCTCTGGAAGGAGTACCAGACGTCGAGGAACTGAATAGGCTTGCGGGACTCCCGGAGGACGTTGCGGCAAGGCGCTGGAGCAGTCGTCGAGAACCGGCTCGCCGTGCCCTCTGCTCGGAGGCTTTCTTGATCGCTCTTGGGGTATCACGATGGGTCCCCTGGCGAACCGACGGGCAGGGGCGATTTCGCTGCGGGGCGGTATTTTCGAGAAAATCGGGGAAAAATTGGCCAGACCAGCGAGATTCGGGCGAATACCTGTCGATTCCCTACGAGGATCATCTCGGCCTTTCCAGGGGACGAATCAACGTCCGCAGGGATGGCGAGTGTTTTGAAGGACGGATGGCTGAAGCCTGTACTCCAATGAGCGCGGGGCAAGGCCACGCGGGTATCGTGGGTGGTGGTTTGTCTGTGACGAGAGGAACCGAGCGCGGGGC
>CAYSCH010000571.1:335-4296 GCA_964429355.1 uncultured Planctomycetaceae bacterium | reverse complement strand
AATGATCTGCATCCCCTCCTCCTCCGAAAGGAAGACGGGTGGCGAAATCACAACACATCCGGTTGCCCCTCGACCTGTTCCATGTTCGAAAATGGGAGCAACGGAGATCGCTTGCTTCTCATCGGCCGCCGGGGCAATACCATCTCCGGTCAGACTGACCAGAACGAACGACACGGCGCCGGCAAGCACCTCCCGCCGCGTGGGATACATGGGTTCGCGACTCGACTTGACAGACTTCACTTCCATGATCTCATTCCCCGACGTGACAGCACAATGGCATCGCTACGGTATTGCCTTCTGCTTCTTGAGCCAGCCGACAAAGTCCTGCACCTGTCTGCGGAGTAGCCTTTCAGATTCTTTCTTGCTCTTCACTCTTCGTTCCTCCCAGAGCGCTCTCCAATCGACTTTGTCACCTTCTTTGGGCGGCCCAGGGAGTGGCTCTTGGACCAGCGGGTCGTAGAACACACCCAGAAACACTTCAGTCTTCCCCTGTTTCTGAACCGTTTCAGCAACTCCCTTGGCGACGTCCATGAATTCGTAATCCTGGACCGACGAACTGCTCATCACGCCGCCGAGGGCCGAATAGTCGTTCTGTGACACGAACTCCACAGCGATTTTCTTGTCGGAATCGATCCCATCCAGCTTCAGCGGTTTGGCTTGGCCCGGGATTTCGACAGGCCCTTCCTTGAACTCGCGTCGGCCGTCCTCGCTCGTAACCCATCGGAAGTCTTCCATCCTGGCCGGAATGCGGACCCCTTCCAGAATTCCGCCCTCTTTCAAGTGGATCTGATATTTCGCAAGCTCCTCACGGAGGATCTGCATGCCCTCTTCTTCCGAAAGGAAGACCGGTGGCGACAAGACAACACAGCCTGTAGCGCCCCGTCCTTCTCCGTGCTGGAAGATGGGGGCCACAGACATTCCATCCTTCTTCACATCGGCAGAGGCGATTTTCCCCCCAATCAAGCTAAACAACACATAGGCAACACCGCCGGCAAGCACCTCCCGCCGCGTGGGATACATGGGTTCGCGACTGTTCTTGACGGGTATAGCTTCCATGGTCTTACTCCATTCTGAGGGATGTGAATCTCTGCCCGGCAATGCGATCATCCTACCCCATTAACTGCATTTTCAGCAATCACCAGGAAGAAGGGTAAAGGCGAGGGCCCGATCCTTGCAGAGGCATGCGCCCGGGCGTACGATGAGCACACTCGTGGCAATCGGACTCTTGATCAGGATGCTACACGACTGCGAGTGGATGCAATCAGAATACAAAAGCGGCCGGATCACGATCCGCACGCAGGCCGGCACCGTCACCTTCGACAGCGACGACTTCTCTGACGCTTCAGCAGGTTGGCTTTCGGAACAAGGTGGGACAAGGATGAAACGAACTTGCACGGTGGCTCTAACAATGCTTCTGTTGGAGGCGGTAATCGTCCTCGGCGCGGAACCACGAGGAATTCGCCAGTTGACCAAGGCCCTGAAGAGAGAACGCACGCGGGAGGCCGCACTCTGGGAAATGCGGGACTTCGGGCTGGACGCAGCCCCGGCCGTGCCGCAACTCATTCGGCTCCTGGACGCATCGGACGAAAGCACTCGCGACGACGCGGCCGAACTGCTGGAAGCAATCGGCAAGGATGCCGCGCCGGCGGTTCCCAAGCTGATCGAGAAGCTCGCCGAACCGGAACCGAATCGTGGGCCCGTAGAAATGCCGGTGACCGACGTCGGCCTCAGTGCCGCTGTGGCCCTCGGCGCAATAGGCGAAGACGCCCTCGAGCCGCTCGTCGACAGCCTTCGCGACCCGAGGCCTCGCGTTCGCGAGTTGGCTGCTTTCGCCTTGGGAAAGATGGGGCCGGATGCACGCGAGGCCGTGGCTTCACTGGTGGATCGTCTCGACGATGTCGAGGCGCCGGTCCGCCTGGAGACCGCCTGGGCGCTTGGGAAGATCGGTTCCGACGCGGGCGACTCCATCGCCGCCCTCGTCCAGACGCTCACCGACGAAGACGACTTCGTTCGTGCCAAAGCAGCCGAGGCTCTCGGCTCCATCCGGCCGACGTCGCCCGTCGCCGTGAAAGGCTTGATCGCAGCCCTTCACGACAAAGAAGGCGACGTCCAGCACGAGGCCGCCAAGGCCTTGGGAGAACTGGGCGAGCAAGCGGCTCCCGCCACGCCCGCTCTCGCCGAGATGCTGAGTAGTCGCCGGCATTATCGATACGGCCATCCAACGCAATTGGGGCCCTTGGCCGGAACCGCCGCACGGGCCTTGGGGGCCATCGGGCCACCGGCCGAACAGGCCATGCCCGGCCTTCTTCAACTCATCAGGGACGTCAACGGGACCTTCGAGCAATTCGGCCACGACGATCTCGTTGACAACTACCAGGCCCGCGGCGAGGCGGCAGTCGCGGCCGCCAGGATCGACCCGCAAAACGACGACGTGCTCGACGTACTCGGCCAGTCCCTCGAAATGGACGATCGGATCCGCGGACAGGTCGCCGTGGCGCTGGCACTGCTCGGGCCAAAGGCCAAGGGCCTCGTCCCCTCGCTCTTGCGTTTCACGGAGATATCACCCGCCTTCTCCAGCCAACTGAGCTGCGCTTGTGCCGCGGTTGTCCTCGAGCCCGACAACTCCGCGGCCGTGCAAGCGATGATCGACCTCATTGTGCCCAATCCCAGCCCGTACCACGAAGAGGAGTGGGATCTGCTGCGGACGGCGATAGCCAAGGCGGGCAAGCCAGCCCGGCCGGCAGTTCCCGCCCTGGTTGCATTGCTGCGAAACCCCTCGGAAGATCAATCGAACGCCGCACGTACTCTCGCCGTTTTCGGTCCCCAGGCTGAAGCGGCAATCCCCGCACTCCTCGATCGGCTCGACAAGCGATGGGATCACCCTCGAAAGGAAGCAATCGCGGCTTCGCAGCAGATCGCCTCCGAGAAATCGCCTCTCTTGCTGGCAGCCGTGAAAGACCCGAACGCCCAGCTTCGCTCGGGCGTCGTCGAAGTGCTTGGCAAGTTCCCGGGCGCCGTGCCAATCCTCATCGAAGCGCTCGGCGATCCGTCCCTGCGGGTCCGGTTGGCCGCACTCAATGCACTGGCCGGCCTCAAGGAGCAAGCGCGTCCGGCGATTCCCAAGATCAAGGAACTGTTGAAGGCCGAATCCCGCACGATTCGCGAGGCAGCGGGTCTGGCTCTTAAGGAAATCGAATAGCACCGCGGATATGATCAACGACACAATGATTGGTTTTTACGGTCACGCAGGGCCACGCGCCCCCGCGGAACTTGAACTGTCAGGAAATGATGGCTACACGACCTCGGCCGTGGCGATGGCCGATTGGAGGAATCCCGGCGACATCGAGTTGTGTTTTGTGGTCATTTGGTGCCATACGCGATGCAAGGTCCAAAGCATCCGCCGCGAAGACGACCATGCGAAGATCGCGATGCTTCAGCCTCATTTCGGCAACGCCAAGGTGAAGCAGGGCATGAACATCGTCGACCCCGAGTATCTCGATGGCATCTACGTCGAAAACGCCCTCGAACTGCTCGACACGCCGGGTGAGTGGTATCTCGACCGAGCGGCCAAGACGGTTTAGAGCCGCTAACAAAACCACCGGCTGTCCACATCCATGCCCGTGGGAAACCCGTGCGTTTTGTGAGGGCCTCTTACTACTTGCCGCGTTCTGGCGAGGATATGGCCAAAATCGAGGCAATCGCACCGGCCGTCGAAAAAATCGTCGAATTGCGCGGCACGCTCGAAAAGCCGGTGCACAACATCCGTTTCGAAGGCATCACGTTCGAACACGGCAGCTGGCTGCTGCCGAGCGAGATCGGCTTTGTCGATCTTCAGGCAATTTCGTTCTGGATTGGAAACGTCCCTACGACCCCGAGGACGCTGATCCTGACACGATCAAAAGCACCGGCAATCTAATCTATGGCATCCCGAGTCTGGTGAATCACAACAATCTGGCCAGAA
>CAYSCH010000571.1:0-325 GCA_964429355.1 uncultured Planctomycetaceae bacterium | reverse complement strand
GCCACGTGCAACGAGCACGACAATTTCGTCGGCGTCAAACCCGAGGAACATGAATCCATCCTCGAAAACGCCGGCCTGGAGGCCAAATATCGTTGCTTGAAAACGCCATGATCGTTTCATGATGCCGGAAAGTCGCATGCCGCGAACGAGCGCCTGACACACAATGGACGGCTCGGCCATCGACAACAACGAGGCCGAGCAGTTGATGAAGCAGGTCGCCCTCGGACGCAAGAACTGGCGTGTGCCTGAAGTACTGAGCCGACCTTCAGGACGAAAGAAGGCTGGAGATGCCTTGTCAAACACAGTTGCCTCATCCACTAAATAG
>CAYSCH010000570.1:0-4324 GCA_964429355.1 uncultured Planctomycetaceae bacterium | reverse complement strand
GACCTGTCCCTCAGTCAGGGTGGCGGCCGCGCGCCAGCCGGAGGCGTCATCGCCGGTCAGTTCGGGCTTCACGTACTTCCCCGGCGACGCGACCGGTTTGGACGCCACCGGCAGCGGCTCGCAGGTCATGGAGAGCGGGGCGGTGACGGTGCCGTTCAACCGCTTGGGGTTGTCGGCCGTTGCCGATCGGAACAGCATCGCCCCATACGGTCCGAGGTGCACGGGCACGCGGGTGCCGCCGGCCAGCTCGGTCATCGCGCCGGTCGCGGGATCCCATTGCTCGCTCACGCCTCGGCCGCAGAAGTGAATAGTGCCGTCCCAGGCGGCATCGCTGTCGTTGATCGCGAAATAGACCTCGTGCCGGTCGATACGGCGTCGCGTGATTTTGACCGGCGTTTTCGCCTCCTCACAGGCGGCGTCGCGCTGGAAAAGCGAGTCGACCACACGTGGCACCATCGCGATCATGGCGGTTGGCAGGAGAATGCCCGCGCCGCCGGCAGGATTGGTGACCAGGCAAGGGGCGTCGGCCGTGCCGAACAGTTCGCGTGCGATTGCCTGCACGCGTGGCGAGGGGAACTCCATTTCGCTGTTGGCCGGGCGCGCGCCGATCGCGATGACCACACCTCCCTCGCGCCAGAACGTGGCCACATTCTCCCACGCCTCCAGCGGCAACGTATTGGCTGCGGGCAGCACCAGGACTCGCCAGCGCAGGTCGCCAAGGGTCAGCGTGTCGCCCACGACCTTTGCTTTGCAGAGCGCCTGCGCGTCGACGTAGGCGAAATCACGGTTTGCGCCGTAGAGTGCCGAACTCACGCCGTCGAAAACACTCTCGACGCGGCGTGCGGCGGGCTCTGCGGTCGCGCCCTGGCAGGCGGGAATGAAGGCAGGCCAGACGCTCTCGATCGGGTAGAGCACAGCGATGTCTGTGACCTGATGTCCGCCTCGCATCATGGTCTGGCAGCGGCCGACATGGGTGTTGATGCGCTGCAACTGCTTATCGGTAAGCCCTTGGAAGGAGTAATAGCTGGTGAGCGTGTTGATGCCGCCCCACACCAGCCGGTTGCAGGTGCCGAGGATCTCGTCTTCGGTTACGATCTGGATGGGGCGAGTGTCGCCCGTCGGCCGGTAGCGCTGGCCGTGGTCAGAAACCTCGCACATTGTGACGGTACGGCCTTCGAGGTCGGCAACGCTGCCGATCATGCGGGCGATGTACCACGGCACCTGCGGGGGCAGGCTGGTCAGGCAGTCGATGCTGGGAGCGTCAAGGCGTCTCGTGCAGCGAAAGAAGTGGCCATAGAGGGGCACGTGCCCGGCGAGCCCTTCCTCCATCAGCAGGTGACCGCCGGAGAGGAGGTTGTGTTTGTGGCACCAGGTCTGGATCTGGCCGAAGTAATTCTCCGCGACCAAATGGCCCACGGTGTTCCAGAAGTCGTAGCGCACGCGCGCGCCGGCCGGCCCTGCGTCGGCCACCAGTGCGGGCAGAAGCGGGCGCAGTTCCCTGCCGCAGCGCTGGCTGAACTCGCGCTGGATGGTGAGCGACCACGGCAACACTCGGTAAGGCATGGGGCGGAACCAGAGATTCTGCAGCGATGGCTCGTCGGTGAAGGTCGAGACAAAGTACCGACCGAGATCCTCGCCCAGTTTTTCCGCATATCGCGCATGGGTAACCTCGAGGAATCGTGCAGTCGGTTCCGGAGTCAAGAGGTCGATACACGGTTTTTTGTAGGCGAGACTGATGGCCGCGTGGGTCCCCTCATAGATCAGGTCGTCTGTCATCGCCACCACGAACCACTCGCCCGCCGGGGCTTGCCAGGAGAGTCGGCCGCCGTCGATTGCCGCCTCAAGATCCTGCGCTTCATCCAGCGCGACCATGCCGTTGCGACGCGGCAGAGCTGCCGCCAATACCAGCCGGCCGGGCGGCAGCGAGAGCGAGACCTCGCCGCCGCTGGTGTTCGTCTCGGCGACCAGCAGGCCGCGCGCGGCCCATTCGGGGTGGCCGTTGAGCGTGAGATCGCGAGCGCTGCCGGAGGGGTAGCCGCACTCGTCGTAGAGCCAAAGCGACATGCCGGCCGATTTGGCCATATGGACGCCCCGCAGGAAGGCGGGCCACTTCGTCTCGTCGTCCACGTAGCCGTCAAAGGCAACGTTGCCTGCAAAGCCACCAAAACCTCGCGCTGCCAGGGTCCGCAACTGCTTATCCTGTTCTGCCGGGTCGTCTTTCTGCGAATGAATGATGGGCAGGATCCGCGCCGAAGGGGGCGGCACGGCGAAGCGTTCGGCCAGCGGCCGATCCTCCGCCGGCAGCGGCGGGATCAGAGGCTCCGAGGGCTCTTCCGCCTGGCAAAGCCGCACACCACAACTGAGCAAAACCACCGTCCATGTGATGACAGAGACCGTATGTCGATTCGAAAGCATAGGTATCTCTCCGGCCCGGCAGGGGGCATGTTCTATGGTTATCGTGACGGGGCATCCTTCCGCAAATCGACCTGCGCACGTTCGACGAGCATCATCGGGCTATCCCACATCGGCAACTGCGCCAGGGTGGTGTTGCCGCCCTGGCTCTTCCATGCGGATTTGTCGAGCTCAAACACCTTGCCGGTGATCATCTCCACATACACCGGATCCTGGAACGCGACCGACTTGAGGGTGAGATCGGCCCGGTCCCACGCCAGGTCGTCACTCGGAATGCGATCGTTGTACCACAGCAACACCACCGGTGTTCCCGCTTTTTCGAACCCGGCGATCGTCAGTTTCCGGGGCAAATCCGCCTCGTACTCCAGAATGCCGACGGGTGTTACCGAGTCGTCGAAGAAGCTCATCATGTGCTGGACGGCGTAGAAGCTGGGCCGCTTGTAGATGAACTCAAGCAGCAGGTTCGAGCGGATCAGGCCGAACGATTGCAGCATGTTCGGGTACTTGAGGTCGATGATCGTGAATACGCTCGAGGGGATACTGCGGACCCGGTCTCCCGCCATCCGGCGCAGGTTCCATTTGGCCTGGCTGTACTCGGTCCACGGATAGTACGCCAGCGCATGGGTCCATTCCAGAATCGACGGGCACCCGACCTCGCCCTGGTACAGCTTGTACTTCGAACTGAAGGTCGCGAGTTGCTGCCTGGTCTTCTCAACCCACGCATAGGATGTGTCGGGATTCTGATCGTAGGGGTGGTAGACCCAGTAGTCGACCAGGTCGAGTTTGTTTGCCGTCTTGAGCGCCTCCAGCACGACGGCCCGGTCCGCATCGGTAATCGCCGTGACGAGGATGACCGCTTCGGGCTGAATTCTCTTGATGAGTTCGGCGGTCGCCAGCACCATGATCGAGTAGTCTTGGCCTTGGCCAAACGGCTCGTTCCAGATCTCCCACTCGGTGACAACCTCCTTGTATCGGGCGACGGTCGCCTCAACATACTTGAGCCAGGCGGCCATCGCCTCTTCCGAACGCACGATCGGGGCCAGAGTCGAGCCCAACTGGACGGTGGACTTGTAGATCGGGTTGCCGTAACACAGGCACATCCAGGGTTTGACGCCTTGTTCGTTCAGCCCGTAGACGCACTCGTCCAGCCAGGCGAAATCGTAGACGCCTCGCTCCTTCTCGCACTTGGCCCAGCCGCTCTGCAGCCGGCCACGTTTCGCACCGAGCTCACCCACATAGTCCTTGTAGACACTGAACCGGGCCTGGTCGCGGTCGAGCGTCTCGCAGCCCACCGACCAATCCGAGGACGGGATGTCTTTGGCGTGCCGGGTGGCGAGCCAGCCGATCTGCTTCAGCTCCGGTCCGGATGCCTTGAGCTTCTCCCACGTGATGTTCCGGTAGGTCTTGACGTTTTCTGCACCCACAGCGATGGAACAGATTGATAGTCCGACCAGAATGGCCAGTGTCGGTTGTCTCATGTTGTTTCTCCCTTCGTGTGATCCAAACCGCAGGCGGTTGGCAATGGCTCTTTTGAACCGCGGGCCGTGGGAACTGTGTCCCACGGCTGGTCTCGTAGGCGTGGGGCGTTGCCCACGCGATTCAGCGAACGAGCCGTTCTCAGTCAGCGCAGTATAACGAAGGGGCTCGCGGGCTTCCACTCGGCGAACGGAATCCCCGTCGCGAATGGAATCCCTCCGGTTGTCAAAGTTCGGGTGAACGACTGGCGGGCTAGGGAGGAGGGAGCAAGGAGCAGAGGTCAGGAGTCAGGAGTCAGGAGTCAGGGGACGGGGGACGGGGGGACAGGAAGATGGGAGATGGTGGAAATGTGTGTTATTGGTGGTGTGAATGTGATAGTTTTGGAACGCGTGCGTGTGTGATCCAAAAGTAGACTTGGGCGAGCGGGGAGGGTGTA
>CAYSCH010000569.1:0-4339 GCA_964429355.1 uncultured Planctomycetaceae bacterium | reverse complement strand
ATCTCCCGCCGCTCGGCCAGGGTGAGCCCCGGAGCGAAGCGGGCCTGCCCCGGCTGGCCGTCAGGCCCCGCAGGGTCGAGCACGGCGAGGATCGAGAGGCCTGCGGCCGGCTGCCACGGGTTGGATGGGTCGGGAGCCTGGGACGACACCGCCACCCCCACCCCGCCGACGACTCCTGCGGCAACCGCCACCACCCCCGCCCCATCTCCACCACCGACGCCCTCCGCATCGCCACGGCTTTTCTGCGGCGGCATCTCGGCCACAGGGGAGCATTCAGCCAGGGAGGTGCCGGAGGCGATTCCCGGCGATTCTGGGGCCGTTTCTGTGTTTTGTGAAATCAGGTTGAATAGGGGATGTGAAATGTTTTTCATTGATTCTGTCCCGTATGTCCTATTGTCCCGTCGTTTTACTATTACGCAGTGTGAAAAAATGAGACGAAAAATGAATCAAGAGGCGCAAGAATCTCTATAAGGGTTAATAGTAAAATCATGGGTTTTACGGGACGGAATGGGACAGAATGGTTTAATCTGGGGAATTTGCATACGCGAACAATGTATAAAAAATTTGAGATACATAGATATATTAGGGTGTTTTGTCCCATGTGTCCCAGTTGTCCCAACAAAAATTAGAACTTTAGCCCAGAACCCGAAACGTCTTCGTCAACGAACGTGATGCCCTTGTAGTACCATGGCCTGCCAGTTGTGGATGCTCGCAACCGCTCGACGTTGGTGTAGACTCTCCGAATCTCCTTGCCAAACTTCCGCTCTCCGAACGGATGGCAGCCAGTTGATCGGCACCATTTTACGTAAGCGTCGTAGAGCTCCTGGGAGTAGGCGATCCCGTTGGCGTCAGCCTCACAGTGATCGACAAGGAATGTCCTGGCTGGATTCGTTTCCGTCCGGTACTCAGTCACGGCCTCCTTGGACTTCTCGCTCTCCGTAAACGCGAAGTGCTGCCGGAGCCGATGGAGCCCCAAGACAGCCCACCAGAAGATGCCTGGGAGTTCTCCGGATGCCTCCCACCAGGCCGGATTGTCCATGCCCAACACTCGCTCCTCCTTGGTGATCGTCTGGTCGAATCGGACGATCAGCATCCGGCGCCAGAGGCCGGTACTGCCATCCTTGAACCGCGGCCGGTTGTTCATCGACATGACGAATCGGGCTGTCGGGATGGCTGTGAACGGCTGTTTGTGCTTGATCTCGAATTGCATCGGGTCGCCCGATGTGAAGGCCTTCAGGATCCCCTCGGCCGCGTCGTCCATTTCGGTCGATTCGGTGGCCACGTTCGCCAACTTGCCGAGCGTCGTCGCCAGCGAGAACCGGTCACCGAACCGCTCCAAGGGGACGTTGCTCACGTTCTGCCGGCCGAGCAGGGCGATCAGGGCGGCACAGAAAACGCTCTTGCCGTTCTGGCCCTCGCCCTCCAGCAGCAGGAACTTCTGCAGCGAGTTGTCGTGGGTCAGGCAGTATCCCATCCATTCCTGCAGCGTCTTGACTCCATCTGGATCGTCCTGCATCACGCGAGCCAGGAACTTGTCCCACTTCGGCGTCTTGAGGTTTTTGCACTCCAGGTCTATCGCGTACGGCAGGTGAATCGGACTGAACCAGTTCGGCGAGTGGGTCAAATTCCAACCCTCCTTCGCCTCCAAGAATGCGTCGATATCCAGGATGCAGTTCTCGAGCGTCACGCAGTTTGGCCGCCGCGTGCCGTCCAGCCACGTCTGCTGCTCGATGTGGCCGGCCAGGTTGACGATCGAGCGAAGGGCCTGGATCACGTCCGAGACAAGCCGCATTGTGACCTTCTTCGCCTTCGGCGGATCCGCGTCTCCGTCTCCCCCGCTCTTTCCCCGCACGGCCGCCACCATCTGGGCCTCGACGTTCAGCCGATCAAACTCGGCCTTCACGCCGCACGTGACTGCAGCTCGAAGATCCGCTTCCCACAGCGGGCGATAGTAGATGTCCCACGCCCACCACTCGCCCCGCCAGTAGACAACCCGCTCCCATGGCGAGTGTTCGGCCAGGAAGACTTTAGCGAGCCGATGCGGGTCGTCCTCGGCCTCCGCGGCGTCCATTTGGGCGGAATGTTCGGGGGCCTCGTTCTGCAGCTCAAGGAATCGGTTGAGTGTTCCTCCGGAGGAAATCCATTCGACGATATCGCCCTTCGGCGGCAGCCCCGGCAGCCGGAGGATCCGGACGTCGGCCCCGGGCTTCAGGTGGAGGAACTTCGCGGTCAGGAGGAAGCCGAAGGCCTCGCCGGCCGGGTCGTTGTCGGTCACGATCACGATCCGCGAGAACCTCAGGACCGGCGTCCAGTCCGTCTGGTCGACAGCCTTCTCGCCGCCGGCGTTCGTGGTGGCGACGAGCCCGAGCCCGGCCGCAGCGTCGGCCGCCTTCTCGCCCCCGTGAATTGTGACGAGGTCTGGGTGGGCAGTCTCGATGTCCTTCAGGCGGTAGAGTGGCCGGGGCCCTGGCGGGTACCCGCCTTGCCATCCGATGCCTCCGGCGGTTCCCAGAGGCACCTGGTGGACCGGGCGAAACTCCTTCCGCCGCTTCTCGCCTGGCGGAGTCGGCAAGTCGAAGCGGAGAACGTGGAACGTGTCGTACGTCCACGTGGCCGCCAGCTTCGCCTGGCCGCTGTGCTGCTTGGCCAGGCCGTCCAGGAAGTAGCGGACGATCCCCTGCGGCGTCGCAAATACTTTCGGCTTGTGGTCCTGGCCGTTCTTTTTGTGTCGCGGTGTCTCGCCGAGGTACTCGCAGAGAAGGTCGACGACTTCGACAAACGGCCGATCGGTCAGCCAGCCGAGGGCCGCGATCCCGTCGCCGTTGTTGTGGCTGAAACACGCGTTGCAATACAACGCTCCCTTGTCCAGGTCGATCGCCCGGAACCGATCGGTCCCGCCGCACCGTGGGCAGGGGCCGTGGCGACGTTGGCAGTTGTCCTCCAACTGCACTCCGGCAATGGTCCGGAAGATCTCCAGCCAACGGCCGCGGGCGAGCGACTTCAGTTCAGTGATGTTTACCCGGTTGTTCCGGCTTTTCCGTGCCATTCTTTCCACGCTGCTTGCAGGATTTGAAATGTCCGTACTTCCGCCTCACGACGCGAACCGCACGCCAGCCAGTGGACGCGGGGGTAGCGGATCGACCATGCGTTGATGGTGCCGACAACGCTCCGCGGATTGGTTCGACTTTGCCATCCGATGCGGAACTCTTCGGGATTTGCAATCTCCCGCCAGTCGGCCTCGATGGCGACGAACGCGACTTCCATCTCGGCCATTCGCTCTATCTCTCGCGAGAAACGCTCCCGGTCGCTACCGCAGCACATATACAGGTCCGATAGTTGCTTCCTCTCGACGCAACAGCGTTCCTCCATTCCATCGATTGCGTAGTCCCCGGTTTTGAGGTGGCGCGAGACAGTCGGGACAACGAGCATACCGTCGCCGTCGCGGATGTTGTCGAATGTGTAGTCCATCGCATGAGTGACTTCGTTGTTGCTCACAACGACGGTGAACCTGCAAACGGTGATTCTGTTTGGCCGGCTGCCGTCTGTCGTTGCCGCCGCAGGCTTCGGGACCCGGACGCCGTTCAGGTCGAAAGTGTTGTCGATCATCGGCCACGCCTTCGTCGCTCGATCTTCGTTGTTCCGTGTCCATTCTTCCGCAGCCGCAGTTGATACTTGCTCGCCCTGTAGTCGTACTCTTTTGGCTTCTGGGGTTTGTCTATCATCATCGCCAGAGCCGGAGGAATAGATACGTTCCTGGTGGTCGTGTCCATGTCGGTCTTTTTCTCGGCCATCGTGCTATCCTTTCATTGCCTCAATCGCGAACCCACCGCTGGAGTCCATCCAGCATGTTTTGTTTCTTGGTGACTCGGCCATGCTTCTGGATGTAGGCGGAGATGTCGCTTGCTTTTTCAGAGACGGACTCGGCGAAGTCTTCAGCGTCCTCCGGCATCTCCTCCAGGAGTAAGTTGATCTCGTCAATCAGGTCGTTCGCGGTTTCGATGTCGTCTTCAGTATCGCCCACGCCGTCAAGTCCGAATGTCATTCCCATGACTCTTCACCTTCAACTCGTCCGGGTCCAATTGCTCCAGCAGTTCCAATACATTCCGATACGCCATCTGCCGGCCGATTGACCGGTCCCGGTATTTGTCGAACCGGTGTTTCCCTGCCCAGCGGCCGCACTGCTTTTCCAGTCGTCCAAGGTGTCTCTTCAGTTCGCGTAGGGTCATGTCACACCAATGCCTCCTCAAACCCTCTTACCAGTGATCGTTGTCGCAACTCCCTGACCGATTCCACCAGAAGTGTTTGCCTAACCCCCAGGTGCGACTTGCGACACATCCCG
>CAYSCH010000568.1:0-4379 GCA_964429355.1 uncultured Planctomycetaceae bacterium | reverse complement strand
AGAAGCCCTCACAAAACGTATGAGTTTCCCACGGGCATGGATGTGCACAGCCGGTAGTTCTGCTGGCGGCCCTAAAAGGCCATTGCGCCGTGACAATCGGCCCAAATCTCGGCCTTCATGAATAGGGGGGCGTTTAACGGGAATAGTTTTACTTCTGTCGTGACGTCCCGGTAACTATAGTCTCACCGATACCACCGAGATCGAACTGGAGGACCTGCAGGTCGCCGTTCTGCTCTCAGGCATCGATCCATTCGAGCTGCGCGGCACGTCCGCCGACAACCGGACCGAAACGAAATCCGCCGATTCTCTGTTGGCTTATTGGCCGCAACACAGGGGGAGGGTATTGTGATAAGGTATTCCAGTTCCCGTACAAAGGGGCTCCGTTTCGAGAACTTGGAGCCAAGACTCCTGTTGGCGGCCGACCTTCACGCGGCGGTTGAAGGTGGTGATCTTGTTATCGTCGGCAGTAAGGGGGCCGACGTTCTCTCCGTCGAGGCTTCCGCAGATCGGCCCGACTCTTGGACCATCACGCCGGCCCGCAACGATTCCATCAACGGCGAAAAGCCCGGACAGTCCGTCACCCTTTCCGGGATTGTCGGCGACCTTCGAGTCTTCCTTCGCGATGGCAACGACACGTTGACCATCAAGGGACAGTTGGGCGGAAGCGAGATTCCTGGGAATCTCTCCATCCGGGGAAGCCGCGGAACGAATCGGATTCTCATCGAGAGTATCACCACCGGCGACGACCTGTCGATCCGCACTCGCGGTGCGGCAGACGAACTCAGCCTCATGGGAATCACCGTGAATGGCGATTTGGTGATTCGCTCAGCCGCGGGTGCCGATTCCATCGTCTGTTCAGGAGTCGCTGTCGAAGGCAGTCTCGACGTCCACGCGGGGGGCGGCCGATACAACGACGAGATGACGGTCCGTGCAGCCACGGTGGCTGAAGATCTCCTCTTCCGCTCGACGAGAGGCGACAATCATCTCGGCGTCGACTCGGTGAACGTCGGCAATCGCATTCGCGTCCATCTCGGTCCGGGCAACGACTACCTCGCATTCGGCAGCCTCGAAGAGCCCTCCGTCATGACGCGGGTATGGCCGCAACCGCCGCTTCATCAAACCACCATCTTCACGCAACAACTCCAGATCCATACCGGCAGCGGCAACGACACGGTGGAAATCGCCGATACCGAAGTCTCCCGCCACCTGCGAGCCTCTCTGGGGGACGATGATGATCGATTGACCGTTCACTACGCGACCGTCGGCGGAAATGGGATCATCGACGCCGGAAAGGGTGATGACGTCGTCGAAGCCGGAGCCTGGGTACAGGGATCGTCGTACACTTCCTCCCTCTGGCCGTTCGCCGGCGAAACTGATCTCGACGGCGGTCAAGGGAACGATACGCTGCGGCGGTCGCCCAGCGGAGATCCGAGCCAGCTCCATTGGAGCCATTGGGAGGAGATCGTCAAAGGTGGGGCGATGATCAAGCCGCTTCCAGAGATCGTGGTACCCTTTGATTCCCCCGCCGACGCCGTCAACTCCTTTGCCGCCGACCTGTATCACAAGCTCGCTGATTCCGCGGAGGATTTCGTCTTCTCCCCCTTGAGCATCTCCGCCGCCCTGGCCATGGTCTATGCCGGCGCCGAGGCAGATACCGCCGCCGAGATGGCCAAGATCCTCCACTTCCCTGAGAGCTCCGAGGAATTCCACGCCGCATACGGCGAACTCCTCAACAGCCTGAACCAGGCCGATGCCCTGGAGGGGCTCGATCTGAACGTCGCCAATTCGCTTTGGGGCCAGTCGGGCTTCCCCTTCAACCAGGACTATCTCGACCTGATCCTGGCCAGCTACAACGGCGGTCTCCAGGATGTGGACTTCGTGAACCAAACCGAGGCCGCCCGGCAGGCCATCAACGGGTGGGTCGAAGAGCAGACCCGAGACAAGATCCAAGACCTGATTCCGCAGGGAGTTCTTACGCCTGAAACCGTGCTCGTCCTGGCCAACGCGATCTACTTCGACGCCAAATGGGCCCACGAGTTCGATGTCTACGCGACACAACCCGACAGTTTCGACGTCAGTGCCGACGAGGAAATGCTGGTCGACATGATGCACGACACGGCAAACTACAACTACATGGAATGCGACGGTGTCCAGTACGTTGAACTCCCTTATCGCGACGGCCGCTTCTCAATGCTTCTTGCGCTCCCCGGCGATGGCACTCCTCTTTCCCGGGTGGATGTCACCGCCATGACCGACGATCTCAGTGAGTTCCTCTCCGGCCTGGAACTGCAGCGCGTTGCCGTCAGCCTCCCGAAGTTTGAGGTCACCAGCATGCCGGACGTGAAACAGGCTCTCCTCGATCTGGGGATGGAGGACCTCTTCGATCCCGATCTGTCAGACCTCGACGGCATGGTGGACCCGCAATGCGTGTTGGAAGGGAACCTTTTCGTCCAGGATATACGCCACAAGGCCTTCATTGAACTGGACGAAGCTGGTACAACCGCCGCAGCGGCCACCGCGGTCATCGTTGGCCTTACGTCGTCGATGCCGCCGCAGGCAGTCTATTTCACCGCCGACCACCCGTTCCAGTACTACATCTGCGACACCCAGACCGACACGATTCTCTTCATGGGCCACGTCAGCCGCCCGACCGAAGCGAAACCGATCCAAGTGACAAGACCGCTGAATCTTGATTCGTGACGCTTCCCTCGCTATCTTGTCTGCCGGGGACTGTCCCGATTTCCACGTTGCGCAGCGAAGAGAATATGGGACTATCCTCCTCCCACTTCCATCGCCAGAAAATCTGCCTTCTCCCTGGGGAGCCGGTTCCATGACCAAACTCTCTCGCCGCGATTTCCTCCGTACCGCGTGCGTTCAAACCGCTGCCTTGAGCGGCCTGGCCTCCGCCGGCGGGTTCTTCTCCGGCACCGCGCTGGCCCAAGCGCCGGGCGATCGACCGAAGCGGGACGACTCGGTCACGGTGCTCAACCCACGGGCACGGGTCCCGGTCGCGTTGATCATCGACGACTCCACCTGCCTGGTGAATCTGGCCCATTTTGGCATGCCCCAGTTCGCCCAGACATGGCCCGGCCGGGAAGACTACCAGAAGCCCTGGAAGACCTGGCCTCGCGAAATTCCCGACTCCTTCGTCCGCAAGTTCGGCCAATGGTCCGCCGAGCAGGGCGTGAAAGGCAAGTACTCGATCGTTCCCTATCCGGCCTGTGTCGGCTGGCTCGATCGGTATCTTCCCGGCTGGTCCCACGAGGAGTTGCGCAAGAGCATCGACCTGGTCCGCGAGCTTATGGTCCCCAATTGGGACATCCATCCTGAGATGGTCTCCCACACCCGGGTCATCGATACGAAAACCGGCCGCCCTTACCAGGACTGCGGTGAGAACTTCATGGAAAACTGGGGCTGGACCAACGGCAAGTCGGTCGACGAGCTGGCCGACTATATGGGCTACGCCCTCCGAATTCTCAAGTACATCGATCTACCCTGCGAAGGCATCACGACCCCCGGCGGTTTCGGAGGCCGTGTGCTCCCCGAACTGGCCCAGGCGACCCTCCAGTCGTGCCGCGATGTCTTCCGCGCCGAGATTCCTCACTACTTCCGCCATCTTTTCACCGACCAGCAGAGTGTCGCTCCCCGGGTCGAATACGCCGCGGGGCTCGAAAGCCCCGACCCGCGCTGCGTCGTCTCCATCATCGGATGCACGGGCGATTGGTTCGGTGGCTGGGATGGCGATACTCCCGGCGACGCCGACCAGTTCATCACCAAGGATCTGGATGCCGGACGTATGATCGACGTCATCCAGCGGGGAGAACCGGCGATCATGGTTTGCCACTGGCCGGGAATCTATTCCAACGGCCAGGAACACGGCTTCCGTGTCCTCCAGGAGGTTGTCACCCGTCTCCATCGCCGCTTCGATCACCTGGTCTGGATGAAGCTGGCCGAAATCGCCCGCTACTGGGCCGCGAAAGAACTCACGCAGATCTCGACCGAGCGGGGAACGATCCGATTCGACGCTCCGTTCTCGGCTCCTGAGTTCACCATCCGGATTGCACAAGCCTCCCCTGCCGACTTTCAGATCACCAGGGGGGACGAGACAAGTCCGCTCCGGAAGGTTGCCCGAATTTCCGACCTCCAGTCCGGCACCTGGTACCAGGAGGTTCAGGGAACCGCGATCTGTTTCGACCTGAGAAAGGGCCGCAGCGAAATCCGCCTGCAATACCCGTGAGAATTGGCGGCGCATCCGCCGGAACCGGACAGGCAGGAAGGTCCCAAGGCCACCGATTCGGGCGTTGGGTTTCTGCGTTTCGATTCAGTAAGAGGCCCTCACAAAACCTACGAGTTTCCCACGGGCATGGATGTGCACAGCC
>CAYSCH010000567.1:0-4403 GCA_964429355.1 uncultured Planctomycetaceae bacterium | reverse complement strand
GCACGGGTGGGAGTCGAACCCGCATCCACGGACGTTTGAAATCCGTCGCTCTGCCAAGGTTGGCGTACCGTGCCATGTTCAAGAGCGTTCCCGATGGGATTTGAACCCGGGGCACCGCCCGAAGGGTGGTCCTCCTGCGTGACAGGCAGGCGAGCACTCCAGGCTGCTCCACGAGAACGTGCTGAGCTGCGGCGGCAGGAATCGAACCTGGGGCACCGACGCGCAGCGGTGGTCAGGGCGGTTAACAGCCGCCTTCCCGTACCAGCACAGGACCCACCGCATCAATTCAGTCACGAAAAAAGCCCGATGTCGCTGCGACACCGGGCTTCTGGGAATCGTCCAAACCATCGTGGCCAGGTGTCACAAGCGCAAAGGATGCGCGGCGAGCAAATTCGCCCCTTGATAGGCGAACCTGCCGTCACACATGCGTTCGGCGGTGAGACTCGACCGTAGAAACATCATCGCTCCAATATCCTCGATTGTGCGGCCTCAATCAGCCGCTATTTTTTCGTTGTCGTCTGACTTACTAGGACGACCAAGGTCCCAAGAAGGTTCATGCGAATTCGAGAAAATCATCCCTCGTACCATCGAAGATGCATGAGAGCGCCGATTTATTCCGGCGCTTCCGCAAAATTCATGCGTACAGTCGAAGCCATCTACGAACAGGCCATGTTGCACCCCAACGGCGAGAATGTGCATACTTTCCCGAAAGGACGTGGATCGGAGAACAGGCACCGCGGCACCCTTGCTCCCCCACCCCCGACCACTTAGATTGGCCTCCAGAAGGAACCCGATGCGGCCGGGCCTCAGCCAACAACATCCACCCAATCCGTTCTTCGACCTCCCTGCTTCGCCAGCCCCACCAACTCCTGGATCCGCCATGAAACACGTCATCTGGTTCGCCGCCTGTTCTCTGTCCGTCGCCTGTGCGTCGGCCACAGAGTTCCACGTCTCGCCAAACGGTTCAGACGAGAACCCGGCCACCGCCGCCGCGCCCCTGAAGTCGCTGGAGAAGGCTCGCGATCTGGCCCGGGCGGCACGAAAACTGAAGCCCGAAGAGCCGATCGATATCCTCCTTCATCCGGGCATCTACATGCTTCGGAAAACGGTTGAGTTCACCCAGGACGATTCAGGAACCCAGTCCGCGCCCCTGACGATCAGGGCCTGGAACGACCCCAAGGCGGGGCAAGCCCGCAACCCAACCTTCACGAACATGCGCGCACCATGCGCACAAGTCCAGCACAAAGACACTGAGAACCCGAACGACCGGCCAAAGCTTGTCGGCGGAGTCGTCGTATCGGACTGGAAGAAATCCGAGTATAGAGGCAACGCTTCGTCCGGCGGAGGACAGGTTCTCGAAGCCGACTTGAAGCCCTTGGGCATCGACCGCAAGTTTCGCCAGATCTACCTCAACGGCACACGGCAGATCTGGGCCCGCTATCCGAACTACGATCCCGCACTCCCCTATTCCGGCGGTTGGGCCTACGTCGACGGCCAGCGTCCCCCCATGTACACCGATATTGAAGGCGAACCGACCGATACGGTCGTCATGCGGGCCAAGGATCAACCCAACTGGTCCCGTCCGACCGACGGCGAGGTCTGCATCTTCCCCCGCTACAACTGGTGGAACCGTATCGAAAAGATCCGGCACTTCGATCCGGCGACTCGCACCATCACCCTGGAACAGAAGATGCAATATGCCGCCCGGCCGGAAGATCGTTACGCCGTCTTCGGCATGAAGGAGGAACTCGATTTACCCGGCGAATGGTACCAGGATGTCGAAGCCCAGAAGCTCTACTTCCTGCCCCCCCAAAACCTCGAAGGCTCGGTGGTTACCGTCCCAACCGTCGACACGATCCTGAGCTTCGCCGGCGCATCCAACGTCGTCCTTCGCGGACTGGAATTCACCTGTGCCGAGGCTCGTGCCGTCAGCCTGACCGACTGTGAACGGATCACCATTGAAAAGTCGCACATTCACGATCTGGGCTACTTCTCCGGAGCCGGCATCTCGGTCCGCGGCGGCCACAACTGCACAGTTCGCGGCTGCGATCTCTGGAATCTCGGCGGGCACGGCGTGGAAATCTACGCCGGCGACGGGGTCAAGATGGACAAGTGCAACCACGTCGTCGACAACTGCTACATCCACCACGTCGGCCAGTTCAACCGCCACGGCATCGGCCTGATGCTCGGCAGTTGCGGCGCGATCCTCTCGCACAACCTCATCCACGATATGCCCCGCTGCGGGGTCTTCTACGGCGGCGTGTTGAACACGCTCGAGTACAACCGCATCCGCCACTGCAACCTGGAGATGGAAGATACAGGCTGCACCTACGGCGGCGGCTGGACGGGCGGCTGGACCACCATCCGCTACAACCATTGCACCGACAGTATCGGCCTGAATAACCACGGCCAATTCTTCGTCTTCGCCTGGGGGATCTATCTCGACGAATCCGGTTGCGGATTCGATGTCTACGGCAATATCGTCGAACGTTGCCAGGTGGGAGCAATGCACCTGCACAACGCTCGCGAAAACCATATCTACAACAACATCTTCGCCGAAAACGCCTGCTCCGATCCAAACCCCGAACGGTTCGGCACCACCCACCAGATCTCCCTCCAGGGCTGGACCGACGATCCCAAGGGAGTATTTCTCGGGAACCGCGAGCCCGGCATGTTGAAGGACTACAACCGCCTTGTCGAGAATCCCGAGTGGAAAAAGATGCGTGGCATGGCGGTCCCCCCCAAGGAAACCATCCTCCCCGACGGAACCGTCATGCGCGGCAACCGCATCGAGCGAAACATCTTCTACTACCCCAGTCAGCCCAAGTCGCGCTATGTCCGCGCTTCCAACTGCAACCTCGAAGCAAACATCTTCGATCACAACACGGTCTGGAACGGCGGCACCGAACCGATCATTACCGGCATGAAGGGCCACAAGGCCGTTAGAGCCGACCTGACCCAGAACATTCCGAATCGGCAGTTTTCCGCGGCCACGGAAGAGCTGTTCCAACGCGACGCCAACCAGACGGCGGCCCAGGGTTGGTACTGGTACCACAAGCAGTTCCCCGACGTGAAGTCGGAAGTCGTCACGAACGACGTAGGCAACCGCGCCCTTCGCATCCCGGCCGCCCACAACCCCGAATTGAAGTACATCAAGTACGCCTGCGTCCGATCAGAACCATTCGCCTTTGAGCCCGGCAAGGATTACCGCCTCTCCTTCGGACTGCTTTCGAAAGACGCCTCCGGGTCAACAACCGCCCGGCTGGTCAGCGAAAACGGCGGCCTCTGGCAAGCCTTCGGGTCGCAGTCGTTTCGCCCCCCAGACGGCCAGTGCACGCAGTGCCAGATCACCTTCCATTATCCAGCCCAGGGGGAAGACGACTACGACCAGCGCCTCGGCAAGCTGAACATCCAGTTCGAATTCGGCTCCAAGACCGGCACGGCCGAGATCAGCAACCTCACCTTGGAAGAAGTCCTGCCGGCCTCGCAGTGGGAAGCCTGGCAGCAGGCCGGCGCCGACGTCCACTCGATCGTCGCCGATCCGATGTTCGTCGACGCCGAACACGGCGACTTCCGTTTGAAACCGGAATCGCCCGCCCTGAAACAGGGGTTCGAACCGCTTCCCCTCGACAAGATCGGCCCCTACGAGGACGGCGCCCGTGCCACTTGGCCCATCCAGGAGACCGAAGGCGTCCGCGAGCACCCCGAATGGCTCCGGTCCGTGCCGATTGGCGAAGGTTGACCTCGCCCCACGATTCTATTCTTCCATCATTCCAGTATTCCCATTCAAACCGGGAATCTGCTCGCCGGTCGCCCCCGAGAGTCAGCCGGACTCCTTCTGTTTCTTGAGCGCCTTCCATACCGTGCGAGCGTAGTCCGTGCTCAGACGCACCAACTGGCAGCGCCGCACGTCCAGGATCCGCCCGTCGCCATTGGGTGCCTTGACAAACACGAACGGCAGGCAGATCGCCTTGACCTTGAGCGGGGTTCCCGCATCCTCGGGACGCCACGGCATCCGGACCGGTTCGTCGGGCGTCAGGAGTTGGGAGTCGTGGCACCATAGAAACGACGGAAGCTCGAGGATCTCCGTCATGAGACTCACCAAGTCGCCCGGCTTCAGGTCTTCCGGCCCGACGGAACGGCCAACGTGAGTTTCGCCGATTGTCGTTACACGAGTCGTCATATCTCACTTGTCGCGCAGAGGGAGAATTGTTCTTGTAGGTAGAAATAGGGCCCTGCGCTGGCGTGACCACTCGCTTCCGTTGTCGTCTGGAAAACGGACGCCTGTCACAATCGCAGCAGATGCGCGGGGCTGCTCATCACGGCTCTGGCCGCGGAGCACCCTTTCTAGTATGACAGCGCTATGTTTTTTCAAGACGGGTGGCCTTCGCTTTTGCCCGACG
>CAYSCH010000566.1:0-4422 GCA_964429355.1 uncultured Planctomycetaceae bacterium | reverse complement strand
AAGCGGAGGGCATGGGACTCGAACCCACAACCGGTAAACCGGCACCTGATTTCGAGTCAGGCTGCTTGCCAATTCGCTTACCCTCCCGGTGGCTGTCTCAAGTTTAGTACGTCCTTCACAACATGACAAGGTCCAGCCAAATTCGGTTCACGCATCCACCACATCCCGCAGCCTTCTTCGGCCGCCCAAACCACCGACATTCCGTCTGCTTTCGCCGTGGACCCACCCAATTGGTTCTGCTACCATTCCGCCCGCTGTCGACGCATGGACGCGTCAGACCAGAGCGCGGAGTTCGCACGGACCGGTGAATGCCGACGATGAAAGTACTCGCCCTGATTGAACGCCCGCAGCACGTCTGCTATCGCTACCGCCTCGAGGCCTATGCGTCGGCACTCTTCGAACAAGGCCTCCAACTCGAGGCCCTTCCCCTCCGGCAAGGCGGCCTGCCTCGGGTCTTCCGCCTTCCGGCGGCAGCATCCGCCGATCTGGTGATCCTGCAGCGTAAACTCCTGCCGCGATGGCAGTTGCACCTGGTTCGCCGCTTCGCCAAACGCCTCGTCTACGACATCGACGACGCCGTCTTCCAACGCGACAGCTTCCATCGCAAAGGCCCCAAGAGCTGCCGCCGCGAGGGCCTGTTCCGCGCCACCGTGCTGGCCTCCGATGCCGTCATCGTCGGCAATGAATACCTTCGCCGCTGCACGGCCCAGATCGACAGCACCAAGCAGATCTACGTGGTGCCCACGACCGTTCAGCCTCAGTACTACCACCTGACCCGGCATCACCGGGTCGGTGCAAAGGTCCGCCTGGCATGGATCGGTTCCTCCAGCACGCTCCAGGGGCTGAAACTGGCCCAGCACCACTTGTGGGCAGCCTCTCAGAAAGTCCGCGGCCTCAGTCTGCGCTTGGTCTGCGACCGCAGCATCGAATTAGACGGCATCAAGGTCGTGCTCCGACCTTGGGCTGCCGCCACCGAAGCAGCGGAACTCGCCAACGCCGACGTCGGCATCAGTTGGCTCCCCGACGATTCCTGGAGCCACGGAAAATGCGGCCTCAAGGTCCTCCAGTACATGGCCGCCGGTCTGCCGGTTGTCGCCAATCGCGTCGGCATGAATCGCCACATGGTCATCCATGGCGAAACGGGCCTGCTGGCCGACACGCCCGACCAATGGGCCGACGCTATCGCCCAACTTGCCGGCGATCCGGAGCTGCGCTGCCGGATGGGAGCCGCCGGGCGACGGATGGTCGAACAGCACTACACCGTCGACCAATGGGGCCCCCGCTTCGCCCATATCCTCAAGCAGGTGGCACGGCCGTCGTTGGGCGACTCCCGCACCTGCAACGACCCGGCACTGGATCCGCTTCCGGAACCGGCCCAGCCAGCCGTTCTCCCTATGTGACCGGCTCTTGTCGATCATCAAAACAGCCTTGCGTGATTCCGGTACGAATTCGCCAGGCAGCGTCCAGTGACACGACAGAGCGGGCTATTGCTTTGCACACAAAACCCTGGCATAACCAAACGCAGGGCAAGCCCACGCGGCTATCTCCGTGACCGCCAATTTCCCACGAATCACGCAACGTTGGTCAGGATCTCCCCCATGCGAGAAGCCCGGTTCACTGGATTGAGAAAAATCGACGTCGTCGACGTTGCCGAACCGGCAATCCAAAACCCCGACGATGTGAAAATCCGCATCGATCGCGTGGGAATCTGCGGCTCCGATGTCCATTACTTCGTCCACGGGCGGATCGCTAACCGAGTTGTGAATTACCCGGCCACACTCGGACACGAATGTGCCGGTACCGTGGTCGAGGCGGGCGCGAAGGCCGGTCTGGCGCCGGGCACCCGTGTGGCCGTCGATCCGGCCCTCACCTGTGGCCAGTGCGATCAATGTCGCAAGGGCCGCTCCAATACGTGCCGGCACATCCAGTTCCTGGGCACGCCCCAGGAAGCACCGGGTGCCGTGGCCGATTTTCGTGTCCTCCCGGCCAGGAACTGCCTGCCGATTCCCGATTCCCTCTCCCTCGACGACGCCGCGCTGATCGAACCGCTCTCGGTCGGGCTCCATTCCGTTCGACTTGGCGAGTTGAAGAGCGGCCAGCGCATCGCGATCTTCGGCTGTGGGCCGATCGGACTCGGCGTGCTTCTCTGCGCCCGGAGCCAGGTTGAATCCATCACCACCTATGCCACCGACCTGCTGCCGCAGCGGCTCGCGGTCGCCCAGGCCTGCGGGGCCGATTGGACCGGCGTGGCCCACGAATCGGTCGTCGAAAGGATCCTCGAAAAAGAACCGCTCGGACTCGACTGCGTCCTGGAGTGTTCGGGCGACCCGGTGTGCGTCGATCAGGCCATGCGAATCCTGACCCCCGGCGGACGGCTGATCATGGTAGGCATCCCCCCCGCGCCCCAACTGACCTTCGATGTCCACCGTATGCGGACGAGCGAACTGACGTTCAGGAATGTGCGGCGCCAGGAAGGCTGCATGGTACCGGCAATCCGCATGCTGGCCGACGGGTCGGTCAAGGCCGCACCCCTCGTCACCCATCATTTCCCTCTCGAGAAGATCGAACTGGCCTTCGAGATGGTCGCCGCCTACCAGGACGGCGTGATCAAGGCCATGCTCACCCTCTCCGATGCCGAGTGACGTCGTCCAATCGCCTCCATCTCCCTCTCAAGCTCTCAGTCGAGTGAGAACTCGGTTTCCGTGCTCTGCTTGCGGTAGATGGGCAGGTGGCGATAGTAGACCTCGAGAATCATCGTCGACAAAGACGTGTCGTAGAGCCTTCCCCCCTGGCCGCCATGACCGTCGCCCACGTGCCAACTCCCCTTCTCGTGCCCCGATTGGGCTTGCGTGTTGATGAGTTGGTCGCGCATCTTCGCATTCCACTCCTTCCAAAGGTCGCCTTCATAGTGGCGCAGGACCTGAGTGGCATAGTAGTTGTAGTAGTTGTTGTCGGGCGAAGGTCCTTCCTCCGCCAAAAACTTCACCCCTTCGGTCAGAGCCGGGTGATCGTGCCCCCATCCCAGGTGCATGCGGCAGAGCAAGCCAATCGCCGTGGTCGAGGGCTTGTCGCCAGGGGTTGTGTAGCCGTATCGGGCCCCGTTCTGTGCCTGAACAGAATCCAGAAACTTGGATGCTCCCATCACCGTTCTCGGATTGATCGTCAGGTAGCCCATGTGCGCGCTCTTCAAAGCCATCACCTGCCAGCCCACAACCGAAGTATCTCCGGCCTGCTGCTCCGCATATCTCCAGCCTCCGCCGATCGGATCCTGCGCATAGGCTATGTAGTTGATCGCCAATTGAGCTGGTTGATAAAGGCCCTTATCGCGAGTCATGGCGTAAGCTTCGCACAGGACGATCGCCGCCAGCCCGTGGGAGTACATATTGCCCTTCGGTTCGTGCAGACTGCCGCCCTTCTTCTGAGAGACCTCCATCCGCCGCGTCAAAAAATACAGGCCCGAGTTGACTACCTTCTTGTATTGGCCTTCCCGGTGCGTCTGGCCGGCTCCAAGGAAAGGGAGCAAAGCCATCGCCGTGGCCGCGTTGCGGCACTCCCTGGCACTGCCGGGATTGCGGCACTTGTCTCCGCACGACGGACTGAGCGCGTGATCGAAATTCCAACCCCCGTCAGGCATCTGATGGCCTGCCAGCCAGACGAGCGCCAACGACACCGCCTTCTCGCTGGCGTCGTTTCCGCCGTCGCGTCTGACGAGCCGCTCCTTCCCCTCCCCACGGCCGGCGAGTGATCCGTCGGAGAAAGAGCCTACCGAGAGCGCCATATCTGCCGCCGCGGCCTGCCCGAGACCGATATTGCTCATGTCGAGCTGAACGGAAGTTGTCGGCTCGTCAATCGATGCCATCGAGAGCTCTTGCGGCTGAATCACCGATTCCAGGGCCATCGCGGTGTCGGACGAAACCACATCCAGCGAGTCGAGAGGCTCTTCGTCGAAGTCATCGAGCTCTTCGAGAACATCTTCGTCCCCCGTGGCCAGAAGCAAGTCGCGAGCCTCTTCCATCACCTGGGGAGGAATGTACAGCATCGCCAGCACCAGGAGCACGACAACATGGATGATCATGCTCAAGAGCCAACTCGGTGTTGCCCAGATCAGATCGCGCCAGAAGGTCGGTTTCGGCAACTCGACGTGCGCCGCTGAGTCCGACGCAGCAGTCTCCCCAGCCGCCTCAACCTCCGCCTTGACAGGCGCGGCACTGGCATCAGCCGGAACTGTCGAATCGGAAGGCTGCTCGCTCATGACTGCTCCTTCTTCCGTACACACCCACTCCGGCGCCCCAAAGGGACACACGCTCTTGACTGTCGTCTCACGGCTGGTCGGCATCAAGGCCGATCATCGGCAGTGGGTTGGGGACGGCCTGTTCCTGATAACGCAAAACCGATCGTATCGCAAGTGATGAGTGTCCATCG
>CAYSCH010000565.1:0-4426 GCA_964429355.1 uncultured Planctomycetaceae bacterium | reverse complement strand
CCTCTTCCCCACACCACTCGGCCATCAGTTCCAGGTACGCCGCGTAGTCCTCGTCGTGGAAGAACGTCTGCTGCCGGCGGCTTCCCCGCTGGATGACGTGGTGAGGCATACCAAGAATGACCACTCTCGCCAATCTTGCCATTACTACACCTTACCTAGTGTCCTCCTCCTGGTTAATAACTAGTACTGTGTCCCCGGATTGCACGTAGAGGGATACACGCAACCCAGCGAAACCGAAGCCCGTCAGTTCGCCGAAGAGTGCGCAGCGTTAGTCGCAAAAGGGCGCGCGCCGGAAATCATGGATCACTATGACACTCTCTATTTCCTTCACAATTCCTCGGATAGCCAGGATGACTCGAAGGCCGAATACGAGGATTCCAACAGGCAAATGAAGGAAGGTTGGATCGCGCAACTGAACGGGATGCTGAGTTCGGCGACCTCATGCAAGGTGAAAAGTGTTGAGGAAGGCCAACAAGGCCAACTTGTTGTGCTCGAATCGCCCGGCAAGCTGTCCGGGCTTTCCGTGACGATCCTCATTTATCTGGATCTCATCAAAAAGCCCGATGGCGAGATCGTTATCTACGCGATCCGACACGACATGGCCAATCGCTAGCCGAAGAGATTGGCACTTCGCACGATAGACATTTCGATCGTCAGCATCTCCTTGAGTTAAACGGGACGGGTCTAATATTGAGCGCGACGTTGACGCTGAGGAACGGCTAAACGGGTCGGGAGGGTCGAGAGTCTTCATATCTGACAGCCGTGGGCCTGGGGATAGTACCCTCAGGTCGTGCCACCCGCGATCACGAGTTGCCACTGGACGATATACGACGCCCTCGGCGCGGTCACCAGTTGTGTAATCTTGGCAACCTCGCCTCCGTGACCTGAGACCACCGCAACCGGCTGACCGGCATTACGTTCCAGACGCGCGGTGGCCAGGGCCTTTGGAGTGCGGGAACTTGTTACCGCTTTCTCTTAACGCTCGGGTTCCATTCGAGGAAGCCTTACACTCTCCGACCGCTATCCTTCCGCGGTGGCGGTGCGATGGCAGGGATTCACCTCGAACTGGATTGCCACTGTTAAAGGAAAGCGGCCACAAGGACGCCTCGGCCCCATCCCCCGTCTCCCGATCTCCCATCTCCGATCTCCCCTACTCCCTGCTCCGTGCTCCCTGCTCCCTCAAACCACCGCCCACAATCACCCCCCGACTCCTGACTCCTGATTCCTGTCCTCTGTCCCCTCGAGAAACTCGCGCCCGACGATCGAACGGCCCGGTGTCAGGTCCTCCGTCCCCCTCTCTGTGCTCTCCGTGCTCTCTGTGGTTACCTCTTCTTCAGAACCCGTTACAGCATAAGACGTTCTGCCCAATAAGAAAGTGGGGGCAGTTAAACGGGGCTGTTAAACGGGATAGGTCTAATATTGAGCGCGACGTCGACGCCGAGGGACACCTAAACGGGTCGGGAGGGTGTGCCACCCGCGATCACGAGTTGCCACTAAAGGATATGCGACGCCCTCGACCGCGTCTCCGATCTCCCATCTCCGATCCCTGCTCCTTGCTCCCTGTTCCTCGCTCCCCGCTCCCGGCACCGCCCGTTTTGTCGACGCCGACTCCAGCGGCACGCTGAACGCAGGCAATGCGTTGATCACCGAGTAAACCTGGAACAACCGCAACCGGCTGACCGGCGTTACGTTCCAGACGCGCGGTGCCCCGGGCCTTTGGAGTGCGGGAACTTGTTACCGCTTTCTCTTAACGCTCGGGTTCCATTCGAGGAAGCCTTACACTCTCCGACCGCTATCCTTCCGCGGTGGCGGTGTGATGGCAGGGATTCACCTCGAACTGGATTGCCAGCGTTGAAGGAAAGCGGCCACAAGGACGCCCTCGGCCCCGTCCCCCGATCTCCCATCTCCGATCTCCCATCTCCGATCTCCCCTGCTCCCTGCTCCCTGCTCCCTGCTCCCTGCTCCCTGCGCCCCAGCGACGTCCAGGAGGAAGAAAGGTGACAGTGACTTTTTTCGGTCAGGAACTGCTCGTTCACTCCGTCCCGTCGGTGGTCGCTGCCCGTCGGGCGTCGGCGAGGCGGCCGATGCGGCGGTAGGCGGCTTCCAGTTCGAGGCGCAGATTGTCGGGAAGGGGCCCGCCCTTGTGGAGCCGGGCTTCCACCGCCTTGATCACCTGCTTCGGCTGATTGGCCTGGTTCCAGTGCCGGCAGGCCCAGGCCAACCGCTGGTCGGGAAGCCGCTCCGACTGGTAGATTCCCCACAAGATTTCTGAGACGGCGGCAGGCTCTGCGGTCAGTTCCGCCTGCCGAAGCCGCAACTGGAGCATGATCTCGGGATCCTCGGCCCCATCGGCAAGCTTGCCGGCCACTTCCGCATGAACCGTGGCCTCGTTGAGCTCCGACAGGAGCGCGTCGAGACACTGGCGGCGGGCCTCCGAATCGTCCGGCTTCAGGGCTGCGGCCTGGAGAAGGGCTTGCCAACGGGCAGTGCCGCGCTGGGTGTTTGCCAGCCTCACCAGAAGGTCGTAACGGCGTTCCGGCTGGAGATTCTCCTGGCCCAAGGCGGCGGTGAAGAGCTTGTTGGCCCCGGCCGATTGGTTGAAGCGGGCCAGAACCTCAGCCATGGTCGCCAGATCCTCGCAGGAGCGAGTCTTCTCTGCACTCCAGACGTCGAGCCACTCGGTGGCAGCTTTCGTCCGGTTCAGTCGAAGAAGGAGCTCCACCCGCTGCCGCAGTCGATCGAACTGGCGGCCGTCGGCAGCCTCCAGGGCCAGGGCCGCTTCGGTGTGAGCCAACGCATCTTCGAACCGATCCGCAGCGATGGCGGCCTCGGCCAAACGGTCGAGGTCGGCTGCGGTGCGGGTCGACTCGGGCTGCTGAGCCAGGATGTCGTATAAGGGGCCCGGCTCAAGTCCAGGAAAATTACCCTGGTCGATGAAACGCGCGAGCCCTGCTGCCTGGCTTGCCGCAACCCGGCGAAGCATCGCCGGGATTTCGTTGCGACGAGGAAAATCGGGCTGGTGATTGCGGCACCAGGCGGTCAGGAGCAGGATCAGCGGGTGCTGTGGATGGGCCTGTTCGGACCGGCCGAGGGCAACAACGGCCCGATCCCACTCGAAACGATGGATTGCGGCGAGCGCCTCGGCAAAGTCTCGGTCGACCGCCGGCTCTTCCGATCGGCGGTCCCTCTGAACGTAACCTTCCCAGCCTTCGGTCAGATCGGCGATCGCGGGACTGCTCGCCTCCGAACCGACCAGTTCCCACCGGGCGATCTCGTTTCCTGCCCCGTCTTCCAGGATCACCTTGTCACCTGCCGGTTGTGCCCCATCGGCCGCCTGGCCGGCAAATCGGAGCCGGCCGGTCTGCTTGCCGTTCTCGTAGAACTCCCATGCCCGTGGCAGTCCATCGCGGCGGGAGAAGGCGGCTTCGACAAAGATGCCGACATCGTCGGGGCTTCCATTGGGCCGCAGACGGAGGAAAACCAGGTCGGGTTGTTTTTCGGCGTCTCGTTCCGATGGCTCGATCTGGAACCAACGGGCCAATTCACGGTTGGACCGGTGGGGCATCCAGGGGAGCCAGACGTCGGCCAGTTGGCGAACCGCCTCGCCCCAACGGCCCTGTTCGACCAGGAGCAAACCGGGATAAGCGATCGCCGCGGCATGGTCAACGACGCGCAAGACGGCCTCCGGCCGAACGATCTCCAGCCTGCCGTTCTGAAGTCGAAGCTCGAGCGTTTGTCCGGCGCCGCCCCCGTACGAATTCCAGCGCCAGAGGCCGTCGGCCGGCTCGCGGCGAACATGGAGGATTTCCAGTTCCGCCGGTTCCGGCTCGGGCAGGTTGTCGGAGCGGAGTTCCACGGAAAGGGGGGCCAGGGCGTCGCCTCCCACAATCGCCCCGCCGATCGAATCGACGGCCAACTCCCAGGGTTTCACCCCTCGCAGTGCCGCATACCGGCTCCGGCGGAGCATGGTCAGCAGGCGACCAAGCCGCTCATGAATCTCCTGGGTCGTTCTGACAACCAGTGCCAATCGGGGCTCGTCCGGTTCAATACTGCCGGCCCCACCCACGTCTTCCCAGGTTTCAGGCTCGACGGTTGCCGTAATGAGCTCGATGAGAGAGTCGAAGTCTACGGCCCAGGGGTTGTCGGCAGCAATGGGGTGGATTCTGGCCGGCCGCATGGAAGTCTCGGGCCAGCTCGTGGGCATACTCCGCAGCTTGCCAAACAGGGCCTCGACCTGCTCGTGGACCTCCCCGGTCTGCCGGAACACGAAATCGAGGGTCGGCGGAAAGAATCCCATGCTGCCCGGGCCGCCCACATCCTCCCAGCTTTCGGGAGAAATCGTTGTAGTCACCTGGCTCATGATACTGTCGACGTCGTAGTCGAAGTGTTCGGCCGTTGTCGATTGGGCCGTCGTATCCTCCGGTTG
>CAYSCH010000564.1:0-4449 GCA_964429355.1 uncultured Planctomycetaceae bacterium | reverse complement strand
ATTTGGATCTTACCACGTAATTGCCGTTGGAAATGGCCGTGACGCCGTCCGAGCCTTACCTATCGGGCCAAGGCCTGGTTCCAAGGCAGCCACCCTCTGGGAATCGAAGAGGGCACGAGAACGGTCCGGGCCATGAACCTCTTGGGGCGCTAATCGCGCGGATAATGCTTGACGCAGCCCGAGTCAACTGGTACACAACGTGCGGGGAAACGCCGTGGGCCAAGTCAGCATTTTTGGGAAAAAACACAAGCACGAGGGATGAGGAGCCCGCTATGAAACTCCGTTTCTGGAAACTGGCATCCTGGGTGTTTGCCGTCATGCTTTTCGGCGAGGCGGGCACCGTGGCGGCCGAACCACCGTCTGAAACGGACGCGCAATTCCGCCGCCTTCTCGACGCCCCTCTGCTCTTCACCAAGCGTCATTCCTACAGCGGTATCCACATCTACGATACCTATTACAAATGGCCGCCGGGCGGAGGCGGCATCTACATTTTGGAGAATCCCTCGGCGCCGCGCGACCAGTGGCGAATCCGGCCCGTGATCGATTCCGACACGCCCGGGACTCTCGGGCTGGGCGTTTACGATGACCCGGAGCTCTCCTGGGATGCCACCCGGATCCTTTTCACCTTCAAGGGGGAGCCGGAAGGGAGCACGAGCATCTACGAGATCGGCATCGACGGGCGCGGGCTCCGCCGCATCAGCAACCCGGCGGATTGCCTGGAGTGCTACAAGGGCTCCCACGGTGGGCAGCACGACGTTTACCCGGCCTATCTCCCCGACGATAGAATCGTGTTCCTTTCGACGCGTCCCAGCGGACTGGTGCCCTGCGCCAATTCGGGTGTGGCTATCCTTCACGTCATGAATGCGGACGGATCGGACATGCACCCGATCTCGGTGAACAATGTGAACGAATTTGACCCAGCGGTTCTGCCCGACGGGCGGATTCTCTTCGGGCGTTGGGAATACGTTGACAAGAACGCCTTGACGATCCAGTCGCTGTGGTCGATCAACCCCGACGGGACCCAGGAAACGGCCGTCTATGCCAACAACATGGTCTTTCCGGAGGCGATTCTCGACGCGCGTCCCGTGCCCGACACGCAGCTGATCGTGGGCACGTTTGCCAAGCACAATTCGACGCCTCGCGGTTCGATCGCCCTGGTGGATCCGAGGATGGGCAAGAACGATCCACGAGCGATCGAGAACCTCGAGCACCCGGAAAATCCTACTTGCGATACGGGGGACTCGTGTGAACCCTGGCCAGTGACTGCCGAGGTCTTCCTTTATAGCGGCCGTGCCCCGGGCGACCAGCGGAGCTCGCTCCGCATGATCGACCGTCGCGGGCAGCAAATCTCGCTGCTGAAGGATCCGGACATCTGCCTGCACTCGCCGATGTTGATCAAGCCGCGCCGGCGGCCCAACGTGATTGCCGACGTGGTGGATCGATCGGCACCAACGGGCCGCTTCTTCCTGCAGGACATCTATCAGGGCCTGACCGGTGTGGAGCGGGGCGAGGTGAAGCAACTTCGAGTCATTGAAGAGACCTCTCGCGTCAGCTCAACGACCATGGGGGGAAGCCCTTACAATCAGACGTTTCTGGTCAGCGCGGCCCTGGCGTTCAGCGTGAAGAACTACCTGGGGATCGTCCCTGTTGCCGAAGACGGTTCGGCCTATTTTGAAGCGCCGACGGGCCGAGCCATCTACTTCCAGGCCCTGGACGCCGAAGGGCGGCTCGTACAGAGCATGCGGACCTTCGTTCAGGCTTCGCCCGGCACGACGCGCTCGTGCATCGGTTGCCACGAGCACAAGTACAGCACCTCGTCTGCTGCCAGTGATCCGGCCAATCTGGCCGGACGCCAGCCCGATCGGCTCCAGCCCGAGTCGTGGGGCAGCGGCTACATCGATTACCCGAGCATGGTCCAGCCGGTTCTCGACCAGCACTGTGTGCGGTGCCACGGCGGGGCGGAGGGTATTGCTGCGGGAATGGACCTGTCCGGCGGCTGGACGGAGCATTTCAGCATCAGTTATGAGAGCCTGGCGAACCGCCGGGAGACCCAGCTCGTGGCCCACTGGATCGCGGGCATTGACTGCATGAACGGCACGGCCCCCTGGTCGTGCCAGATCTTCGCTCCGCGGGAGCACGGTTCCGGCGCCGCTCCACTGGCCGATCTGCTGGTGAAGGGACACAGCGGATACACGGCGGAATTGAGCCGCAGCCAGCGCGATCTGCTCATGGCCTGGATCGACACGAACGGTCTTTATTATGGAACCTGGAACTCCACAACGGCCGGTTGTGCAATCAAGGAATGGAATAGCACCCAGGCGGCGCTGGTCGCCCAGATGCAGACGTCGGGCTGCCTGGAATGCCACGGCGAAGGGGGCAAGATTACCTTCTTCGAAAACGACTGGATCAACCTTCAACGTCCCGAGTGGAGCCGCATCCTTCGCGCTCCCTTGTCGAGCGAGGGTGAAGGACTCGGTCTGGCAACGTGCCGCGACCGCAAGATCGATCCCCGCCGGCAGCGGATTCATCTGCTCTGGAAGGGCTACGCCCACGCGGTTCAACCACCGGAGGCCTTCCCGAAGAATGAGGTGCTCCCGGCCGATCCGAGCGGAGAGCCGGTGGTGACGTTTGCGTCGACCGAAGACCCTCGCTATCAGAAGATGCTCTCGATCATCCGCGGCGCTCGTGAGGCAGCCCTGGCCGATCCGCGGGTCGACATGCCCGGTGCGGAGGTGATTGCCGGTATCTGCCGGACCTTCCTCGCTCCGGCGGTGCCGGCCCGCGCTCCGAAGCCCAACTTGAAGCCCGATCGCGACGGCGTCGTGCGGGTTTCGTGGGAAGTTTCGGCCGAGATGATCGGCCTGGAGGCCGAGCTTCACCGCTCGAGTCGCCCGCACTTCGCTCTGAGCGACGAGACTCGGCTTGTCCGCACAACGCTGGGACATTTTGAGGATGCCCAGGCGCCGCAAGGGGAGCAGCACTACGCGCTCCTGCTGTGTTCGCCCATCAAGAGCAGCCTTCCTGCCTATGCGAGCACCGTCGTTCCGGCACCGCTGCCACCCGTGGCCCCGACGGGGCTGGGAATTGTCTCGGCCCTGGGGTCGGTCCGCCTCCGTTGGAACGGGGCGGAAACGGCCGTCGCCGGTTACCATGTGGATCGAGCGCCGGCCGGGAGCGACGATTTCGAGCGGATCACGTCCAGTCCGGTTCGCCTGCCGGGCCTGATCGACGGGCGGGTCGAGGCGGATCGAAGCTATCGTTATGTGGTGCGCGCGATCAGCCGACGGGGCCTGGAAAGCACTCCGAGCGATCCGATCGAGGCGACGGTCCAGCCGATCCCGGGGCCGGTCTTCGTGGCGTCGCTGACGGAAACGGCAGACGCCACGTTGCTGGAAGGGACAGTCCTGCCAGGCACCAGGCATGGTGCTGCCGCGTGGCGAGAGTCGTCCCTCGATCTCCGCGAGGGCGGGCACCTGACCTATCCCAACGACGGGCAGTTTTCACTGGAACAACCCCTTTCTGTCGAGTTCCAGGTCCGTTTCGACCAGCGCACCCCGATGCCGGTGGTCGTTGGTTGCGGCCACTGGAACCAAGCGGGCTGGTTCGTGCAATGGCTTGGCAATCGTTGGCGATGGCATGTGGGGGGTGTCGACTGCGATGGAGGCACGCCCGAGACGGGCCGTTGGATCCACGTCGTGGGAACTTATGACGGCGCCACGGCTCGCCTTTACGAGGAGGGCAAACTCGTGGCGGAGACGTCGGGCAGTTTCAACACCGCCCGCTGGCCCGGTCCGCTCCACGTTGGCCAGTACAGCGGCGGCCCCAACCCCGACTTCCAGGTCAACGGACAGATTCGCGGGGTGAAGGTTCATCATCGGGCATTGACGGCGGAGGAGATTGCGGGAGCGGCAGACGAGGAACCGTGATGAACACAATCTCGAGTTCGTCAAGGCTTCTCACGCCCCCTCGGCCGAGGCCATCACCAACTCGCCTTTGAAGATCCCCTTGAGCCCACGCAGTTGGGCCGCAATGCTCTGCAGCCGCTCGGCCGGCCCTCGCAACACGATCACTTCCAGGCACAGATCATGGGCCAGGTGGGCGTGGAGCACGGAGATGATCAGGTCCGTGTTGTCGTGCTGCAGGTTCATCAACTGGTCCCGGAGCTGGGGCCGGTGGTGATCGTAGACCAGTGTGAGCGTGCCGGCGACCTCATGAGTGCCGGTCTCCCAGGCCTGACGGGTGAGCTTGTCGCGAATTAATTGCCGAACGGCCTCGCTCCGCGTGGCGAATTGCCCTTCCTTACAGTAGCGATCGAAATCGTCGAGAAGATCGTCCTCGAGGGACACGGAAAAACGCACAATTTCGCTCACAATTCCATTCTCCCAAACCTTGAAGAAGTGCTGTCCACCTTGATCATGTTGTCCCGGTCTGGGCGGGCAGTCAATGGGA
>CAYSCH010000563.1:4027-4450 GCA_964429355.1 uncultured Planctomycetaceae bacterium | reverse complement strand
CTTATCGAGAATCTCAATTGGAGTCACACAGACCGGACATCCGGGGCCGTGAATCAGAGTGACCTCGGGCGGAAGGATTTCGTCAATCCCAAATCGCAGGATCGAATGGGTCTGCCCCCCGCAGATTTCCATGATGCTCCAGGGACGGGTCACCGTTTTCCGGATCGAGTCGGCCAGTTGCTCGGCTCGTTTGGGATCGCGATATTCGTCGACGTACTTCACGATTGGCCCTCAGCTCCGAATGTCCGTGCGTCTATGTCCCCCTCGGCTAGTTCTTCCGCCATTCCAGCCGCCTGGATTTCGTCAAGGTACTGGAATATTTCGTTGGCCTCCTGCTCGTCGATCCGGCTGATGGCGAACCCCACGTGAACCAGCACATAATCGCCCACCTCCGCCTCGGGAGTATAGGCCAGGCAGGCTTCC
>CAYSCH010000563.1:0-4017 GCA_964429355.1 uncultured Planctomycetaceae bacterium | reverse complement strand
GATCCCGCCGAACTCGATCTTGCCCATGGGCAAGCTGTCCTGCTCGAATACCTCAAGCACCTTGCCGGGGATACCAAGACACATGAAATGTACCTTTCCGGATTAACCTTCTGAGCGCGTGTCCAGAAGAAACACTAACCGTCACCCGAGTGGTTCATGGAGGGCTGGATCTCATCGGGCCGACCAAATAGCCTTGCGGGATTTCCGGAGGGAATTACGGCAAGGTACCGGACGAACTCGATGGGCCGGGGCTGACAGAGTTCGCCGGCAAAACAGGGACGCAGGCTGAGCGCGGGGCAAGCCCGGCAACCCTACGCGGCTATCTTCACGACTATGTCTTCCGGGAATTACGCAAGGCCATTTCGCTTTGCGGTTTCTCGGAAAGAGGTGACTGTCAGCCTCTCTTCCTGTCACCATTTACCTCCTGGAATCGCGCAGCCATATTCAGTGCCGGCTACGCGCCAACCAGTCACGGGCAATTCGCAATTGGCCCAACGCGATGCCTCCGTCGCCCGGCGGGACCCTCTTTTGAGTGTATACATCCAGTCCCCGTTTCGACAACCGCTCGACGATGCATTTGGAGAGTACGGCGTTCTGAAAGCACCCGCCGGAGAGAACCACGGTGGTGCAATCGGTTCGTGCCGAAACCCACTCGGCCCAGTCAACAATCGCGTTGTGGAACCGGGCACTGAGCCACTGGATTTCGACCCCGGACCGGCGATCTTCGAGAATGGCCCGAACGAGCGGCTCCCAATCCGCAACAGGGCCATCCGGGCCGTCCGTCTCCGGGAGTGGATATGCGGCTGTCTCACGAAGGTCGGCGGCATACTCCAGCTCCATGGCTGCTTCCCCCTCGAAGCTGGTAATGGGAGTCAGTCCGCAGAGGCAGGCGACGGCATCGAACAGTCGGCCCATGCTGCTGGTCCGAGGCGAATTGAACTGGCGTTTCAGGAGCGTGACCATGTTTGCGAGTTCCAAGGGCCGAAACCACGCACTGGCCATCTCGGAAGCCCGGTCTCCGAGGATTTCGAAGAGCAATCCCGCCGCGGAGCATCGCGGCTCCCGCCCCGCGCGATCGCCGCCGGGAATCATGAAGGTGCGCAGATGACCGGCTCGCGTGAAGCGATCGCCAAAGCACTCGAGAACCTCACCACCCCAGACGGTGCCATCGGCGCCGTAACCGGTGCCGTCCCAGGAGAAACCGAGAACCGGCCCCTCGAGCCGATGCTCGGCCATGCAGGCGGCCACATGGGCCTGGTGGTGCTGCACGGGGATCAGAGGCACGTTCCACTCCGCGGCCAGCCGCTGAGCTGTGCGTGTTGAGGCATAGTCCGGATGCAAATCACAGGCGACCGCCTCCGGGCGACACTGGAAGAAATCCACGAGATCGGCGATCGCACGCCGGTGAACGTCGATGCTCGCCAGATTGTCCAAGTCTCCCACATGCTGGCTGAGAACGGCCTGGTCGTCGAGCGCCAGAGCCACGGTGTTCTTCAGGTGCCCGCCCACCGCCAGGACACACGGCCCGGTATCTCCCAACGCAATCGGTTGGGGGGCATGTCCACGGGCGCGCCGGAGTACCTGTGGTCCTTGCGGCCCCAAACGCATCACCGAGTCGTCCACCGGGCGTACGATCGGACGATTGTGTACGAGAAACTGGTCCGCAATCGAACCGAGCCGCTTGACGGCATCCTCGTTGGTGATCGCCATCGGCTCTTCTGAAAGATTGCCGCTGGTGCACACAATCGGCCGGCCAATCGCCTCCATGAGCAGGTGATGGAGTGGGGTATAAGGCAACATTACTCCCAGATAGGGATTCATGGGGGCAACCGACGGGGCAATATCCACGATCGCCGCTTCGTCCAGGCGGCGTCGAACCAGCAGGATTGGAGCTTCGTGCCCTCGAAGTGCCGCTATCTCGGCCGGACTCAACAGGCAGCGATGGAGTACGTCGTCCAGGGAGCCGATCATGACAGCGAGCGGCTTGTCGTAGCGTCGTTTCCGATCGCGCAGACGGCGGACGGCGTCGTCACTGGTTGCATCCACAAGCAACTGGAAACCGCCAAGGCCCTTGATGGCCATGATACGACCGGCCAGGACGGCGCTGGCGCACTCGCACAGGGCGTCGTCGCCCGCACAAACAACCCGGCCCATACGGTCGAGCATTTGCACCTGGGGGCCGCAGGCGGGACAAGCAATCGGTTGGGCGTGAAATCGCCGGTCGGCAGGATCTTCGTATTCTCGGCGGCAGTCCGGGCACATTTCGAAGGCCACCATCGAGGTTCGAGGGCGGTCGTAGGGGAGCCGCTCAATGATCGACCAGCGCGGCCCGCAGTTCGTGCAATTGGTGAATGGGTAGCGGTAGCGGCGCTGCCCTTCGCTGCGAATCTCCGCGAGGCACTCGGGACAGGTGGCCAAATCGGCCGGGATTGTCGGCCGGGGAGCGGAGACGCCCCGGCTAGCCCGGATTTCAAACAGCCTGGGCAGGTGATTGTCCTTCGGATCGATGTCAACGACGTCGATTCTCTCGACCCGGGCCTGCGGCGGCGGAGTCTGACCGAGGGCCTTGAGGAAGCTCTCGACCCGGTCGGGTCGGCCAGCCACCTCGATCCGCACCGTATCGGCTTCATTCAGGACCCAACCGGCCAGTTCCAGCCGGCGGGCGGTATTGAAGACAAAGGGCCGAAAACCCACGCCCTGGACCACGCCACGAACGGTCACCGCAACTCGGCGTTCAGGGTAATAGGGTGGAGGACTCACGGCTCTCTAGAGGGGAGGGAGGGTGGCGGGGTGCGGCTGTGGAGCAGGACTTAGGTGCAATGGCGCTCAGATACTCAAGTCTAGACAGAGAGTTGCGTCAAAGTAAGGCTATTCTTCCCAAGTGCGGGGGTATGGACGTCTCTTTGTGGAATCGGCCGTCCGTGGACATTATCATGGGACTTCAGGGGAATTGGACAACAAAATCCCTACCATCCTGATCGACAACCGGCACCGGCCACCCAAAAGCCCCGCCTTTGGCCGATGTGCCCAGCTTCCCCATCGCAGGAGCCGACCGATGACGGCGACAAGGCATCTCTTATTTCAGACAACCATGATTCTCGCAACCGCTGGCCTTGTTGCGCAAGGTGCGGACCAGCCCCAGTGGGGGCAGCCGTTCGCGCGAAACATGATTTCCGACGAGCGAGGACTGGCCGACACCTTCGAGCCAAGTTACCGAGGCGTCCTGGCGGGCGCGGTTGTTCCAGGTTCAACGAGCAATATCAAGTGGGTGGCCGAGCTCGGGAGCCAGACTTACGGCACGCCGGTCGTTGCCGAGCGCCGGGTGCTGGTGGGGACGAACAATGATACCCCTCGCGACAAGCGGCTTCGGCACGATGCGGGCGTGCTCATGTGCTTTGACGAGAAGTCGGGTGATTTTCTGTGGCAGCTCGTGGTTCCGAAACTCACGGAGATTCGCTATGGCGACTTCTACCGGATCGGCCTGACGGCCTCGCCCGTGGTGGAAGGGGGCCTGGTCTACGTCGTTTCCAACCGGGCCGAGGTTCTCTGCCTGGATCTCGACGGACTGGCCGACGGGAACGGGGGGCCGGTGGTCGACGAGGCCGCAAGGAGTATTCGTGCCGGCGACGGACCGATCGAACTCGACGAAAAGGGGGCCGATATTGTCTGGTCCTTCGACATGGTGGCTACGACCGGCGTGCAGCCGCACAATGCAGCCAACTGTTCGATTCTCTCCTTTGGCGATCATCTCTACGTCTGCACATCGAACGGCGTGAACAGCACCCACAGCCAGGTCGCGGCCCCGGCTGCGCCGACGTTGATCGTGCTGGATAAGAAGACCGGCGGACTTGTGGCGCAGGACAATTTTGCCGTCGGTGGCGACTTGGTTCATGGCCAGTGGAGCAATCCCACGCTGGCTCGCATGGGCGAAACGGTACGGATCTTCCAGGGGGCGGGCAACGGACTGCTCTACGGGTGCGATCCAGCTCCCGCCGGACCCGTGCCGCCCGCACCGCT
>CAYSCH010000562.1:0-4458 GCA_964429355.1 uncultured Planctomycetaceae bacterium | reverse complement strand
GAAGGCCTACTCTCACCGTAGCCTGGGGCAATGCCGGCAACGCCCCAGGAATTCGATAAGGCGTGATTTCTTTTGGCCGAAGGCCATATTCACCAATCTGCTGACGTCCCACCTCAGGAGTCGAGCCTTTGATGGGCGGCGAGTGTGGAATTGGCTAAATCCCCTTGCGCGATTCCAGGAGAGACTTCCACGCAAGTCCATTCGGCCGTGCCACGCCCAAAGCCCCAGTCCTCATCCGCGCGGATCTCGTGGGTCTGTCGGCGGATTGCCGCCTTCCCAGTACCCGTACTGAAATACGAAGTCGGTGCCGGCGGCATGGTCTTTTCGGTTCGTGCCATGTTTTGCCCCCAGCCCGCCATTCAGTCCGTAGCCTCCCACCTGCTCGAAGCCCCACACCTCGTAAAGCCGCCGGCTCGGCGACGACATCGTCGACCATGTTTTGCCGTTTGAGTAAGCGGCTGCCCACACGTCCACACCCCATTCGCCCGAATCATAGAGCTTGGCCGCGTCGCCTGCTCCCCCTTGATCGGCAATCGCCAGAACGTTCCGGAACCCTCGAGCACTGATCTCGTACTCGTCGCCCCGCTCGATGCCCTCCGCCGCCCGTGGTCCGTTCATCATTTCCGTCTTGTGCGGCTTGGCAATCAGGATGTCGTTGAGTACCGAGTCGTGCAGTTCCACCCAATCGTCCCCGCCGCTGGCCTGCGCGGCCAGCCGCTCGCAGCCGAGAATCGTCACGTCATAGGCCAGGTCGTCAAACGCCGGCGCGGCATTCGACACTCCGAGATCGTAGGCGATCCTTGCCTTCCCCTTCATGGCCCAGAGGGCATCCAGGCCTGTCGACGCATTGACGACCCCCGAGTCCTTGGCCGACAGCATCTCGACCGTCGTCGACTCGAAGAACTTGACCCGGCCATTGAAGTCCGCCCCCATCAATTTCACCGAGTCCGGATAGACCTTGACCCGCCCAGGCTCCGAAGTACCCATAACCGCCGTATCGTTCCCGCCGGCTCTCGCATACGCTTGGACATCTCCAAAACCCTTGGCGGTAAAGGTATAGAGGCGTCCGGCAACCGGCAAGCCCGTCATAGTGACCTGCGACGGAGTGATCTTCAACTGGTCGTCGCCGCTGGAATCGACCAACTCGAGCGTGTCGTTCCCTCCTCCACCGTCCACCGTGATGTCAGCGGCTCCACTGACGGTCAGATAGAATCCGGTCGCCGAATAGTTGACCAAACTCGCTTCGGCCGAGAACCAGACCGCTTCATCTCCCGGCGAGCCGGCAAGGACTGCGCGGTCGACGCTGCCGCCGCCGTAGAACCGGACTTCTTGAATCTCCGCCAGATCGAACGTGTAGGGTATCGAATTGATCGTCACCACGTGCTGCGGTCCATAGTGCGCCGGCTCACAATACTCGTATCGGAATTCGTCCGCCGACGCCGTATCCAGCACTGTGACGATACCCTGGACGTTTGCGACCAGATTGCAGATACGCACGTCGACACTCGGATGGTTGCCGCTCACCTGGAGAATGTATTCGCTGCCCCCGATCAGGTCCGTGAGGTCGATTCTCGCGTGCCCGTCGATGCCAACCTGTTCATCGACAGAATTGCCCGCCCCGTCAAACAGGCGGAGGACCACGTCGCCCCGCGACGGATCGAAGGTTGCGTCGACGGTCACGAAGCCAGCCCTGGTCGTGGTGAAGGAATAGAACTTCTCGCCACTCCACAGATCGAGGCCGGGCAAGATGCGATAGTCAACCGCCCCCATATCAACCAGCTCGGCATTCAACTGCTCGTACCAGGCGATCGTGCCGTTATACGGTCCCAGCACATCCAGATCTCCGTCCTGGTCCATGTCTCCGGCAACTACCGGCGAGTGAGATCCCGTGTTGAACCGCAGGACATGGGGAGTGAAGTCTCCCTTTCCGTCATTCTCGTACCAGATAATCTCGCTGCTATGCAGCGATCTCTCGGTGGCCGAAAGTACATCCATGTCACCGTCACCGTCCATATCCGCGGCAACCACAGAATCGGCCGATCGGTGGTAAGTACTGGCTATGGTGTGCGATGTGAAGCCCCCGTTTCCGTCGTTCTCATACCAGAGGATCTGGGCGTCATACCAGGACGCCGAGAGCAGGTCCACGTCGCCGTCGGCATCCAGGTCCGCCGTCGCAAGTTCATAGACAGCCCCGGCCGATGTGGTAATCGTGTGGCTCGTAAAATTCCCCCCTCCGTCGTTTTCGTGCCAGACAAACGTCCCGTTTCCTACGCCGCTCGACGCCAGGTCCATGTCGCCGTCGCGATCCACGTCGGCCGCAACGACGCAGTTCACCCCGATCGCAGGGCTGTCAATCGGGTGGACGGCAAATTCTCCGCTGCCCTGGTTTTCGTACCACGCCAGGCCCTGGCCCCAGACGGCAAACGCCGCTGCCACATCCATATCCCCGTCGCCGTCCATGTCGGCAGCAACCACGGAGACCGTGTCTTCCGCGGAACTGGTGATCGTGCGCTCGGTGAAGTTCCCACTCCCGTCGTTCTCGCGCCAAAGCACACGGCCATCCAGGGCCGACGCCGATATCAGGTCCGTATCGCCGTCACCATCCATATCGGCTGCAAACACCGAGTGGGCACCGCTCGCCGAGGTCGCGACTCGGTGGGCACTGAACTGCCCCCCGCCATCGTTCTCGAACCAGTGCATCTTGCCCTCCACCGGCGCCGAAAACACATCGAGGTCTCCGTCGCCGTCGAGATCTGCCGGGACCCCGGAATGCACACAATCCCCCACGGAAAGGGGCCGCTCCGAAAAGTTCTCATCCCCGTCGTTCTCGTACCAGCTGACTTCCGAAGCCAGCAGCGACGCCGAGAGCGCGTCGACATCGCCATCGCCGTCCACGTCGTCCGCCCACACCGCTTGAGCGCCGTCCGTCGAAGTCGCAATCACGCGGGCCGTGAAGCTCTCATTTCCGTCATTCTCGTACCACGCCACCGCGTCGCCGGTAAAGGACGCCGCAAGCACGTCTGTATCCCCGTCGCCGTCTACGTCCTTCGCAAACACGCTCATGGCGCCGTCCGCCGAGCTGGTAACCGTGCGCCCCGTGAATTTCTCGTGTCCGTCGTTCTCGTACCAGGAAACCTTGTCGTCCCATTCCGATGCTGAGAGCACGTCCATATCGCCGTCACTGTCCACGTCCGCCGCAAATACCGAATGAGCGCCATCGACGGAAGTCGTGATCGTGTGCGCCGTGAAACCTCGGTTCCCGTCGTTCTCGTACCAGGCGATTTCGCCATCCGATGCCGAGAGCGCATCCATGTCCCCGTCGCCATCCAGGTCCATCGCAAATACCGACCGGGCGCCGAGCGCCGTCATCGTGATCGTGTGCGCCGCAAACCCCTGGTTGCCGTCGTTCTCATACCAGGCGACCGTGCTGTCCCAATAGGAAGCCGAGAGCACGTCCATGTCGCCGTCCCCGTCCATGTCCGCGGCAAACACAGACTCAGCCGAATACGCGGTATCCGTAATCGTATGGGTAGTGAAATGCTCCTGGGCGTCGTTCTCGTACCAGGCGATTCTGTTGTCCCCCGACGATGCCGAGAGCACATCCATGTCGCCATCGCTGTCCACGTCCGCAGCGAACACGGAACTTGCCCCGCTGGCAAACATCGTGATCGTGTGGGCGGAGAACTTGTCGTCCCCACTGTTTTCGTACCATGCGATCCTGCGGTCGCCCTGTGAAGCCGTAAGAACGTCCATGTCGCCGTCGCCATCGACGTCGGCCGTGATCACCGCCGTCGGCCCCTCCACGACATCATTGAGTGGCTTTCGCGGCACAAAAAACCCGCTCCCCGTCGCCGGCGGCTCGATCGTCACCCGGTACTCGTCATCCACGTCATTCGTGTCCTCCGGAACCAGCCTGTCCGGAGCCGAAAAGGCGGCGCAGCCACCATCGTCCGAGATCTGCGGCTCGTACCAGTCCGACCGATTGTACGGGAGTTGCAGTGGAACCTGACCTACACCCTCGGAGACCGGCAGGCCCAATCCGCCCGCCGACAGGAGACTTCGCCGCTCGAGCCCCTCCAACCGCAACCGCCGCTCCCGCCGTGCACCAACCCCAAACCTTCTGACCATCTGGACCGCCTTTCCGCATTTCTAGGTGAAACCGCCTCTATTCTAATCGTAATGCAATTGCACCGCAATCGCCCATCCACAACAAACACCCCAGCCACACCCCTCGCTCCGGCCGCCGGCGTCGCCCCACCGGCCCACGGCCCATTCACTCTTCAGACGCACTATCACCCACACAAATTCCCGATTTATCGACATTTGGCACGCCGCGCATCCGGCCTCCCTCTCGCCCTCCCTGCTCCCCCTGTCCCCCGATCTCCCATCTCCGATCTTCCCCGCTCCCCGCTCCCCGCTCCCCGCTCCCTGCTCCCCGCTCCCTGCTCCCTGCTCCCT
>CAYSCH010000561.1:0-4479 GCA_964429355.1 uncultured Planctomycetaceae bacterium | reverse complement strand
CGCAGTCCGTTTTGGGATCGTGAAGGCGACTTCGGCACGCTGCCAGTCATCACCTGCGACAAGCGGGACATGCCAATCGCCCATCACCTCTCCCTCGGCAGCTTCCGCACGGATGGAGACCCTGCTTGCCTCTCCGAGTCCCTTGGCCTTCAGCCAGAGGCTCAGTCGATAGCATTTTCCCACCTCGGGCCCGTGGGAGCCTACTTCTCGTTCATACTGGCCGACGCCGATGCTCTGCACGACATGCAACGCCTGGCTGCCGCGTGCGTTCTCGAGTCGCAAGCTGCAGCGGCCGCCGTGCTTGACGGCCGGGTCGCAATGGACCGCGGCACCGGACATCGGGGCGTCCGATCCTTCCGCCAGAGCCCACCCGTCGGGCAGATCTGCGGTGAATTGCTCGAAGCCACCGTTTTCCAGGGCAGGAGTCGGCTGAAGCGGCCAATGGGGCACCAGGTGGGGCATCTGCCCGTCCACCAGGCTGTGTGCCATGAGGAGCATGTTGCCGCCGGCCGGCTTGCCGCGGAAGCCTTCTGGGTTGCTCTGAAAGAAGGGCACGAACTCATGGTACAGATACGTGAATACGGATGCAGGCTTGCACTCCAGTGCGCTCGGATTCCAATTGACCTCGAAATCGCGGTAGTCCTGGATGCCGATCTGCTGCAGAAAGAACTCCTGCGCTCCTTCGAATCCCAAGATCATATCCGGATTCAAGGGCCGGGATTCCGCCCGCATCGTCTGAAGCTGCTCGGTGAAAGACTCGACGAACCAAGGTCCCGGCCCCGGCCGATGGCCGTGCTGGGGGCTGTAGCAGCACCCACGATCTCCGTGGCAGCAGCCATAGGTCACCTGGTCCACCTGGATCAGATCGGCACCTCGCTTGGTGAGTTCCATGGCGGTTTCGTTCAGCCATCGTCGAGACCAGGCGTCGCCGCGACAAAGCACGCAGTTTGTTCCGCCGTTGAGCCAGGAATCGTTCCCGGCAAAGGGAGAGCCGTCGCGACTGGCCACCGCATGCGGGTGGCCCAGTTTCTCGAATTGTTCGCGATCGTCCAACGCGAAGGTCCCATCGTCGTGCTGGTTGAAAGTGACGGCCCAGTGGTATCCCGAAGGCCAGAAGAAGGGATGGCCCCCGGCAGCCCGTATCGCGTTGACTCGTTGGCGAAGCCCGTCCTCCGATGGATAGGGCGGGAAGTATTGCGGAGAGATCCACGACGAGAACCGCTCCCATCCCCACAACGCGACGATCAGCGGGACGTCCGGAAAATGCTCTTGCCAATAATCCTTCAGCCAGCCCTCCATGTGGTCCAGGTGCGAGTACCAGTCGGGATGATATTCCAGTCGCATGTTTGGCTTGTAGTAGGTGTGCCGGCGACGGAATCGCACCATCGCCGCTCCTTCCTTCAACCAGTCGGGTACGTCGTCTCGCTCGGCCAGCGTGTGGGTACACCATGGCTGCTTGAGGGCCCAGGCCTTGTAGAGGTCTGCCGCATCTGGCCAGTCGGTCGGCGAGGCCGGGTCTTGTGAGTGGAACGTCGCCTGGGCCACGGCATAGCCCAACTCGAAAGGCTTTGCCAGATCATGGTAGCAGCACCGCTCCCAGACGAACTCGATACCTGACGCGGTCCGCCTGGAACGGAGCCGCTTCGGATATCCTCGACTGTCCTGGGTGGCCGAATAGAAACCGCAGGAAGCGTCGTAGTAGCACGCGAACTGGGCTGCCAGTGGGCCCGGTTGACTGAGAGGACCAACGCCCGTACCCACAGGCCACTGGCTCGGCTGTGGGTAGACGCCTCCCTTGACCGAACCGGCCACAAAGGCATCGTCGGCATCCTCCTGGCGCGAAGGAACACGGAGAACGACCGACGGGAACTCCACCCTCTCCAGGATCAACGCTTCCGTTCCTTCCAACGCGAGTTTCCAAAGGAGGTTTCCATTCTCCGGACTGACCGAAACCGTGCAGTCGGCGTCGAGTTGTCGCCCGCTCAACCTCTTGAACGTCAACCTGGCCACTTTGCACGACCCGTGCTCTTCCACGGCACAGGCGACGTCCTCGGCGTCGCGGCTGGTGAGCCAAATCAGTTCGCCCGAAGTATCGCCCGGCCGGGACAGCCCCAGGCGGAACAAGGGGGTCGCGGGGTCCCGTGCAACGAGTTCCCGGCCTGTTGTGTTGTCGACGAGCGAGACAATCGCACCGCCTGCGTCCTTGTCGAGGACCATCGTCGATTGCTCGTTCCGCAGCACAAGCCGACCCGCTTCGTCCTGAACTCCAACCTGGCCGAAAGCGACTGAAGCCAGGCCCGCAGTTGTCAGCAGCGAAAACAGACAAGTTCCAGTTTTCATCGAAATCCTTCCCAATTCAGAAGGCGGATCTCACGCTGACCAACACTTGAAACGCTCACGACGTCAACGCTCAGGGCGTATTTCGTAGTGGTGAGGAGCCGGGATTCGTGCCTGCAATGTCTCTTGCTCCAACGCGGTCACTTGAGCGATGACTTCATCCCGTTTCTCCCATTCCTTGAGATAGGTTGGCACCTGGCCCTCATAGTAGCCGGTCTTGGCCATCTCCGTTTCTGCATACGTCCTGACGGCCGACAAATCATCGGGATCGATACGGCGGTGGCGCAGGAACCAGCGAACGCAGGCGTAGCCCCGCAATCTCACTTCGGCACGTCGACGCGTCTCGTTGATTTCCGCCACTTTTGCCGCTTGTTTCACCTGGGGCGCCGCCTCGTTGAAGGCCAGGTTGACTCCGTTCGACCAGTCGGCCGCCGTGTGGCAGGCGACCCGCTGGCCGTCGATCAGCAAAAGATGGGAGCCATCGGCCAGTCCCTTGATCTGAACGATTTCCTGATTCAGCTTCTCTTCCAACGGAATGGCATCGAGAAGTCCGCGTGCCTCCGCATCGACCGGATAGGGCAACGCCTTTTCGAGCACCGTGAAGGTCCAGCCCTCGCCTTCGCGCCGAACATCGCTGACCGTGGCGTTCGCCGCTTCCACGATACGTCCCTCGCCTGCGTCGAACACGATATTCGACACCAGCGCCGGCGCGCCCTGCGCGCTTAAGAACAGCCACGCCATCATCAGGTTTCCGGGAAGTCCGGGATGGACCCGGTCCGGCCCGATCAGCGTGTAGGTCGGGTCGCTCTTCTGCTGCCGCAGATTGAATGCCGTCATGGGCCCGTGCAGGTCGATCACCTGGGCGTGGTATTTCGCGGCGAGCTCGCGCACGAGTTCTGCGCATCTCGCCAATCCGTCGTTGCAGCCCGGCTGGTTGTTGTCAAGCGGATTGACGCATGTCTGATCGAAGGGCGAGGGCGTCAGCAGCAAGAACTTCGCGGAGGTTTCGCCACTCAGACGTTCGAGCAATTTGTCCATATTGACGGCGTACCGATCGAGCGATGCCCGCTGAAACTCGAGCCGTTTTTCGTTGGGGTCGGCAACGTAGTTCCCGCGTCCCACGTCGTTCATCCCCAGCATCACGACAACCGTCGACGGCGACTTCGAAATAACGTCTTCTTCCAGTCGCCCCGCCGCACCACCTGCACTGTCGCCGGCAATCCCGGCATTCACGAAATGGATCGTACGGTCGGGGAAGCGGGTCAGATAATAGGCGTAGATCATGCTGTGATACTGGCGGCCGTGGGTGATGCTATCGCCCAGAAAGCACACCGTTTCGCCGTCCTGGAACAGTTCGGCCCGGACACTGCCGGCCAACAGGAAAACAATCGCCAGAACAGCCGAAAGCACACGTTTCATTTCGATCTCCTTGCCTGACTCGGTAAGCGTCCGCACGGCCGGGCCAGTCCGTCCGGTTGCCCCTCGATTATGGGCAGAATCGCGGTCCATGCAAGCCGTGCGGGCGGACGCAGGAAAACAAACGGACGTCGCCGTCGGGAATCGCCCCTCGCGAGAACCTCGCTTTTTCACAATCCCCACGATTGGGCCAGGATGGCGAAAGAGGCCGGCATGAAGTACGTCGTGCTCACGGCCAAGCACCACGAAGGCTTCTGCCTGTTCGACTCGCAATTCACCGACTACAGATCGACGAACACCCCCTGTCACAAGGACCTGGTCAAGGAGTACGTCGAGGCGTTTCGCGCCGAGGGGCTCAAGGTCGGCTCCGCGCCTCTGCGCCTCCGCTCGCGACACCTCAGAATGTCGTCCGTGTCTCTGGCTGACTATCCCGAACTTGACGAAACTCGATCCGAAAAACTCGGCCTGCCGGTGCTCCTGGACGATACCGGTCGAATCGACCAGGTCCCGGATCGTTCCCTCGTGATCCCCCAGCACAGGAGTCCGGGGGGAGTTCGGGGGACACAGTACCAAATCCATAGGCGGAATTCCGGGCACGCGACCCGATTCTGACAGCCAGGAAACCCCATGCGCTTCCCGGCACGGCTGAATTTGGCAAGAGTGGTCATTCTAAATGCCCTTGCGTGATTCCAACAATAGTAGCCATCACGCTCCGCCGTGATGAGC
>CAYSCH010000560.1:0-4496 GCA_964429355.1 uncultured Planctomycetaceae bacterium | reverse complement strand
CCCAAGATATACGATCCACGGCAACCACGCGCGCCCCCGCGTTGGCGGGCAGGCGACCAGAATCATCGTGGCGCAGGCGGCAGCCAATTGCAAGCTGCTGCAGCGACGGCGGACAGGCCACTTTGCAGCCAGACGGCACGGAACTGGCTCACGCTTCCCTGATCCGCAAAAGCCCCCCCAAGGGCCGGCAGGTCCTGACGATGGAGAAGACACCCCACGTTGACGCGTCTGGAGAGCTCGGCTGTTCCGCCGTTTGGGGGAGCAGGCGTTTGACGGCTCACGTCCGTGCGGGGAAGCCGCTTAAGCAACATGCCTTCGGCTGCCGAACTAAGATAAGGCAGCCCATGTGGTTGCGACGCACGGATTGCGTCCAGGGTACCCCAGCCCTGCCGAATCCAGCAAGCCAGGAAGGCCAGGCAATGTACGAAGCATCATTCGGGCTCTCGCGCCGTCCCTTTTCGCCAATTCCGCAGCCGGAGCTGTACTACCCCGCAGCAGCGGCTGAGTATGCCCGTCAGACGGTGATTCGTTGTGTGGAACGGGGCGAGGGGGTTGCGGTTGTCGTCGGTCCGACCGGTTGCGGCAAGACGCTCCTTGGGCAGATCCTGGCAGAGCGGTTTCGCCAGGCAATGTACGTCGTGCGTCTGGCGAGCGGCCGTCTCGATTCGCGACGGGCACTCCTCCAGGCGATTCTCTTCGGGCTGGGACGACCTTTTCGGCAGATGGACGAGGGCGAGCTTCGGCTCTCGCTGACGGAATACCTCAGCCGTTCCGAAGACCGAAGGCCAATGCTGCTGATCGCCGATGAAGCCGATGCATTGCCCATGCGACTGCTCGACGAATTGCGGATGACAACGAATCTTTCGGCCGACGGGCAGCCCTGCTCGCGTCTGGTCCTGCTCGGCGGACCGCTGCTGGAGGAACGACTGACCGATCCCAGGCTCGAGTCGTTCAGTCAGCGAATCGTTGCCCGCTGCTACGTCGAGGCCATGAATCGAACCGAGACCCGCGAGTGTATTCATTGCCAGTTGGCTGCCGCATCGAGCTCCAATATGCTGTTCACCGGCGAAGCTTGCGACGCGGTCTACCAGGCAACCGATGGCGTTCCCCGTTTGATCAATCAGCTTTGCGATCACGCCATGATCCTGGCTTTCGCCGATGGCCGGACAAAGATCGACCGTGCCGTCGTGGAGGAGGCGTGGGCCGATCTGCAGCAACTCCCCACCCCCTGGAACGTCAACAAGGACGAAGCGTCGACGGGGAACATCATTGAGTTTGGTGGGCTGGACGACAGCGATTCGGTTCTGGAATTGCCCGACCAGCACAACCTGGAAGAGGCGTACAGTGTGCGCGCACTGCGGGTCACGCCCGACGACGACGATCTGATGGAGCAATCCAGCCGGCGTCTGAACACCATCGAGGAATCGCTTGAACAACTCGACGACGACTTTCAACCGGCCGGTTCGATCGGCCCGGAGATCGAACTGGTGTTCCATGATCCGGCCGACTTGCTCAACGAGCAGTTCCAGGAAGAGGAGCATGTCGTTGACCGATACACGCGAGCGGACTTCGAGGAAGAAACGGCATCCATGGACGAACCGGCTCGGCCTGTGCGTGTCGAGAATCCGCTCGGTACCCAGGACGACGTCCAAGTGAGGCCGGCAACCGACTCGCCGTTGGCTGCGGAAACCACTGCCAACATGCCGCAGTCTCCCAGCTCGCTAACACCGCAGACTACGCTGCAGCCGGTCGCCGCCGAAGCGACGGTCGACGAATCTCCAGCGGAGATTCACACGCTCGGCATCCACTCCAAGCCTCCGGTCCCGAAGCTCAAACACGCGGATTTTGCCCGGTTGTTCTCAAACCTGCGCCGCACCGCCCAATAGCGGCGCTGCTGCGGGAAACAGGTTTGTGAAGCGGTGGACGTCCGGCTGCCGGCAGTATCCGGTTGCCGGAAATCCTCAGTAGCGAAAGGTACCGTCAATCGGCCAGAGCCTCGACCGGAGCAGATTCTTTCAACGGAGTAGCGGTCAACTCAATCGCCTCCACGGCATCGCGATGAATTATGGCCACCGGACACTCCTTCGGCGCCAGGCGGAACACGGCGTTGTGAACCGTCACGTCTGTCAGGCCGATGAACCGTTGCAGGGAACCACTCTCTTTGAGCACCGACCAGGGAACCGCAACCTTCCGAAGCTGCATCACGCCGGAAAGGATGTGGCCCGGCAACACGATCACGACCCCGTGGCGGTCTTTCTTCTGAAACTTGTTGATCCGTTCGGCAGGTGACCTCTCACACGCATCGCGCGGCATCGCAATCAGGATTCGCTCTTTCATCAGAGTCAGTTCCGAGCATTCCAGCGAAGGCCCACTCCGTCCTGCCGCGGTGATCTGCACGTCTCTCAACACGATGGAATCGCTCTGAGTGCTGCTCAGCTCATCCGAAAGCCGCGTCCCATTGCTGCGCATCCATCCGCGGTAATGGTGATGCAACGTGATGCAGTCAACGAGTATCGACTGAGACTCCGACATAGGACCTTCTCCGATTTGACGACCTCGACCAACTCTCGGCCCGCGTGCCAGACCCCGGAAACATCACTCCACCAGCGTTACGGATGCGGAGGCAACTGCTTCCCTGAAACTCGATTCCTGCAGGCCTCCCATTTGGGTTCCGATTCCACTCGAAAGATCTCCCGCCGCGATGAAATACGGCGATTTGCGATTCGTATCCGAAAAGCTCGTTGTCGCCGTTTCGGCTGAACAACCGACCGGAAGGACCTTCACGAATTGTCCGATTCGGGTCATTCGTGCGATCTGTTCATGGATGGCGTCTTGACCGTCGGTCGGCCTGGTCGTAACAAACACTACCAGCGGGCTCACTTCGCATCCCAAGCAGGTCTCGCGAAGCGATCTCCGGAGGATGCTCTCCGCAAGCTGAAGGGCCTCCAGGCCAGCCGTGGCTTGGGCTCGTTCTCCAAGAGATTGTAGTCGTGCGAGTTTCTTCGAAACCGCCTCGTAGTCGCTGCTGAGCGGTTGTTCGAGCCACGCCCTACCCGGACTCAGGGAGTCAAATGTGATGATCGCCACGCGATCCCGATTCGAACTCGGTTCGATCGCATTGTTGCGGACTGCGACATCTTCCAGTGCCCTGAGCAGTCCGCGCCGTACGCGATGCATGGGCTCCGTACGGGGCGGGCAACTGTAACGCGTCCCTCCTACAACGTCCGAGTGCCACATGCACGCATCGCTGAATTGCGATAACGGCACGTGCTGACCGCCAGCCTGGATACTGCGCCCCTGCTTAAGCATGTACCGGATGTAGGTCGGGTATCCGATTTGCGAATATCGGTCACTTGAGGCGAGCACCTCATCAAGATAGCCGGCCCAGTACTGAAAATTCTCCGGCCGATCGGGCCTTGGCAGGGCCTGGGGCATGAGCCGCATCACCTGTCGATCGATAACGGCCAGATAGGCCTTCCGCCGCCGCTCCGAGACCGGATCCCCGGGGAGAATCCGATATCGCTCGTCCGTTGACTGGTGAACAAGGGGCCCGGCCTCAGAAACCAGCGACCCGTAGCCTCTCCGGCTTTCGACGAGCTGCCAAGGTGCGCCGAACGGTTCAAGAGGACCGGGATAGACCTCGAATCCAAGATCGGTGTAGAGATCGCGAAGCGATCCGTCGACCGCAACCGCCAAGTCCTTCCCCGACAACAGTGTCTCGACGGCCAGCCACGTCTCGCCTGACATCGCACTCGAGAGATCCACGACCAGCACGATGTCGCGAGGTCGAATGGCCGCCACCGCGTGCGTCTTCGCTGAAACACGATCCGGAACCAACGGCGGCCTCCACCAGTCGCGAGACGCTCGCTCTTCCAGACCTGCCACAACCACCTGAACCGCATTCACGCCGGAAGCACCGGGTTGAAACCGGCGTCGCGTCACGTCCCATTGGCCAAGGGTGACCGGTCCACTCACCAGACGCGGCGGGTGGGCATCTACTTGCGCGGCAAGGGTACCTGCCAGGGCCAGCGCAGTCCGATCCGCTTCGCCCTGCAACCGGCTACGAAGACTGCACACGGCGCCGACGTGGATCAGGATCACCCCCCCACCCAAGCTGAGGACGAGTGCCAAGATCACGGCGGTCCACCCAGGCGTACGCCCGTGAATCGTCTCAGGAAGCTTCTGCTTGAACATGGGAGTTGCTTCATCTTGAGAGTTTGGCTTTGCCGCAACGGCCTTGATCGTAAGCTTGCCCGGTGCTAGCACCCTCTTCCCCCCGCGAGCCCGCCAATTACACGTATGCCGACGGGAAATCATCGCTGGCAGTGACAGCAGTTGGCAAGGTTCAAGGCCTGCCGCTACAACTCAACTGTGGGATTGGAAATACCTTCGCTCAAACGGACTTCCCGAGACCGGGCAGATTCGCGGGCGGTTCAATTGCTCCCCGGTATTTGGGATGTTCCGCGATCCGGCAGATCCCACACAGCCGCTACGCC
>CAYSCH010000559.1:0-4507 GCA_964429355.1 uncultured Planctomycetaceae bacterium | reverse complement strand
CCCCCTCGCCCAAGTCTACTTTCGGATCACATAAGCATGCGTGCCAAAACTATCACGTTCACACCACCCATAAAACACTTTTACCCCTGTCCCCTGACCCCTGACTCCTGACCCCCGTCTCCTGACTCCTGACCCCCGTCTCCTGACTCCTGACCCCCGTCTCCTGTCCCCTGTCCCCTGTCCCCCGTCCCCCGTCCCCTACCCTTCGATCTTTGGCAATTGAGCATAGCGTCCGCGCCGCTTCGCCCTGGTCATCGTTCCGGCCAGGGCGAAAGGGGCCGGTTGCGGTCTATTCGACCAGAGCAAATGCCTTGCGCATTGCCTTGGCGGTGGCGGAGAGTGCCTCCTCGTCGTCCAGGTCGTTCAAGGGTTTGTTGAAGGGCTCGGCCCGGATCGGGCCGTCGTAGCCGATTTCAACCAGGGCGCCCAGGAAGGTCTTCAGATCGATCACTCCGGTCGCGGCGGGCAATTCCCGCTGGCTGTCGATCTGGGCGTTACGCTCCAGGCCGGCCGGCGCGTCGTTCAGATCGCAGGCCACGACGTCCTGGTTCCTCAGCGACAGCAGGTCTTCGACCTTATCGCCGGCCGTGTACCAGTGCCAACTGTCGAGCACGAATCCCGCGTTGTCGACCCCCATCTCGGCGATCAGGTCCTTGGTCTCGGCCATGGTATGAATGAATGGATAACGGCCTTTGGTCCAGGAGGTCATGGGGCCCACGTATTCCATGCCGAACCGGAGCCCGTGGTCGCCGAGGACCTTGCAGACCTCCCGCAAGCGACGGGCATGCTGACGGAAATTGGCCACGTAGGTCAATTGGTCGCTGGTGGGCGAGAGCCAGGTGCCCATGCGGTGGATGCCGGCCTTCTCGAGTCCGGCGGCAATGGCCGGAAGCGATTCCATGCCGGTCTTGAACGCCGCCTCGTCCGCCCGAAAGTTGACCGACAGTCCGGCCGCTCCCCAGACCAGGTTCTTGGCCTTCATGTCGGCAAGCACTTCGTCGAGTTCCGTCTTCGACAATCCGGCAATAACTTCGCCCGAGGGATCAACCGACTCGAATCCGAACTGGTGGGCATAGGCGATCGACTGGCGCAGCTCGCCCCCGACACCGATTGCGCCGCAACTGAGGTCGAGCGTGAACTTCCGCTTCTTGGCTTCCGCGGCCGCGGTGACCGATCCCATCGACAACGCGCCAAATGCTGCAACCCCAGCGGTCTTGAGAAAAAAGCGACGATGCATCTTGTTATCTCCCATTCTTGTAGCCGAAGTCGCCAAGACTTTGGCAAGTGTTGACGAAGATCTCACACCTTGACCAGTGCGGTGGTAAATGGCCTTGCGTGATTCCCCGAGAAATAGTGGTTATGAACATGGCCGTGTGGGCTTGCCCCGCGCTCGTTGGAGTACAGGCTTTAGCCTGCGTTCTTTAAGGCCCTTTGCCACCACAATGATAGCCGCGTGGGCTTGCCCCGCGCTCGCGTTCCGTCCGGGTTTTCTGTCGGCCCCGTCCCATCAAGTTCTCCTGCGCCTTGCCGCAACTTCTTCCGAAAATCCCATAAGGCTATTTACATTACGGCCAAACTCTGGCGAGTTCGGCTACGAGAGAGTCGGCGTGGCAAAATGTCCTTCGCGGTAGTCGCGGCCGAGGAGTCTGTCGGCCTCGGGGTCGTCGATGAATGCCTCCTTCTCGGGGTCGAAATGGAGATCCCGCCCCAGGCGCACGCTCAGGTTGCCCAGATGGCACAGCGTGGCCGAAAGATGCCCGGTCTCGGCATTGGCGTTCAACTCGGCCTTGCCCTGGATCGCGTCGAGAAAGTTCCTCTGGTGGGCCTCTTCGGGCATGGGAAACTGCCGCTCCTTGATGAGGCTGTTCTTCTCGCCGTAGACCCAGTACCCGTCCCCTTTGCCCACCATCAGGACTCCCTTGGTGCCGTAGAAGATGTCGCCGTTTTCGAATCCTTCCTGGCGGTAGGGCGACCAGATCCGCTGTTCGAACACCAGCAGGCGCGGCTGTCGCAGCTTGCCGTCACCGGGATCCTCAAACGTGATGTACTGCGTGTCGGGGAACTCCTGGTCGTCGTCGAAGTAGAGCTTCTGCCCGTAGCCGCTCACGCGGGAGGGATGGCAGTCGACGCCCAGCCCCCAACGGCCGATGTCGAGATCGTGGACTCCGTCGTTGCCCATGTCGCCGGTGCCGAAATTTCTGAACCAGTGCCAGCCGTAGTGGAGCCGGTTCGGCTGGTAGGGGAGCCAGGCGGCAGGGCCGACCCACATGTCGTAATCGATCGTGTCGGGCGGATCGCACGGCTCGGCGTGGCCAATACTCGCCCGGCGCTGGCTGTTGATCACCTTGACCATCAACACGTCGCCGATGACTCCTTCGCGAATCAACTGGACGGCCTCGGCCACCCCTTCATTGGAGCGGTTCTGGGTGCCGACCTGTACGACGCGGTTGTACTTCTTGGCCGCATCGACGAGCAGCCGCCCTTCACGAATGTTGTGGGTCGGCGGCTTCTCGACATAAACGTGCTTTCCGGCCTGGAGCGCGAGCATCGCCATGGGCGTGTGCCAATGGTCGGGCGTGGCGATCGCGATCGCATCGATCGACGGATCGTCGAGGATCTTGCGAAAATCGCCCACGGCATGGGCCACTTCGAACCGCTTCCGGGCGTCGTCGAGTCGCTTCCTGTCGGTCTCGCACAGATAGACGAGCTCGGCGTCGGCCTGCTTCGCGAAGGCGTCGCACAGATTCCGGCCGCGGCTCAAACCGGCAACGCCGATGCGGATCCTCTCGTTGGATCCCAGGGCGGTGGCAGATGCCGTGGCCATCCCCAGCGCCGTCCCCGTGGCCACGGCGGCTTGCCTCAAGAAGGTTCGACGATTGCTCATCCTGGATTCTCCTTCACTCGTGCAACGGAAGCCGCGACTGGCTTGCCTGTCATGGCAACTCAGGAATGGCAACCGAACAGGTGTGGCAATTTGCTGTCCAGACCAACGTCGTTGGATCGAGCGCAAGGCGACTCTGTACTACTAACCTCAAAGATCGTGAAGTTTTTCACAAAGATCCGCGACTTGCCGGGAGCAGGCCACTCGAGCCGAGCGGTAGCTCGCGACCAACCTTCGGTCGGTGCCCGCTGGCGGCCCTGCCGCCCTCTGCGACATGTTCGGCCACCGATCCTGCCGATCAGGCATTCTCCCGTATCGCAATCTCCCATGCAAGCTGGCGAACTTGACGGCGTACCTCGCGGAGGGGTACGATCAGCCTGTGACTTGCCGACCTTTCCTCGCAACCAGATCCAAGAGGGTTTTGCCATGTGGCATTTTTCGAGACTGGTGATTCTGATTGCCTTGTTGGCCCTGCTGCCCGGCACGACCCCGCCTTTTGCGGAAGCGGAGCAGCCCGCCGCGCAGGTCACCGCCGACGACCTCGGCTTCGACGAGCTGGTGTTCGTCAAACGCAAGCCCTACTCTTCCGACCACTATTACACCGACATCAACAACGGCACCAGCCCCGACCGGTTCCTGGGGGAGAACAGCATCTGCGTCTACAACCTCCGCACCCGGCAGGAGCGGCCCGTCATCACGGCGGCCCAATTGCCCGGCGGCAAGGGGTTCATTGGCAAGATCAGCCTGTCGTTCGACGCGAAGAAGGTGCTGTTCGATTTTCGGGAGACTCCCGACTCGGGTTTTCGCATCTGGGAGGTTGGCATCGACGGCAGCGGACTCAGGCAGGTTTCCTTTCCCCCCGCCGATGAAGCCGAAAAGGTCGCCCGTTGGGGCAACCCCTGGCACACCGACGACATCCATCCCTGCTACCTGCCCGACGGCCGGATCATCTTTTCATCGACCCGTTGCGAGCACACGATCCTGTGTGGCGGTTCGGCCGCACTCGTGGCGCCGGCTCTGCACACGATGAACGCCGACGGCACAGATGTGGCCCAGATCACCAAGAGCCCGGTGAGCGAGTTCTGCCCCGTCGTCTTGAGCGACGGGCGTGTGATGTACCACCGCTGGGAGTACGTCGACAAGGGCGCCCGTGTGGCCAAGACGATCTGGTCGATGAACCCCGACGGGAGCAAGCCGCAGGAGCTCTACGGCATTGCCGACGACACGACGACGGTCTACATGTATCCCCAGCCGATCCCCGACGACGAGACCCGGCTGGTGTGCGTGGGCACCTGCCACTTTCCGCAGGGTGGGTGCTTTGGCGCCATCATGCTCGTCGACACCAGGCACCGCAGCCGCGTGCGTGGTCCCGATCCGAACTCGCCCGATTACGTGCAGTGCGATGCTCGCTTTCCCATCACCAACATCACACCCCGGGTGTTTGTCGAGCGCCGCACCGAGCCGGGTTGGCATTTTCTCCAGGCCGACGGGCAGTACGTTCACGACAAGAACGGCCAGAGCGGCCACCTTTACACCCACCCGTATCCCGTGAACGATCATCAGTTCCTCGTGTCCTACAAGGTCAATCCGGCCGATCACTACAAGGAGGTGCCGGGCGCCTACGCC
>CAYSCH010000558.1:0-4529 GCA_964429355.1 uncultured Planctomycetaceae bacterium | reverse complement strand
GTCCCAGTTGTAGATGTGCACATCCGTGCCGCAGATCCCGGTTCGCAGGATCTCGATCAGCACGTCGTTGATCCCGATCTCCGGTATCGGCACATCCTCCAGGGTCAGGCCGCGTTCGGCTTTCGACTTGACGAGCGCTTTCATGGTTTGTGTCACGGATTTCCTTTTGCACAGAGCAGGTTTCGCTGATTTTGGAGGCCAAACCCCAGCGGATCCAGGTCAGATCCCGGCACCCATCATTCTATGAGTGCGACGCTCCAAGACGAGGCCGGCCGGGCACGACCTGGAAGATGAACACGTTCCTCCACCACGCTTCACCCGAGGTGGGCCTCAATGAAATCGACGGCCTTGCCTACCGTCTTCACGTCGAGGGCTTCCTCCTCGTCCATCTCAATGTCAAATTCCTCTTCAAAGGCGGCGATCAGTTCGACGCTCTGCATCGATTCCGCCCCCAGGTCTTCGACAAATTTCGACCGGTCGCTGATCTGGGCCGGTTCGAGCTTCAGTGTCTCGGCCACAACCTTGATCACCCGCTCTCGCACGTCGCTTGCCATTTCAAGAATCCCCTTCCCATGAACGCCAGGTAAATTCCACTACGATTGACCGCTGTCACACCTCACCGGCCGGCCACTGCCTGCTTGTATTGCTCCACTCGCTGGGCCACGGCGGAGAGTTGGGTCTCCATCTCTCGGACGAACTTGTTCCCGCCATAGTCGCCGCGGACGGCCTGAAAATCGGCGGCCACGTCGTCCGCGCGCCCGTCCTGTCCAAACCCCGTAGCAACCACGTGCTCGAATTCTTTCGAGGCGTCGTTGAGCACGAGCTTGAGGAACTTCTGCCGCGTCTTCAGCAGTTCGTCGGCCAAATCCACGGTGTCCTGGATCGTCAGATCCTCAAGGCGTTTACCGAAGACTCGGGCGTAGGCCTGGCTGATCCAGGCCCATTCATCGGCGTCGTACGCCAGGAGAATCGCATCCAGTTCGCGATTCATGCTGTCCAGGTCGGCCACCCGGCCTTCGACGATCCCGGCACAGAGTTCGTCGAGCCGGCGTCGCGGCATCAACTGGCCACCGATATCGACCCACTCGTCGTCGTAGACCGCAGTGTCCGCCACGGCAAAGCCTGCGGCGAGCGAAGACCCCGGCTGAGCGATGGACGCCTCCGCCCGCGCGAGAACCTTGTCGAGCAGGTACATGGAAATCGCCGAACGATAGAACTTCTGCCCGGTACGCAACAGGATCCGCTTCACGTCGGTGCCGCTGAGGTTCACCAGATCGACACTCCGTTCGGTCTTCTCGAGAAGTTCATTCATGCGATCGGAGCCCCGAATCATGCGCCCCACCGTCAGAGGACTGAATACGTCGAAGCTGATCCGATCTCGCAGCACGCCCCGCCGGCGGTCGCGGGCAGGCCACTTGGCCCCGTCGCGTACCGTGCCGACCGTGGTGAAATTGAACCCCGGGGTCATCTGGCAACGGCCGGAAGGGGTCGCTTCCAGGTAGCTGAAGGGAAAGTCCGACGTGTCGAAGGTGCGCGTGTGCTTTCCCAACACGACACTGAACGGTCCCACACGGCAGGGCCACATCATGTAGCTGAAGGAACCCGTCTTGCAGCCCCGTTCGAGCTTGCCCTCGTGTACCGGGCCGAGTTTGTAGAGGTGATTCGACTGGTTCGTGCCGCTGCCCGCATTGTAGAAGCTGAACAGTCCCGCGATCAGCAGCGTCGATTTGTGATGGGTCACCGTGTAGGGGCCGGCAAACACGCTGCACGCCTCCCCATGGAAGCCTTCACAGTTGGCAAAGAACAGCGAGCCCTCACTGGAAAACTGCTTGCCGATCTGGCAGCCCTGGCCGATAAAGGTCTTCGCCACGATGGCCCCGCCGGTCACCTTCGCGCCCTCGGCGATGATGAAATCCTCCGCCTGCACGTCGCAACCGATTCGCGTGGGGGCCAGCTTGCTGCTGAGCACGGTGCCGTTGGCGAGCAGTGCAGCCCCGTCCACGACGGCGTCCTGGCCGATGTTGACGTCGACAATGCACTTCGTGTTGCGGATGCGGGCGCCAGCCCCAATGCGGCCGCGGGGCAGTTTGGCTCTGGCCGCTTCGCCCTTGGCGAAGGCGAGAAGTCTTTCAGTCAACCCCGGGCGGTAGCGGTGAAGGCAGAGGAGATGGGCAAACTGGCTGTCGAGACGGTCGAACAGCACGACTTCGCGCCCGCCCCCCTCGTTGAGCACCTCGATCGCAACGCCGTTGCCAAACGTCGCGCCCTCGCGGGTCTCAACGGTCCCCACATTTTCAAGGCACGCTCCGTCGCCGATCTCGTAGCGAGCGATGTGTACGCCGACCCCGGCGATGCGGACGTCGTTGCCGATCGAGCAGGCGTAGATCGACGCCCCCTCGATTCCGCAGGGCTTCTCGATCCCGGCCGCATCCATCAGCGTGCCGCCATTGGCACCCAGCCTCACGGTGCCTCCAAACAGCACGTTTCTCACTCGCTCGGGGCGGAAACCCGGAGCAACCTCGACAAGCCCCCAATCGGCCGAAGTGCAACCCCGTTGGGTGAGCGTCTCGATTTCTTCCTGGGTCAGGGGGCGAAAACTCACGGTGTCAGACATGGATTGCTCCTCATAATCCGATAGGTGTCGTCGGCAATCGCCGCTTCTTCATCTGTAGGAATAACCAGGACCGCGGTTGGACTGCCGGGGCTACTGATGGCGCCCTCGCGCCGAGCAACGATCTTTTCGTTTTGAACCGGATCCAGCATGATGCCGAGTGACTCCAGATCACAGCAGGCGCCGGCCCGCACGGCAGAGGCGTTCTCGCCGATACCGCCGGTGAAGACGACGGCATCCACGCGTCCCAGCACGGCGGTGTACATCCCGATGTATTTCTTGATTCGATAGCAGAAGACGTCGATCGCCAGCCCGGATCGACGATCCCCTTGCGCGCTTCGCTCGAGCAATGCCCGCATGTCGTTCGAATGGCCGCTGATCCCCAGCAATCCCGATTGCTTGTTGCAGAGCTTGTTGAGCGACGTCACATCGTACCCGCGATCGGCAAGGTAGAACAGGATCGCCGGGTCAAAATCACCGGTACGGGTTCCCATCACCAGACCTTCCAGGGGCGTCAGCCCCATGGAAGTGTCGACCGATCGCCCTTCTCGCACGGCGGTCATCGAGCTGCCGTTTCCCAGGTGAACGGTGATGCAGTTGATCGCGTACTTGTCGATTCCCAGTAATTCGGCGGCGCGGCGAGCCACATAGCGGTGGCTTGTGCCGTGGAATCCGTAGCGCCGGAGGCCGTATTTCTCGTAGAGCTGGTAGGGCAACGCGTAGGTGTAGGCCACTTCAGGAATGGTCGCGTGAAAGGCCGTATCGAAGCAGGCTACCTGGGGAACGCTGGGCAGTTCGTGCATGGCTGCTCGAATGCCGGTGAGATTGGGCGGATTGTGCAACGGCGCCAGGTCGGCGAACCGTTCGATCGAGGCGATTACCTCTGGAGTGATCAGAACCGACCCGGTAAACTCCTCGCCGCCGTGCACCACGCGGTGCCCGATCGCACCGATCTCCTCCGCGCTTTCCAAGACTCCATCCGGCCCGGTGAGCGTCTCGAGAATCAGGGCCATGCCTTCCTCGTGATCGGCAATCTGGCCCTCCAGGCGGCGCACCTCGTCGGCATAGTGATGCTCCAGGGCGGCGAGATTCTCCCCGATCCGCTCCACGATGCCTTTCGAAATCACGCGTTTCTCCGGCATCTCGTAGAGCTGATACTTGATGGAGGAACTTCCACAATTCACCACCAACACCTTCATGGTACGCTCTCCCTCTCCCAATCAGGCACAAGCCCCGCTCAATAAACGACCGTCGCGTCTTCTTAGTGGCCGCTACGCCGTGCTCCTCCCGCAAAACGAATACTGGACAGTAGGGAGCGACCCTCAGGCCCGTACCTACTCCACTTGGGCCAGGCAGATCGCGGTGGTGGCCACGATGTCTTCAACCGTGGCTCCTCGCGACAGGTCGCTGATCGGCTTGGCAAACCCCTGCAGAAACGGGCCGATCGCCTTGGCGCCGGCCATGTACTGGGTCAGCTTGTAGGCGATGTTTCCCGAGTTCAGGTCCGGGAAGATCAGCACATTGGCATGTCCGACCACTTCGCTGGGTTGCTTCACCTTCTTGGCGGCCACTGAGGGAATAATAGCGGCGTCTGCCTGAAATTCACCGTCGATCTTCAGCTCGGCCGCCCTCTGCTTGACGAGCACCAGCGCCTCGCTCACGTGGTCAACATTCACATGGGACGCACTTCCCTTCGTCGAAAACGAAAGCAAGGCCACCCGCGGCACCTCGGGAAGGAGCTTCCTGGCACTCTTCTCCGACGCGATCGCAATGTCGGCCAACTCCGACGGCGTGGGCGCGATGTTCACAGCGCAGTCCGCGTAGATGAACGGCTTCTGCTTCTCCCCCTGAAAATCGGGAATGATCATCAGGAAGAAGCTCGACGGGGTGTGGATCCCATCCGCCAGGCCCACGGTCA
>CAYSCH010000557.1:3370-4531 GCA_964429355.1 uncultured Planctomycetaceae bacterium | reverse complement strand
GAAGTCGTCGACGTGACGATCCATTGGATCGGCGGCTACGTGAGCCAGCACGAGATACGTCGCTCCATCTGGCGATATACGGACCTTCGCGATTACAGCCGGCTGATCGCCCGATTGAAGGAGCTTCGGGATGCCGGCCATAGCGAGGAGAACTCCTCACCGCCACTCAATGCAGAGGGCTTCCACTCACCGCAGCGCGGGCACGCATTCAACGCGGGGACCGTGCGGTCGATGCTCTCTCGCCAAGGTCTCACCAGGCGGCCGCGCCGGGATGCTGCCATCGACGCAGGTTTCCACAAGCCGAACGAGTGGTGGCTGGAAGAGTTGGCCTTGGAACTGAAGATGCCTTCGGCGACACTTCGCGGTTGGTGTCGCAAAGGGTGGGTGCATGTTCGCAAGGTGACGCTTGCGTACCGGCGGTTCATCATCTGGGCCGACGCCGAGGAACTCGATCGCTTGCGACGACTGCACGAACATCGTCGCGGCGCGCCTGGCGTTCCGTACCCAGTCGAATTGACGACTCCCAACCCGCGAAGCGATCGCTGAGGGGACGGCGGCGTGTCGATCGGCAACCGGACGAACGGGTGAGCCGCCGTCGGATCTACGTCCATTGGTGCCTTATGCAGAATTCACTCGGTTGTCAAAATCGAAGGCGTTTTGCACAGAATTCGTGAGGCGCGCCGAGCTGATACATCGCATTACTTCATGGCGGGCCAATACTCGAGGACGTGTCCCCAACCCCAAGTGGGGGCTAGAAATGGCCACCTTGGCTACTTGGGATCGGCACGGGCTGATGGCCACTAACTGGCAGAGCTTAATCGAAAGGTAGAGAATGAAGATGACAGGAGCCATGCGGCAAATGCGGGCGGTCCACGTCACGCCCTTGGAATTGCGCGCCCGGATGACTCGGGAGACCGAAGACTACCTTACCACCCGACTGGCAGGCCAAGACATTCCTTGGCCACCAAAGCGCTATGGAATATGGGCAGGCATCGGGCAGGGCGCCAACCGACGGGAACGCTGCCCGTGCGGGAAACGGACGCGTCAACGCGCGACGGAACCAACTAGGGCGTCGAGCCGTGCCCTGGCATAGCGGAGTCGTAGAACGCCGAATTTGTATACCCGCGGTGTCCCATGCAAGAAATCACTCAAATCCTCGAT
>CAYSCH010000557.1:0-3360 GCA_964429355.1 uncultured Planctomycetaceae bacterium | reverse complement strand
CGATGCCATCCAGCAGGGCGACTGTGCGGCGGCGGAGCAGTTGCTGCCGCTGGTCTACGAGGAGTTACGACGGCTGGCGGCTTGCCGCATGGCGAGAGAGAAGCCTGGGCAAACACTCCAGGCGACGGCGCTCGTTCACGAGGCCTATTTGCGGCTGGTCGGCGGCGAGGCTAAGCAGTCGTGGGAGAACCGCCGCCACTTCTTTGCCGCTGCGGCCGAGGCCATGCGGAGGATCCTCATCGATCGGGCCCGCAAGCAAGCCCGCGCACCTGCTCGCGATCCGTTGGACGACGTGGTTGCGCCGGAATCGGTTTCTACGGACGATGTGCTGATGATCGACGAGGCCCTCACGCGGTTGGCCGCCGAGGCCCCCGACAAGGCTGAACTCGTCAGGCTCCGCTATTTTGCCGGGCTGTCGCTCGAGGACGCGGCCGAGGCCTTGGGCATATCCCGAGCCACTGCCTCGCGGCACTGGGCCTACGCCAGGGCTTGGTTGTATCGGGCTGTACGCAACAATCGCGAGCAATAGCGTTCGAACGGCCCCCTGTGACTCCATGATTGAGGAGACGCAAGTCATGAACGAGCGATCGGACAAAGTGGAAACGATCTTTGCCGCGGCGCTACAGATGGCCTCGCCCGAGGCCCGAGCCAACTACCTGGACAAGGCCTGTGCGGGCGATGCCGACCTTCGCCGCATGGTTGAGGAGTTGATTGAAGCCGACGGCAATGCGGGCAGTTTTCTGGACTCCCCGGTCGGTGGTCCGCCGTCCACCTCTGACATGCCGGGAATCGCCGAGCGAGTCGGCACGGTGGTCGGCCGCTACAAGCTCCTGCAGGAACTCGGGGAAGGAGGTATGGGAACCGTGTTCATGGCCGAGCAGACCGAACCGGTCAAGCGGCGCGTAGCGCTGAAGATCATCAAGCAAGGAATGGACACCCGACAGTTCATCGCTCGGTTTGAAGCCGAGCGGCAGGCCTTGGCGATGATGGACCATCCGAACATCGCCCGCGTGCTTGACGCCGGCTGCACCGACACGGGCCGGCCTTACTTCGTTATGGAACTGGTTAAGGGCATCCCCATCACACGATTCTGCGACGAGAACCGGCTCACCACCCGGCAGCGGCTGGAGCTTATCGTATCAGTGTGCCGAGCCGTACAGCATGCGCACCAGAAGGGGATCATCCACCGCGACCTCAAGCCGTCCAACGTATTAGTGGCTTTGTACGACGATCGGCCCGTGCCCAAAATCATCGATTTCGGCGTTGCCAAGACCACCAACCAACCTCTCACGGAGAAGACCCTGTTCACCCAGATCGGTCAGATCCTGGGCACCTTGGAGTACATGAGTCCCGAGCAGGCGGTGCTGAACCAGTTGGACGTAGACACTCGCAGCGACGTCTACTCGCTAGGAGTGATTCTCTATGAATTGTTGACGGGAGTGACTCCGGTGGAAAGCGGTCGGCTGCGGTCCGCGGCGTTGGACGAGACGCTCCGGATCATCCGAGAGGAAGAGCCGCTTAAGCCAAGCACGCGGTTGAGCAGCCTGGGCGAGCGGGCGACGGCAATGGCGGCGTATCGTGGCATGGCGTCTGAAAGGCTTGCGGCGGAGATCCGTGGTGATCTCGATTGGATTGTGATGAAAGCATTAGCCAAGGAGAGATCTCGCCGATATGATTCGGCAAGCCGACTCGCCGACGATGTCGAGCGGTTTCTGAATCACGAACTGGTGGAAGCTCGCGCCCCGTCCAGGTGGTATCAGTTGCGGAAGTTCTACGAACGCAACAAAACCCTCACAACGAGCATTGCAGCGATTATTGTTGCGTTGTCTCTGGGCTTGGCCGTAGCGATCAGGGGGTTTCAAGAGGCAAGGGAACAAGCTGTAGCGGCTCGGCTGTCGGAATCTAGAGCGTTAGAGCAAGAGCGGCGGGCACTTAGCCTCGCGGTGCAGGCAAAAGAACTGGTGATTGGGCAGGCCCTGTTACAGGCCTTTTCCGGGCAAGTCGAAGAAGTCCGCAAGACCGTCTCTGAGTATCAGGATCTCTTTGGCGCCCAGGACGAATGGCCAGCCGTGCTCGTGGCTGCTGCCTGCTTGCATAGAGCAGACTACGTAGAGGCTCATCGCATTTTGAAACCCATCGTTGACCAGGAATCAGCGAGCATACCGGCGGTGGCACTGTGGTCGACGTTGCTCATGCATCAAGGCGACTGGAACGCGGCAATGGAGGCTGGTAATCGTGTGAGAAACGCAGAACCGAGGGCCGGAAAGTTCCACGACCTTGACAAAGCGTTCGTCGGCTACGGTTTGGTCTTTCTCGATTGTCATAGGGCCGAGAAAGAACTGTCTGAAGTTGTCGCTCGCCATCCGACGTGGCTCTTTTGCCATTCCGTACTGGCGGACATCTGGGCGCATCTTGGCGTTGCCGACAAAGACCGGAAGAAAGCCCGAAGACTGTTGGAGGACGCCGTGCGGAAAGTCACGGCGACGAAGGAATTCGTGCCGGACAGCTTCTTTACCGTGGAAGTAAATCTCTTTGCGCGAAAATGCTTGATTGAACTCAATCAAGCTGACGGACTGGAATACTCGGAGCTTCGGAAGTCGGCTGACGCTGCCGCCGAACAACTGAGTCGGTTTCCCAACTTCCATCTGGGCATGGCGATGAGGGCGCAATACTTCGACGTCATCGGCGACCAGAAGGCCGCAGAAGCACTGTGGAAACAACTCCTGGAGCATGGGAATGGACTTTACTCATGGACCGCGATTGGCCGACTGTATCGAGACCGCTCGGCCGAAGACATGTTCGCTCTCCTCGACAGCCTTCCTGAGGTTGGGGGGCATCGCTGGATACGTGCGGCCAAGGCCTATCTTTTGACCGACATTCCCGGCAAGAAGAAACAGGCCATGGAGATCTTTCAAGAACTCCGTGACAACAACGAATCCTCGATGTCGGATCGTTACATGGACGTGTACATCCCGCTGCTGCTCGGAGAGAAGGACACTGCAAGAGCGGTAGCTCGGGAGTGGCGCAAGAAATGGGACGAGGGCGACTGTCGATTACGAAGCACAGAGTCCGAATTTGGGGAGGAGCGGCTGATGAAGATCATCGGAGAATGGGAAGCTCCGGACTTGGAACAATCTGATCGCGCTGGCAGTTTGATCACACACCAGATCTTAGGGCTCATGGCGGTCGGTGACGGCGATCGCAAGCGCGCGGAACAAGAGTTCCAAGAGTCGGTTGAGAAGCCCTATGTCAACCTCGACTACTACTGGGCGGAGGCCTTCCTGCAACATCTCAGAAAAGACAAAGCGTGGCCTCGAGAAAACCAGGGCATGGCTAGCGACAAAGCCCTTTCTGGGCGAC
>CAYSCH010000556.1:0-4555 GCA_964429355.1 uncultured Planctomycetaceae bacterium | reverse complement strand
TGCTCAAGGCCAACAAGGAAGTGGAAGATGGAATCGTCGCCTTCCTCAAGGAGAAGGTTCGAGTGCAATACCTTTCGGAGGGCGTTCACGAAACCGAGAAGGCCAACAAGCTCGCCATGCTTCAGTACGAGCAAGGTTTCACCGACTACCAGCGCGTGCTCGATACCCAACGGGCACTCGTCCAGCAGCAAGACAACCTGGCGGCAACCCGTGGTAAAGTCGCCCTCAATCTGATCGCCGTCTACAAGGCGATCGGCGGCGGCTGGCAGACCCGCCTCGAGGCAGGCGAGCCCCCCATGTTCGACGCCCCTGCCGCGCCCGCCCCCACCGAGGCCCCCCTGCCAAACCAATCGTCGAAAGCTTCCAAGCCGTTTCCTGCCCTGGTGCAAACGGTTCCCCAACCGGCGAAGTCCTCCCAATAAGAAACCCTAACAAAACGTATGAGTTTCCCACGGGCATAGATGTGCACAGCCGGTGGTTTTGTTAGCGGCTCTAAGAAGCCCTGACAAGCACTCGGCACGCGTCACGAGGTTCGCTCGCATCTGGCGTGTCTTGGCGGTGGTCTCCGCGTTGACAAATGGACGGGCAAGGGAGTCGTCGCCAAGGACGTTCAACACATCGCGCCCTTGCGAGTCGGTGAGGCTCCTGATGCGCAGTATGCTGTTTTCGTCGCGGGATGTCAGGCGCAACACCAATGGATACTTCTCGCCCGGCGCTAACCTAATCGGTTGCCTCTTCAGCAGAGCGATGTCTTGTCGCGCCAACCCTTCCTTTCGGGCAGAGATGATCGCCGCTCGGATGCCCTCGTCTCTCATCCGGTGGAGAAGCAACTGCAGGTGAGCCAGAAATTGGAGCTGGTGGGCGGTTGATCCTTTTTCTGAACTAATGTATACTCAATCAGGGAAACCTGTGAAACTGAGGGATGAAGAGGTCCATCGAGTCGGCGACACCCCCATGGTGGTGGCCAGTCGTTTGGTCTCCTCCGAGATTCGTATCCTGCAATCTGCGCATCCTCGGTATCCATGGCCGCCGGGCGCATCACCAGTTTCCCCTTTCTACGCATCCTGCCTTACCCGCCGGGATGGGTGTCAGATTTTTCTAAGGAGAAGCGTTTCCGCTGGTTTGTCAAGTCGAGCTCCATCGGATCTTCGTGAGCCCTGAAATAGTCAGGACTTGCGTCATTTTGGCGGTTCTGGCCGCCAAAATGACGAGCTTACTATTTGCGTTGTAACCTTTTAATGACAAAGAGGTTGTGAATCGTCTTCCAAAAACCGTTGACGAACGCCGATATCTCGGTACACTTGGACCGTTACACCATTATGTTGTGGTTTAGTGGGTATCAGCCACAACATATGGGTGTCGATAGCGAAATATCAGCGCTCCAGATCGACGGAACCGATCCGCGGAGCATTTTTTACCGTTTCCCGGCTTCTCTTTCCATTCAGCGTACTCGGAATCGCTGGTATTTCTTGCGTACAACCAGACAGGATGCCCCTGGAACGTGTGATACAAGGAGCGTGTCAGTGAAAAACCTGGAAAATCAGGTTCGCTCTTCTACCGTCTCTGACGGCGACAGCCGCGAAGAATCCCCAACCGCGCAGATCCACGCGCGTCCGAACGCGACAACTAACCCCCCATCCGTTGGACTACAGATTGAGGCAGTTTTCTGCCCTGCCGAAGTGGAAGATCCCTTCGACACTGTCGAGTGGGAATTGCGCTCGGCCGCCATCAAGGGCGAGAAGGGGGACGTGGTTTTTGAACAAAACGACTGCGAAATCCCGACCTCCTGGAGCCAGTTGGCCACGAACGTGGTGGTGAGCAAGTATTTCTTTGGCGAACTGGGCACTTCGGAACGGGAGACCAGCGTCCGCCACCTGATCCATCGCGTGACCCGCACGATTGCGGATTGGGGGACGGAAGACGGGTGTTTTGCCACGGAAGAAGACGGCGAGCGGTTCTATCGCGAGCTCACCTGGCTCTGCCTCCATCAATATGCATCGTTCAACTCGCCGGTCTGGTTCAATGTGGGCCTCTACCACCAGTACGGTGTTCGGGGCGACATGTGCAACTGGCACTGGAGCGAGGCGGCCGGCGACGCCGTCCAACCGGAGAATCCTTACGAGTATCCCCAGGGCTCGGCCTGCTTCATTCAGAGCGTGCAGGATAACATGGAAGACATCATGGAGCTCGCCCGCAGCGAGGCCATGTTGTTCAAGTTCGGCTCGGGAACCGGCACCGATCTTTCCTCCCTCCGGTCTCACCGCGAAAAACTGTCCGGCGGCGGCAAACCGTCGGGCCCCTTGTCATTCATGAGGGTTTACGACCAGATCGCCGCCGTGGTCAAGAGCGGGGGCAAGACCCGCCGCGCCGCCAAGATGCAGTCGCTCAAGATCGGGCATCCCGACATCGTCGATTTCATCGACTGCAAGTACAAGGAAGAGGAGAAAGCCCGCATCCTGCTGGCCAAGGGCTACAACTACGAAGATGCGTACAGTTCGGTCCTGTTCCAGAATGCGAATCTCTCGGTTCGCGTCACCGACGACTTCATGGAAGCCGCCGAGGCCGACAAACCCTGGACGACCCATTGGGTAACCGATCCGAAAGTGGAAGGCCCGACCTTCCAGGCCAAGGAAGTGCTGGAAAAGATCGCGCACGGCGCCTGGGCCTGCGGCGATCCGGGACTCCAGTACGACACCACGATCAATCGCTGGCACACCTGCCCCAACTCGGGCCGGATCAACGCCTCGAATCCGTGCAGCGAGTACATGTTCCTCGACGATTCGGCCTGCAACCTGGCCAGCATCAACCTGATGCGATTCCGCCGGCAGGACGGAAGCTTTGACGTCGACCGCTTCGAGACGGCCTGCCGGCTGGTCTTCATCGCCCAGGAAATCCTGGTCGATCATGCCAGCTATCCCACCAGGCGGATTGCCGCCACCAGCCATCGTTTCCGCCCCCTGGGATTGGGCTACTCGAACCTGGGCAGCCTGCTGATGTCCAACGGCCTCTCCTACGATTCGGAAGAGGCCCGCGGGGTGTGCGGCGCTGTGACCGCCCTGCTCCACGGGACGGCCAACCGGACCAGCTCCGAGCTGGCGGCTGCGGTTGGTCCCTTCGATGGTTTCGAAGAGAACCGGCAGCCCATGCTCCGAGTGATGGAGATGCACTGGCAGAAGGTCGAAGAGATCCGCGGTTGCCCGACCTATCTCAAGGCGGCTGCCCGCAAGGTCTGGGATGACGTGCTCGCGGGCGGACGCCGCTACGGCTTCCGCAACGCCCAGGCCACGGTCCTGGCGCCTACGGGCACGATCAGCTTCATGATGGATTGCGACACGACCGGGATCGAGCCGGAAATCGCGCTGGTCAAGTACAAGCAGCTTGCCGGTGGCGGCATGCTCAAGATCATCAACCGGACCGTGCCGATGGCGCTGGCGTCGCTCGGTTACGGGGCCGACGAGATCCAGTCGATCACCGCGTACATCGAAAAGGAAGACACGATCGAGGGCGCTGCCGACCTGAAGCCCGAACATCTGCCCGTTTTCGACTGCGCGTTCCAGGCGCCGAACGGAATTCGCTCGATCTCGTGGAAGGCGCATGTGCGCATGATGGCGGCCGCCCAGCCGTTCCTTTCCGGGGCCATTTCCAAGACCGTCAACATGCCCAAGGACAGCACCCGGGAAGACATTGCCAATGCCTACCTGGAAGGCTGGAAACTCGGCCTCAAGGCCCTGGCGGTGTATCGCGACGGCTCGAAGGGCGTGCAACCGCTCAATACCAAGAGTGGTTCCGACAAATCCGACAAGGAAAAGAAGCCTGTTGTAGGCGCCCCACGCCGCGAACGCTTGCCCGACACGCGAACCTCGATCACCCACAAGTTCAGTGTTGCCGGACACGAGGGCTATATCACCGTGGGCCTCTATCCCGACGGGCGACCCGGCGAGTTGTTCATTACCATGGCCAAAGAAGGGAGCACCATCGGCGGACTGATGGACTGTTTCGGCACAGCCGTCTCGATGAGCCTCCAGTATGGTGTGCCTCTGGAAGTCTACGTCCAGAAATTCTCGCATACCCGTTTCGAGCCCATGGGCCCGACGAAGAATCCGGACATCCGCATCGCCAAGAGCATCGTCGACTACATCTTCCGCTGGCTTGGTGTGACATTCATTCCCGGCTTCCGCGAGGCAAACACGAACCTCGAGCGAGGAGGCCCGGCAGCCACCAAGAACGGAGCGGGCGAGCCTACGGAGGGAGAGTCTCGGCCCGCCGCCATGACGGCCGGCGGGCCGAAGCCCAGCCAGGGAACTGGCACCAGCGGCAAGAACGGCCACGGCCCCCACTTCACGCCGACCGGCGGCTCCAGCAACGGCAAGAAAACCACCCAACTGGTTGCGACCGCTTCGGAAACCGCCACCGCCCTCCTTGGGCGATCCGAGGCGTCGACCATCGCCACCAGCCGACAGTTCGCCCAGTTCCAGGAAGACGCTCCTGCCTGCGACAACTGCGGCGCCATCACCGTGCGAAACGGCACCTGCTACCTCTGCCACAACTGCGGCGC
>CAYSCH010000555.1:0-4564 GCA_964429355.1 uncultured Planctomycetaceae bacterium | reverse complement strand
CCTCCTCGTCGACCCCCGCCTCCGACATGCGGATCACCTCGGCAATCTGGATGGCGGGATTTGGCCCCCGCGGAACGGAGGCCGGGGAGGAGGGGGGGTACGTGTAGCCAGGCGTGGGTCCGCCGTAAGGCGAGCCGGAAGGAGGCCCAACCGCTGCCGGAGCTGCCGCTACCGCCGGATAAGCAGACACCACGCCCGAAGCCACGGCAGCGGCAGGTGTTGGCGGCGACGCGTAGGGCACGGTGGAGGGGGAGGACCCGTAGCTTGACCCAATACTGTGGGGCGAACTGGCAGGCAGTACCACGGCCGGTTGCGGTCTTGCGCCCGCCTCTGGACTGAGCGTTGTTCCCGGCGAGTAGGGCGAACAATAGGCATTTCCAGCTGGAACTGCCGGCGAGAGACTGATTGTCGACCCCTGCACAACCGACGCAGCGTCCGACGCTAGGTTGCTCCCGACGCTGACCAGCCCCCCCGGCACCTCCGCGCTTACTGTCAGGACCGAGCGATCCACGTGGCACTGAAGCGACTGGAATATCTGCCGGACATTGGCATCGAGTTGCTCGATGCCCTGGCTCTGGAAGAGAGCTCGGACGGCAATGCCCACGCCATTGAGTTGCTGCGCCGTAGCCTCGTCGCGACAGATCGCCGACACCCGAACCGCCAGGTCGACGCCGAAGTCCGTTTCGACGTTGATCGCATCGACTCGTTTCAGCAGTTCGCCTGCCGTTGGAATCTCAAACACGTTGGTAGGAGCCAAGGTAACCGGCAGAAACGAAAACGTCGCGCCGGCATCATCCTTGACCGCCTGGCAGGCCGCACTGAGCGCGGCAGGCAGCGTGGCCGGTGCGTTTCTCTGCAAGACGCGGCGGATCGCTTCAGGGGTGCCGCTTAGCACGATCCGTTCCTCGACCACGCTGAATGCCGAGGTTTTCTTGTCGGACCTGGTCCAGATCGTGTGCGGCCCAACCTCCTCGGCGGTCCACCCGTTGGTCGGTGCGACCTCGACCACCGGCAGTTTGCAGAACAGGATGGTCACGCCCTGGGCCTCTGGATCGGCGCCGAACTCGCGCGATCCTATTACCAGGCGTTGGACTTGTTCTTTCTCCAGTTTCAGCAGCGAGAGCATTCGTGAGAAATCGTCGTCTTCGCACGCGGCGGATACCAGTTTCCGGCCCAGCTCACTCTGGAACATCCCGTCGACGTCAACCTGGGCGATCACGCGGCAGTCGTCCGGTAGATAGCGCAGGGCGGTTGGATCCAGCCCCGCGGGAGGCTTGTTTTCCTTTTCGGCCGCACTGGCGTCCGACGGCCCGCCCGCTACCGCCGCCGCCAGCAACAACGCCGGCATCCACATCGCGGCCCAGCAAGTCCACAACCCCAACCCCTCAGTCCGTTTTCCACCCGTGGTCCGAGTCTGAATCATCTCAGTTCTCTCCTTGAATTGCCAAGGTTTACCCCAAAACCTCGCCATTCTAATCCGCCGGTACGTTTTGGACCTACACCGATTTTGCCGGCACTGGCCGTGACGCAAGGCTTTAACTGAAAGGAACTTATGCCCATTGAAGAAAGGAGGGCCGGCCGGGCCCTGTTGTGCTACAATAGGCAGCACACCGATCTACCTCGCGAAAAAACACACCCTTGATTGACGATTTCGTCCCCCTCGATGATCCCAGAAGGTCTTCCCATGCTGAAACCATTCCGCCTTGTCGCCTGCGTGCTGGCCGTCGCAGCGCTCGTTGCCATTGCCCGCGCCGAAAGAATCCCCGTCGCTCAGAGCGAGATTGTGCCACCCACCCCCGAATGGTGTGCCAAGATCGAGAAGCTCGCCCCGGAAAAGGCCACCGTGGAGGCCGATGCTCGCAAGCTGCTCGTGTTCTCCCTCCGCACGGGCTTCGACCACAAGGTCATGCCCCACGTCGACAAGGTCTTCGAGATTCTCGGCAAGAAGACCGGGGCCTTCGAAACGACGGTCACCGTCGACATCGAGCAACTCATGCCGGAGAATCTGGCCAAATACGACGTGCTCGTGCTGAACAACAACTGTTCTGTCGGGCCCCGGCGGAATATGTTCCTCGACGAGCTGGAGAAGAACCCCAGGTATGCCGGCATGACGGCCGATCAGCGGCAGGCCAAATCCGATACGCTTGAGCAGGCGATGCTCGATTTCGTGGCCGGCGGCAAGGGACTGGTCGTTGTCCACGGCGCCCCGACGCTGCTGAACAATTCGCCCAAGTTCACCGAGATGGTGGGGGGCGCTTTCCACTACCATCCGCCAAGCCAGGAGGTGACGATTCGCCCGGTCGATGAGAACCATCCCCTTGTGGCGGCCTTCCGGGGCAAGGGGCCATTCGTCCATCGCGATGAGCCCTACTGTTTCAACGGGGCTTACGAGAAGATGCAGTTCCGGCCGCTCCTTTCGATGGATGTGGAAGGGCTCAACGATCCCAAGGCGCTTGCCGGCCAACTCAAACGCTACGTGGCCTGGATCAAGCCTTACGAAAAAGGACGCGTGTTCTACTGCTCACCGAGCCATTATCCCGAAAGCTACGAGAGTTCCACCATGCTTCAGTTCGTTCTCGATGGCGTCCAGTACGCCTCGGGCGACCTGAAGTGCGACGATTCGACCCCATGAGAGCCGGGGCCAGGCCGGCCCGGCGGTATGGTACAATTTCCGAGGCACGGACAAGGCTACTGACGGGGACCACGTATTGGGCGACACCGAAAAACCCATCTATCTCGCTCCGGCCGATCAGCCGGTGAGTGTCCACGAGCTCACCGCAAGACTGTTTCCGGCCTACACAGTCGACAACGGCAGGGTGCACCTTGCCGGGTGCCGCCTGGAGGATCGGCTCTTCATTCGTATGGGAGATAGCGGCCAGGCACGAACCGGTGTAGTCATCACGGACGAGTCTGGCCGAGCGCTTGAAGAAGAGCTTGCAGGCTCGCTCGGCATGGATCATACAGTCGAGTGGGTCCGGTCTCCGGAGATGGCTCCCGAGCGACTGGAGCGAACCGTTCGTCAGAGTACCGAGCTTGTCCGAAAGAAGTGGGGAATCCACGGAGCACTTGAAGCTCGATTCCTCTGGTGCAAGTACGCCGAGGGCAAACTGCGATTCACGATCGGGGATCGGTCGGCAGATCTGCCCTTTTCCGGCTGGACCCGAACGCTCAAGGCCCCGCCGTTCGTTTGCCCCTATTCGGGAGTGTCGTCCTACCATATCGCGGCGACCGACGACGGGCGGATTGTGGCCGCCGAGAGTATCCGCGCATGTGCCGAGACGGGATGCCGGGTGCTGGCGGGCGAATTGGTGACGTGCGAGGCCACGGGACAAGCCGTCCTTCCAGAGCAGACGCAGATCTGCCCCATCACCGAGCGCCCCGTTCTGCGGCGAGTGCTGGCCACCTGTTCGATGTGCGGTCAGCGCGTCAGCCCCACGGTGATCCAAGGTGGCCGCTGCCTGGGCTGCCGCTCCACGCGATCGATTGCCAAGGATGCCGCTCCCTTGGCTGCGTTTCTCCAGCAGTACAAAGTCCTGAATTCCTGGTCAAAGTGGAGGATCTCGGAAACCTCCGAGGTCTACATCCTTGCCGCTTCGAGATGGTGGAAGCGGCTGGTCCTGGTAATCGGCAAGAGCGACAATCACCTCCGCCGTGCAGCCGTCAGCAAACGCTTCGGCAGCCAATTCTCAGAAATCGAAATCCACGATCTCGAGCTGCCGGCAGCCCCGCAGGGCGGCTCAGCCAACGGGGTGTACTGAGCGGTTGGAACAACGCCCCAAGATTGGAATACGGGGTGGAGTCAGCCTGGCCCATGTCCCCAACAGCCAGTGGTAACGCACTGCAACAGGTGGCATCCCAGGGCTGAAAAGAGGGGGCTTGCGCGTGGGGCCCGCCTGGCCCGGTTATGTCTTTCTGTCTCCAGGCGAACGGCCAAACATGGCGGTGGCTGCCGCGCCCACGATCATGACGGTTCCGAGACCGGCGACCACCGCCCCGAGGGTCATGTAGCGGCGGTAGATTCGCTCGCTCTGCACGAAGGGTGATTCGGTGTACTCCGGAAGCTGCACGCCGCCTCGAAGGTCCTGCCACATGAGCCACGTACCCCACGGCGACAGGGCGTCCACATCGTAAAAAACAGGGCGGCGGGTGTTGTGCGTGTGGTACATCCAAGCAGCCCCGACTGCCAGGATCAGCAACCCCAGCAGAGCAAGCCCCAGAGCCGGGCTTCCGGCAGGTTTTCCTCTCGATTCGCCCACCGGATCGACCTGGGGCTCGAGGCGTCGGATTCCCTGCATGGTGGGGACTCGCAATGTCTTGCCACACCGACAGGGGATGTCCTGGCCAGCCTGGCTGGTCTCAACAGCCGTCTTCTCTCCACACGAACAGGGTAGCAGGTACTTGGTACTCACGATTTCGTCGCCTCCTCTGGGGGAGAACTCTCGTTTTGTGGGCCACGTAATGTAATACGGCAGGTGGGATGCGTTCGATCAGGCCGCTTGGGCCAAACTACGCACAATCCACTCTCTGGAGTTAGTTGGCCTCGCTCCCACAGGTGCGTCGACTG
>CAYSCH010000554.1:0-4575 GCA_964429355.1 uncultured Planctomycetaceae bacterium | reverse complement strand
CCGGTTGGCTCATCGACTACCTGGCCCAAATCGGTCGCGCGCTATCCCAGTTGCGGCAATCCTTCCCCACCGCTCATCTCACACCCGATCTGCGACTCTCGATCGAACCCGACGAGGGTCGTGCGGTCATTCAACGCGTGCGCAGCGTATGGGCCGACTACCCGCAACACACCCTCGACGGCGTGCGGATCGAATTCCCGGACGGCTGGGCCCTGGTGCGGCAATCCGTCACCGAACCCGCACTGACATTTCGCTTCGAATCGACCGACGACGATCAGCTTACGATGCTTGTGAAGCGATTCTGCGACGCGATTCCGGAAGTGGGCGAGGACCTCTGGTTCGAGTACGAGGTCTCTGATGGGAACAGGTGAGGATGCCCCATTCTGACAGTACTGCTGTCCGGCACGACTCCCGCTCACACCGAGGTCAATGCGGGCAACCTGGCAAGATCGCGGGCTGCATCATGAAGGCCGTTTTACCGGGGCCTGCGGCGGGGCGAGCCGCCTATACAGCCTCGAAGAACGATTTGCCATGAGCGATCGAGCCAAGTGGTCCGACATCGGATTCCTGGCCCTTCTGACGGCCACACCGGCCCTGGCAACGGATATGTATCTGTCGGCCATCCCCACGATTGCGCGGCAGTGGGGCTGCAGCGAGAGCGTCATCAGCCTGTCACTCGTGCTCTGGTTCGCAGCATTCAGCGCTCTGCTGCTGGTGTGGGGCCCGATCTCAGATCGAGTGGGGCGGCGTCCGGTCCTGTTCGTAGGGCTGGGGGTTTTCGTCGTCGCCAGCTTTCTCTGTGCCGGTGCGGCCAATCCCGTTCAGTTGATCTGGTTCCGGATCCTCCAGGGCATTGGGGCGGCATCGCCGTCGACCATGGTGATGGCCATCTGCCGCGATCGTTTTGTGGGCACTGTGCGGCAGAAAGTGCTTGGTTTCATCGGCGTGGTCATGCCGATCGTTCCCATGGTGGCGCCGATGATCGGGGCCGGCGTGATGGCCGTTGCCAACTGGCGCTGGATCTTCATTGTTCAGGCGAGCCTGGCGACCCTCTCGCTCGTTCTTTCGGCACGGTTCCAGGAAACAGCCGAACTGGATGGGCAGCGCGGCTTGGTCGACTCGTTCCTCCGGTACGGGCGCCTCCTGGGAAATGTCCGGTTCCTTGCCGCCAATACCACCATGGGATTGGGGCTCGGCCCGTTGTTCGGCTTCATTGCCTTCTCGCCGATCCTGTATCAGAAGATCTTCGGCCTTCCGGAGGTCGCCTTCGCCCTGCTGTTTGGGCTCAATGCGGCGGCAAGTATGCTGGGCGCAGCCATCTGCATCCGGTTGACGGCCAGGATCTCGCAGTATCGGTTGCTGACCGCCAGCTTCGTCATTACCCTGATTGCCGCGGCCGGGATTCTCATACTGGGAGGAATTCATCCGCTGGTTTTCGCAAGCCTGATGGCAGTGGTTACGGTCTGTATTGGACTGAGCCGCCCGTTGAGCAACCACCTCGTTCTGGAGCAGGTCACCCAGGACATTGGGGCTGCTTCGTCGTTTCTCGTCTTCTATCAGGGCATCGTTGGCGCCGTCTGCATGTGGTTGGTATGTCTTCCGTGGCCGGCTCCGATCGTTGCCTTCGGAACGATGGTCCTCTCGATTTCTGCGGCGATCCTGGCGGTGTGGCCATTCCTGCTGAGGGCCCTGAAAGCCCGGGATGGTCTGGCGTGCAAGCCCCAAGTGCCGGACACCGAACGAGGTACCGACACTTGACTTCGAACGGGGCCGATCCGAGAATAGGGCCCGTCGGTGATGAGAGCATGTCTGGGCTGCAAGTCAAGTTCACGGACCGCAGAGGGGGGAGTCGCCATGCCCGCGCCAATCGACCCCAAGGATCTCAAGTTCCTTGAGAATCGCCGCAAGCTGGTCGGCTGGTGGAACGTAGTCGGTTCCGTGATGTTTACGGTCCTGGCAGCCTTCATCGCCTGGATGTTCTGGAGCCAGCCCCGACTGATCAACCCTCTCCACGTGATAGGAGAGTTGGAGGGAGGAGGGATTCCTCAGACGATGCTCGAACTCATGGCCGTCATGTTGCCGATCGTCGTGTTGGCACTCCTCCTGGTGATGGCCACGATGATTGCCTTCACGTTTGCGATGATTGGCAATGAGCGGCGCTACCTGAGGGTGATCGATCAACTCAGACAGGAGAGAGAAGGCGAAACCGACAACGATGGCGCCAAGAAGACCCCATAGCACCGGAGGTATTCGCGATGTACCGCACAATACAACGACGTGAGTTTCTCAGGCGGTCTTCTGGCGCCGCGATCTCGACCTCGCTGGCGATTGCCGGCATCTCGCGCGCCGAAGAGCGTCGCGATGAGCCGGGCTTGCTGGCCGGGATCGCCGAGGTGGATATCTCGCCCCTTAAGCTGCCGGTGCTCGCCAGTGGCGGTTTTCTGGAGCGAACGGGAACGGAACTGCGCGATCCGCTCTTCGCCCGCGGGCTCGTGCTCGGCGATGGCCGGAAGCGGCTGGCAGTGGTTGTGGTCGACAACCTGATGATGCCCCGCGAAATGCTCGACGAGGTCAAGGAGCGGGCGGCCATTTCGACCGGCATCCCAGCCGCCCACATTCTGATCTCGGCGACGCACACCCATACGGCGCCCTCCGTCATGGGCGCGCTCGGCACAGGTGTCGACGAACCTTACGCTGCCTATCTGCCCGGCAAACTGGTGGAATGCGTGGAAAAGGCTGTGGCGGCCCTGGAGCCGGCACGAATCGGATGGGGCTCGGTGGTTGACCGGGAGGATACAAACTGCCGCGTCTGGATCCGGCGCCCCGATCGCGTTGGTGTCGATCCCTTCGGCCAGCCGACCATACGGGCGATGATGCACCCCGGATATCAGAACCCCGATTACCTGGGCCCATGCGGCCCGGAGGATCCGCAGTTGAGCGTTCTCTCCGTAATCCGCCCGGATGGGTCGCCGCTGGCCCTGGTTGCGAACTACTCGATGCACTATTTTGGAGCGGCGCCTGTCTCGGCCGACTATTATGGCCGGTTTTCGGCGATGGTGAGCCAGGAATTGGCTCGGCGAGGAGGCGGCAGGCCATGTGTTGCCATGATGTCGCAGGGCACCAGCGGCGATCAGCACTGGATGGATTATTCCCAGCCGCAAACGTCGATCGACCTGGAGACCTACGCGCGACGGGTTGCCGATCGGGCGATCGAGGCCCTGGAAAAGATCGAGTACTGCGATCGCATTCCTCTGGATGCCGCCGAGACGACGCTTTCGCTCGATCGCCGCCTACCGGACAAGCAGCGCGAGGCATGGGCCCGGGAGCTTGTTGCGGCGATGGGCGATCGAACCAAGCCGGCGAGCCAAGCCGAAGTGTATGCGTGGGAGCAGATGTATCTTTTGGGCGAACCGCGGCGGCAGGTCCGACTCCAAGCCCTGCGGATCGGCGGCCTGGCCATCACGGCCATCCCCTGCGAAGTCTACGGGATCACGGGCCTGAAGCTCAAGAGCCAGTCGCCTTTTGCCCAGACGATGAACATCGAGCTGGCCGGCGGCGGTGAAGGCTACATTCCGCCGCCGGAACTGTTCCCCTTCGGCGGATATAACACCTGGCCGGCCCGGACGGCCGGGCTGGAACCGATGGCCGAACCCAAGATTGTCGAGGCGATGCTTGGCCTGCTGGAGAAGCTAGCCGACAAGCCCCGTTTTGCCCAACCCAAGACGACCGGTCCCTACGCCCAGGCGTTGTTGGCAGACGTGCCGCTTGCGTATTGGCCTTTCGACAACATTGCGGGCACTCAGGTGGAAGACTGCTCACCGAACTCGCTTGAAGGAGTGTATGAGGCCGGCGTGGCCTATTTTCTGGAAGGGCCGCCACTGGCCGGACTTTCGCGACCTGACGGACTCAGCCGAGCGGCCCATTTCGCCGGCGGGCGAGTCGCGGCGAAGTGTCCGCTCGGGGACACCTATTCGGTCGAAATGTGGATCTACAACTGCCTGCCGAACGATGCCCGGGCGGTTACCGGGTATTTCTTCTCACGAGGGGCCGACGGAGTCAAGGGCGCCCCCGGCGACCACCTGGGAATCGGCGGCACCTATCGCGACGGTTCGCTTGCCGGGAAGCTGATGTTCTTCAACGGTGACGATCGCAATGAGCTCGTGATTGGAAAGACTGGCCTGGCGGTCTCCACCTGGCATCATGTCGTGCTGGTTCGTGAGGGCTTGCGGGTCAGGGCTTGGCTGAACGGGGTGACGGAACCGGAGTTTGAAGGTGAGGTGGCACCCGGTTGCCGGGCCGACGAAACCAGCGTTTTTGTGGGCGGCCGGAGCGACAACCTGTTCAATTTCGAGGGCAAGATCTGTCAGGTGGCGATCTACGGCCGTGCCGTTGCGGCGGAAGAGGCGGCGGCTCATTATCGAATTGCCGTTCAACCTGCTTGATTTGCCGCCTTGAGACCAAAACAAGAGGAAACGCCATGCATTTGGCCTCTTGCAGGGGTGTTGTGTTTGTGGCGCTTCTGTTTGCGGCGTACCTGCCGTCCACGGTTGCCTCGGCAGAAGACTATGGCTCAGT
>CAYSCH010000553.1:0-4577 GCA_964429355.1 uncultured Planctomycetaceae bacterium | reverse complement strand
GAAGATCCGCCCGAGGGGCCGAGAGTGTAGACGCCGCCCATGTCGCTCAGAACACCCCAGCCGATGTGGTGGATGTGGTTGAAGTCGATCGTATTCTTCTGGGCGAGGCTCTCGGCATATCCCCACCGCCAGCCGACGGAAATACCGGTGTAGAAGAAGTCGGCGATTTCGTTGTGGGTGACCTGATTCTCGCCGGAATGGCCGATCCAGACACCGACGGCTTCGCGGAAGATCCGTCCGCCGCCGCGGATGATGTTGTTATCGACGGTGATTCGCCGAGTCACGTCGTGTTCGGTCGGGGCATCGCTCTCCCAGCCGTGTCCGATCCGCACACCGCCGGCCCCCAGGTCGTGAAGGTAACAACGCTCGATCCGGCAATCGCGGCAACCGGTCCAGAACCAGATGGCGTAGGTGCCGAGGTGGGCGATTTCACAGTCTTCGAAGGTTACGTTTCTGGCCGTATGGGCCTGGATGGCTGCCTCGATGCTTGCCGCCGCCTGCCCGTCGCAGTGGCCCTGTGGCGGGAGGATGTACTGGCCATAAAGAAACGCCAGTCCGCGGAAAGTCAGATGTTCCACCGGCATTCCCAGCGTTGGGTCGCCGTTGATTCGCACGAAAGCCTCGGCCACGGGTGCCACGACCTGGGCCACTGCCATGTCCTCGCCGGGACGAGGCTTGTAGGAAAGAGTGCCGTCGCGCTGGAGGCACCATTCGCCGGGTTCGTCGAGAGCAGCACGATATCCTTCGATGTGATAGCGTTGGGTGGCGCCCCACTGGAAGAACGGCCAGCGCCCCGGACCGGTCGTGAAGACCGAAGACGTCTCCGCATCGACCGCCGCTATCCGGTGCAAGCCGGTTGCCCAGGAATGGTAAGCCACAAGGTGGACGTCACCGAGTTGCTCTTTCGGTACCTCCAGAAGCGGCGCAATGTCGGCCGCCTTGGCACCGAAGGCGCGGCTCTGCACATCAGCCGGTTTTCCGGTTTGGGGATCGATGGCGTACGAGATCTTTTTCTGCATGTAGTAGTAGAACTTGTCCGGCTCCCTCCCGCGGCTCGCACGGTGTCCGTTGACCCATAGTTGTTCGAAATACCATTTGCCCGAGGCAACCTCGGGAATTTTTGCGGTCCAGAGGCCGTCCGGACCGGGCTGGAACCCTGTGACGGCTCGGCCGCCGTGGAGGATCGGCCTGGCGTCCGGGGCTGCTTCGTAGGCGATCGGGGCGTCGGGGGTGCCGCTGTCGAGAGGCGTGAAGACGACCGGTTCCACGATCGGGTACTGGCCGGAGGCGAACCGAACGTGAACCGGGCCGTCGATCTTTCCGACATGCTTCAGACGGCGCAGGATATCGCGGGCGCCGGCCAGCGACGCCAGCGGGCCGTCGGTGCGTTCGGCGTTTGGATCCGGGAGGGTTCCGGACCAGGAGTCGTTGCCCTCGGGGGAGACGAAGAGAAGGGTCTCGGTGGCCAGTACCGCCGGGCTTCGAAACGAGAGCCCCACCACCGTTGCCGCGAGGATGAGCAGGGAAAGTGACCTCCGCAGGAAATGTCCTGTGTAATCGGGGCTATCCAAGGTGTTCGGCATGGTTCTGGGCCCTCTTTCCAAGGCGATTGCGACCCTGTGTGCCGCATGTGGGGTGCGAAAGTTGTTAAACGCGCCAGGGCAAGGCTCCGAGCCACCCGAGCGCGGAGAATATTGTACCAGCAATGGATGCGAGGTTCTAACGGCGGATTGATCATGGCAAACGCGAGGATCTGCATCGGCGGGGATTCAAATCGTTTGGCCGCACGATCATCTATACCCCCATGCAGGCGGTGGGGATGGTCAGGGATCACCTGGTGAGTTGTTCTCCGTATAGGGAGTTGGCGTAGCCTTTCTGGCCTATCGTGGACGGGCGGGAATAGCGTATGCTGAACTTCAGCGATCCGACCCAGGAGTCCCGCAGCGGTCCTTTTGTCGTGTCGGCGAACCCCGATTGTGATTCCCGCATGACCATCATTGAAGCGGCGGTTGATTCAAATGCCGAACTGCGCTCTCCCCCTCGTACCCTCTCGATCTGCCTGATCAATCCCCGATTTGAGCCCTCCTATTGGGGATTCGAGTATGCCTTGGCCCTCTACCCGGGCGACAAGCGGAGCACAATGATCTCCGGCTCGTTGCCCACGGTGGCCGGGCTCTGCGGAGGCCACCACGTGACCCTGATTGACGAGAACGTCGAAGAGATCGACTGGAACTCGCTCAAGGCCTACGACATCGTGGGGGTGACGGGCATGAACGTCCAGAAACGGAGACTTCGCGAAATCCTGCTGCGGACGCGAGAAATGGGGCTGTTCACGGTCGTCGGCGGGCCGTTTGCGTCGGTCCAGGAGGAGTTCTTCGATGGTTTGTGCGACGTGACGTTCATCGGCGAGGCGGAGACGACCTGGCCCGGTTTTCTGGACGATTTCGCCCATGGCAGGCCGACTCAGAAACGTTACGAGCAATCGAAACCGACTGACATGACCACGGCACCCCGGCCCCGTTACGACCTGCTCAAGGCCGATCGGTATGCTTCCGGGGCGCTGCAGTACTCGCGAGGATGCCCCTTTCAGTGCGAATTTTGCGACATTATTGTGATCTATGGCCGCAAGCCTCGGGTCAAGGAGCCCGAACAGCTTCTGGCCGAGCTCGACGACATGCGGCGGACGGGGTTTCACCTGGCGTTCATTGTCGACGACAATTTCATCGGCAATCGCAAGAAGGCCAAGGCCCTGCTCGAACAGATCATTCCGTGGATGGAGAAACACAGCTATCCGCTGCGACTGACGACGGAGGCGAGCATCGATCTGGCCGACGAACCCGAACTCCTGGAGTTGATGTACCGTGCCAACTTCCGGAGCGTATTTATCGGTATCGAGACCCCGCGTATCGAATCGCTGAAAGAGACGAAGAAGTTTCAGAACACGCGTGGCGACTCCATGGGGGCCAAGCTGGCACGAATCCAGAACGCGGGTCTCGACGTGAATGCCGGGTTCATTGTCGGCTTCGACAGCGACGACCACGCGATCTTCGAGGATCAGTTCCGCTTCATTCAGGACAACGGCATCACGCTGGCCATGCTCGGCATGCTGCAGGCAATTCCCAGCACGCCGCTCTACAAACGACTGCAGGAAGAGGGACGCCTGGTGGAGGACGACCCCAACTGCAATTTCGTTCCCAAGCAGATGACACGGGAAGAGCTGCGCGAAGGGTACTGGAACCTGGTAAAACGGCTCTATGCCCCCGAGGCGTTTCTGGAGCGATACTTCAAGATCTTTGAATTTCCCGGTTACCTCCAGCGGCGGGCCGAGATTTGCCGGAAGGCGGGGGAGGGAAAGAGCCTTCCCACCCTGGGGTATGGCCTGATTCTCCTCTGGTCGCTGTTCTGGGCCCTGGCACGCGATGGCTCCCTGTTGTCGGTAGGGCGGGTCTATGTGAAGAACTTCTTCTTCCGAAATCTCAGGTACGGCCGGGGGATTGTCGGATTCGCCCAGTACATGAACCGTTGCGTGACCCATTGGCACTTCTACAAGTTTACTCGAGAAGCCACCTCAGGCCGGCTGCGGACCTACAACAGCGGGTAAACTCCGTTCGGGTAGCCCAAAAGCAACGCCGCCGGTGCCAAAGGCACCGGCGGCGTGATGTTTCAATCCAAGACACGTTCGGCGTGTTGCGCGCCTCGTGCGATCGTGGCAGAACTAGACAAGCTTGACGTTTTCAGCACGGGGACCCTTCGGGCCGCGGCCTTCCTCGTAAGACACCTTCTGGCCAATACGGAGAGCCTCAATCGCAACACCTTCCACCGCGCTGTGGTGGAAGAAAATGTCGCCCCGGTCGCCCTCGATGAACCCGAAACCCTTGTCTGCCAATACTTTCTTGATCGTTCCTTGCGGCATGTTTGCCACTCCTTCAAAACGAGACGTCAGTACTCCGATCCGCTCGACTTCGGTCAGCCCCTTGCGACAAAACGAAGTTGCGTTCGGAAAAGAAAAAAGGTGGCAATCAACCGCATTCGAAAACAGTTGGCCTCAAAAAGAGACCGCTGACAAACGGAAAGCAGTGCGCCGAAGAGGGACTCCTGCAAATGTCGAAAGGCACTTTTGAGAGTTGGGGGCCCACTTCTTCGTATTATCACCCCATAACTATTCGTATCCTAGCAGAATCCGAGGGAAACACAAGAGGGAAATCCGCAAGTGGCCGGAATTTGGGTGCATAAAAGGAATGGCGATGAGAGGCAGGATGCGGGAAAACGTCCATGGCAGGATTGACAAACAAAGCGACTGATGTTGGCCCAAACGGCAGGATAGCCCTGACGAAAAGGTTGCCGGATGTGTGCCCCTGCCGCTGCCAGCTTCTCTTCACGGCCGTGATTACTTGCCCCGGCTCGAACACCGAAAAGGTGCCGGCCACAAAAGTTAGCACAACTGGGAAAGATAGATAACCACCTGGCGTCCCTGTTCAAAACCCTTTTCCTTCTCCTCCAATCTTCGCCTGCCGAGAGCCCCCCTCTGTACTACTAACCTCAAAGATCGTGAAGTTTTTCACAAAGACTCGCGCGTT
>CAYSCH010000552.1:2677-4607 GCA_964429355.1 uncultured Planctomycetaceae bacterium | reverse complement strand
AGTTGGATTTTCGATTTTCGCGCAGGAGATTGTTCGGCGGACAGGCGTGGAGTTCGGCATTCTGGGTGACGGAGAGACGGCGATTCCGGCACTGATGTCTGCCATTGGAGGTCTCACAGGCTTCGAGGTGGTGCCAGGATTGATCTGGCGGGAAGGGGAACAGATTCGTAGTAATCCTCCAGCCTGGTCGGAGGAACCGCATGTACCAACAGGACGATCTTTGATCGACAATCCCACGTACTTTCGACAGGGGGGCCAGATTGGCGTCGAGACCAAGCGGGGCTGCGATCGTGGATGCATCTACTGTGCCGATCGATTGGCCAAGGGGACACGGGCGCGCCTTCGACCTCCGGCGGATGTGGCGGACGAGTTCGAGTCGTTGCTGCAACAAGGGGTCGACATGCTCCATCTTTGCGACGCGGAGTTCAATGTTCCCGGTCCACACGCGCGAGCTGTCTGCGAGGAACTGATTCGACGCGACCTTGGGCAGCGAGTTCGTTGGTACGCCTATCTGGCAGTTGTGCCTTTCGACGACGTACTGGCCCAACGGATGTCGGCAGCAGGTTGTGTGGGGATCAACTTTACCGGCGATTCCGCATCAGAAGTTATGCTGGCGACGTATCGCCAACCCCACCGTGCGAAGGATCTGGCCAGCGCGGTCAAGCTTTGTCGTCGCTATGGAATGGCGGTGATGATCGACCTTCTTCTTGGGGGGCCCGGTGAGACCCCAGAAACGGTGGCCGAGACGATCCGTTTTATCGACCGCATCGAACCGGATTGTGTGGGTGCGGGTCTCGGGATGCGGATCTATCCGAATACGCCCGTGGCCGAGATGGTTGCATCCCAAGGCTGGCTATCTCGCGAGGAGGGGATCTGCCGGCGATACAGCGGTCCGCTGGATCTTCTGGAGCCCACGTTCTTCATCTCGCCCGATCTCGGCCGGTCGCCGGCGGATCTTGTGCGCGAAGTAATCGGCGAGAATCCGCGGTTCTTTCCGCCCGAGCCGGAACTGCCGACCTCCGACGTCCAGGGGACGAAGCATGACCACAATTACAGCGATAACGCGATCCTGGTGGACGCGATTGCCGGGGGCGCTCGTGGGGCCTACTGGCACATTCTTCATCAGCTTCGGACGTCATAATCGGTACGGGCGGTACATGCGGACCTCGGACCGGACAGAATCGTCCACATCGATTCGACCAATTTAACCGATGCAGCAGTCAAGAACGGACTGATCGGCAGGTTGCGGGGCAGTTGGCGGGGGGGAGGGAAACCGATGCGAAACGCGCTGGGATTGTCTCCTGAACTGCATATTTGCCGGGAAATCCTGGGTGTTTTGCGAACCCATTCCGTTTCTGGCGGGTAGCGACTGTACGGGCTGTTGGGATTTGACCGTCTGGGAGTTCCATTCCACCTGTGATGCGCGTAGCTGTTGCCCAAAGCTATCCGTCTATTCCGGCCCCGCTCATTTTTTCGATGAAACCGCCCCGACAATGGGTATTGTCGATTCTGTGGACAGGATATCTGAGCGATTTCAGGTCAGGGGGAAAATGCGATGCGTAGAACTCGGGCGTTTCTCTTTCCCGCATTACTCATGATGATGGGCTTCACCGGGCCAGGCTGGGCGGGCGAGCAGACCCATTCGGGTCTCAGTTTTCCGCCGGTATTCCAGCAGTCAACCTACGGACCGGCCACGGAGATCACGCGGACCGTGCTCCTGGAGCCAATCGCGGACCCGGCGACCAACAGTCCCTCCGACAAGCCTGTCGGGGCGGCCAGCAAGGCCCCGGCTGCGGACGGTGCATGCAAGAGTTGCACCACTTGCGGCGATCCGATCGGCGGAACGAGATGCCGTCAGGGTTGCGGGTGCGATCTTGGCCAACCGTACTCGCTGTTCAAGAACTGCTGGCTGTCGGAATGTGCCGGGATC
>CAYSCH010000552.1:0-2667 GCA_964429355.1 uncultured Planctomycetaceae bacterium | reverse complement strand
GTTGGATTCAGCAGGGTTACACGACCAATGTGGGTCAACCTTCCGACGGTTTCAACGGTCCGGTGGCTCTGAACGACGTCGATGACGGCTACCAACTCAATCAGGCGTGGCTGTACTTCGACAGGCAAGCCGTCACCAACGGCTGCGGAACGGCCTGGGGCGGGCATGTGGACATGATGTACGGCACGGACTGGCGGTTCGGGATCAACAACGGGCTGGAAGATCGCATGGCGGCGATCGGGAACGAATACGGTCCGGTGATTCCGCAAGCCTACTTCGACCTGGCTTTCAACAAGCTGACGGTTCGGATGGGGCACTACGCCGGTCTGCTGAGCTACGAACAAGTGCCCTCGGTACTCAATTTCTTCTATTCGCACAGCTACACGATGGGTTACGCGGAGCCGCTTCTGGTCACGGGCGTGAATGCCAACTACAAGCTGACCGATCGGTTGTCTGTGGACGGCGGATTCCATCGAGGTGCGATGCAGTGGGAAGACAACAACAACGAACTGGATTTCATGGGCGGCTTCACTTGGATCTCCGACGACAAGGCGACAAAGCTCCGTTTAATGATCGACATCGGTCCCCAGGACAATGCGGGGGATGAGGACCAGTTCATTTCGTCGCTGATTTGGGAGCAGACTTTCACGAAACGTCTGCGATATGCCCTGCAAAATGTGTATGGATACACCAATGACTCGGATCTCAACGGGGGCGAGGACGCAGAGTTCTACAGTCTGGTCAACTACGTGTACTACGAGATCAATCCCTGCTGGTCGGCAGGCATGCGGTTGGAGTGGTTCCGCGACGACGACGGCACTCGCGTTGCCGGCGTGGGCAGCCTTCCGGCTCCCCGCTATGGATGGGACATTCCTCCGGGATTTGCTGGCGACTTCAGCGCCTTGAGCGTAGGGCTCAACTGGCGTCCCCATGCCAACATCCTGGTGCGGCCGGAAGCTCGCTGGGACTGGTACAACGGCTCGAACAACCTGAATGCTCCGGCGGGTCGTCGGCGTCCCTTCGACGGGGGCACTCGGGATGATCAGTTCGTGTTGGCCGCTGACCTGATCGTGACTTTCTGAACGACGATTTTGGAGCCCGATCCCAAGACGGCTGCCGTTGCCACGGGTCTCCGCCCGTGGAAGGCCGATGTGGCGGTTCTGGGACGGGCTTGTGGATGGTTGTTTGCATCGTTGCCCGTGCGAGGTTTCCACGATCTATCGGGCTTCGAGGCAAGTGGGACGAGTGTGCTGCGTGACCGGCACGCGGCAACGAAGTTCCTGGTGGATTTGCTTCGCATCTGACCTCACTCCTGACAGAAACCCGGCGGGTGTCCCCATCACCTGCCGGGTTTTTTCGTACCGTTAACAAGACGATGGATCAAGCGGCTCAGTTAGCGGGCTGAAGGGTGATGCTGCGGAGATTGAGGGGGGACCAGGCACCTGCCTCAGGTTTGACGGTGAGCTGGTATTTGCCGGCCTGAACGAGGTCGATGGTTCCGAGCTCTTCCTGGCGGAAGCGGTCGTAACCGCCCGTGTTGGCAATTTCACAAGCCAGTTTGGTCTCCGCGACGTGGATGCTGAACCGACTGTCAGCGGACGTGGCCAGTTCGGCGACGAGTTTGAACTTGCCGGGTTTGGTGACGGTGAAGTTCCACTGGGCCGTGTCGGCCGAATCGGTCCAGAAGCCGATGTTGGGATCGCCGTACCGGTCTTCAACCTGGAGAGAACCGTCCAATTCGGCGTCGGAGGCGTTGAGGAGGACCCGCCCGTCGTCGGCCTGGGACAGGCAGTAGGCGATCGCCTCGGGCCGGCCTGTCAACTTGAGTACCAGGACGGTGGCGATCTGGTCTGCAGGTTCTCCGGCCAGGGTGACCGCCAGCCCGCCGCTGCTGGACTGGGTTACGTCGAACTGGCGGGCAGGGTCGGTCAGGAGGCAGCACGAAACGGGCTGATTGGAGACTGAAACGGCGAGCTTGCCGTCGGCGGGCCAATCGAAGACGTGAAGGTAGAGCGTGCTTGTATCGTCGCCGGCCTTGGTGGTGATGCGACCCCACGCGGGGAGCCGGGTGGGACAGGCGGTTGTGCCGTAGATCGACTCGGAATTGGCCTTCATCCACTTGCCCACTTCCTCGAGGCGAACGATCGATTCCTGGGGGATGGTGCCGTCGGGCTTGGGCCCGATGTTGAGCAGGTAATTGCCACCTTTGGAGGCGATGTCGATGAGGTTGCAGATGAGAGTCTCGGTCGGCTTCCAGTTGTCGTCGTAGCTCTTGTAACCCCAGGTGTCGTTGAGGGTCATACAGGTTTCCCAGTCGCGGCCCTTGATACCCGTGGCGGGGATATGCTGCTCTGGCGTGTCGGTATCGCCGGCGTAGTTGCCGCCGAGACGGTTATTGGTGATCAGACCCGGGCGGAGTTGGACGAGGGGACGGAAGAGGTCGGCCCGCTCGGGGGTCATGAGGACCGGCGTATCCCACCAGAGGATGTCGGGCTGGTAGCGAGTGAGGATCTCGCGAACCTGGGGGATGGCGATCCTTTTCAAGTAATCGTCGAAACTCCCTTTGTGGGAGTCGTCCCAACCTTCACCGTCCTGCATCCCGGCCTTGGCACCGCCCGGATTGGTCCAGTCCTGGGCCTGGGAGTAGTACAGTCCGAACTTGAGTCC
>CAYSCH010000551.1:0-4629 GCA_964429355.1 uncultured Planctomycetaceae bacterium | reverse complement strand
GACGGGCAGGTCAGAAGGCTTAGGCATGACAATTAGCCATCAATCGTGGCTTCCAATGGGGCAAGCCCATTGGCGGCCTTTTCCTGGAATCACGCAAGGCCATTTGGCGTCCGCTTGATCACTCGCACTCGTCGTTGTGCTGCTGCCACCCGAATGATCGGGGCTAATGTGGTGCCGCCTGTTCCTCGGCGGCATCTTCGAGCTCCATGGTCGATTGCGGCATGCCGTGGCCGGGCCGGTTGGCGTAGAGGAGCCAGTAGGCGACGGGGATCACGAACAGAGTGAACAGGGTCGAGGCGAGGAGGCCAAAGATCAGCGACCAGGCCAAGCCGGAGAAGATCGGGTCGATGATGATCGGTACTGCCCCGAGCATGGCGGCTCCGGCCGTCAGGAGGATGGGCCGCAGTCGCACGACCCGGCTTTCCATGATCGCGTCGAACAACGATCGCCCTTTGGCCAGCGAGAGGTGAATGAAGTCGACGAGGATGATCGAGTCGCGGGTGACGATCCCAGACAGGGCGATCATGCCGATCATGCCCGTTGCGGTGAAGTAGACCGGGTCGAGGTAACCTCCGACGTGCTGGGCGCTCAGTGCGTTGAGGAGCCAGAACCCCGGCATGACTCCCAGGACCGTCAAGGGGATGGCCAGCATGACGACCATGGGGATGACAAACGAGCCGGTCTGTGCGACCAGCAGGATGTAGATACCGACAATGCCGAGGTCACGGAAAACATCCAGTGTAATCTTCCATTCGCCTTCGCCGGCGAAGTCGACGGTGAAACCCTCCGGGATGCCCCAGGCGATCCCGCTCCCATTGGAGAAGAACGTGCGTCCTTCCACCGCGCGAGGCGTATCCGTACCGACCCACCCATTGCCGACCTGTTCCACATCGCCGCCCGCGTCGGCAGCGGTCCGGGTCCGGTCGGCCAGAATATCGACCACGACATCGGCCGGCGGGCGGCCGGCGGTCTCGGCGAAGACATAGGCCACTGGCTGCAGATTCTTGTGGTAGATCATCTGATCGACGCGGGTGGATTCCCATTTTCCCAGTTCCGCCAAGGGGACGAGTTGTCCCGTGGCGCCCTTGACCTGGACCCGGGCCAGGTCGTTGATCGAAGTCCGCTGGTCGATGGGTACCCGCAGCTCGATGCGAAGTGGATTCCGTTCGGTGTCGGTCCGCACAACTCCGACGTTTGTCCCATTGAGCAGCGATCGGAGCGTTCCGGCGACCTGCTGCGTCGTGATGCCGTTGAGGGCCGCCTTCTCCTTGTCGGCGACGAAGGTGACCTTGGTGCGAGGGGCTTCGCGGACGTCGTCGACATCGACCACGCCGGGCTCGACCGCCAGTCGGGTCCGTACCGCGTCGGCCGCCAGGAGCAGATCCTCATAGCGGCTGTCGGGCTGGCCGTAGATTTCGGCCACCACGCTGGCGATGACGGGGGGGCCGGGGGGCGTTTCCACGAGTTTCATTCGCGTCTGGTGCCGATCGGCGATCGCCTGGAGATCGTTGCGGATCCGCAATCCGACGGCGTGGCTTTGCATGTGGCGGTTTTTCTTGCCGGCCATGTTGATCCGTACCTCGGCCACGTTGTCGCCCTGGCGCAGATAGTAGTGCCGTACGAGCCCGTTGAAATCGATCGGCGAGCCGACGCCGACGTAGCTCGTGTAATCGCTGACTTCCGGAACGCCGGCGAGGTAGGCTTCGATTTCGCGAACCGCCGCATCGGATCGTTCCAGGGTCGTTCCCTCGTCGAAGTCGAGCACGAGCAGGAGTTCGTTCTTGTTGTCGAAGGGCAACATTTTCAGCGGCACGCTGCGCATGGCTGCCAGTCCCATGGCCCCCACGGTCAGCAAGGTCATCACGAGCAGGAACGACCAGGCAACGGTGCGAGAATGGAGCAGAGGCGCCATCAGCGGGTAGAAGAGCTTGTAGATCCGCGATTGCTTCAGCGCTTCCTGATCGTCTGAGTCATGTTCCGCATGGTGGCCCTGGCCTGAAGCATACTTGCGGCGCAACATGTGGTAGGTCATCCAGGGCGTGATCGTGAACGCCACGACCATCGACATGACCATGGTCACCGGCACGTTGAGCGCCATGGGACGCATGTAGGGGCCCATCATGCCGGTGATGAAGAACATAGGCAGGAAGCTGACGATGACCGCAAGGGTGGCCGTGATCAGGGGCGGCCGGATCTCAGCGACCGCCTCCAGCACGATCCGCCGGGTCGCCTTCTTCCTGAGGGAGAAGTGACGGGCGATGTTTTCCACGTCGACAATCGGGTCGTCGACGAGCAAGCCCAGCGAGAGGATCAGTGCGAAGAGGGTGACGCGGTTGATGGTGAATCCGAGCATGAGGTTGACAAACAGGGTCAGGCCGAAGACAACCGGGACGGCAACCGCCACGATCAGGGCCTCCCGCCAGCCCAAACTGAGCGTGAGCAGGGCCACGACGATGAGAACCGCGACGATGAGCCCTTCGACCAGCTCGTTGACCTTCTCATCCGAGGTGAGGCCGGCATTGCGAGTGACGATCAGTTCCATATCGCCGGGAACGATCTCCTGGCGAAGCCGTTCGGCCCGCTCGAGCACCGCTTCGGCCACCCAGACGGCGTTGGCGCCCTTCTTCTTGGCGATCGCGATCGTCACGGCCGGACTAGACGGTTCGTGACGGTTTTCTTCCGGGTGTTCGGCATGGGCCTGGCCCAACACGGTACCCGGGAAGTTTTCGTGGTGGGTGAATCCGCGCGCCGGCCCCCAGCCGTGCCTCACGTAGTTGTCGACGTCCTCGGGCCCATCCTCGACGCGGGCGACGTCCTTGAGAAACACGGGCCGGCCGTCGAACACGCCGACGACCAGGTCCTGCAACTGCCTGGCATTTTCGAAAGGCTGGCCTGCATCGACCTGGATCAACTCATCCATGTTGCGGAAATCGCCGGCGGTGATACGCAGATTGGCGCTCTTGATGGCCTGCTCGATCTCCAAGGGAGACACATGATAGGCGGCCGTCTGGTCGGGATCCAGCAGCACTTGCACCATCCGCGGTCGTCCGCCCACCACGTAGGCGCGGGACACGTCCTTGACGTCTGCCAGACGCTGGGTCACCTCCTCGGCGACCCGGCGAAGGGTCATGTCGTCCGACGAATGGCTTGCGAGCGTGAGCGTGACGATCGGCACGTCGTCGATCTCGACCGGTTTGACCACCCAGCCGGTGACGCCGGGCGGAACGATATCGACGTTTTCGTCAAGCTTCTTGTAGAGCTTGACGAGGCTCCGCTCGCGATCTTCGCCGACGTAGTAACGGACCGTGATGATCGCCTGACCTTCGCGGCTCATCGAGTAGACGTATTCGACGCCGTCGATCTGGTAGAGGATTTTTTCCAGGGGCGTGCTGACCTGCTGCTCGACCTCTTTGGCCGAATACCCGGGGAAATTCACATAGACGTCGGCCAGGGGCACAACGATCTGCGGGTCTTCTTCGCGGGGGGTGAGAAACAGCGCCACCAGCCCCACGACAGTGGCCAGGAGCACCACGATCAGCGAGAGGTTCGACTCGAGAAAGGTCTTGACGATCGAATTGGTGAAGTGGTGATCCGGGCCCGCGGCATGGCTGGAGTGCTCACTCATGGCTGCTCTCCTGGACTCCGGCCGGTTCGGAGGCAACGCTCACCCGCTCCCCTTCGCGAAGGCCTGAGAGGATCTCGACGTCGTCTCCCAGGTTTCTGCCCGTGCGCACCGCACGGCGCGTTACTTGTTCGCCTTCGATCACTTCCACCAATTCCAGTTGGCCCACAGTCCGCACGGCATTTCGCGGAACGACCAATACCTTTTCGTCCCCCAAGGGGATCAGAAGGCGTCCGAACATGCCGGAATAGATGCCGGTCGGACAGGGCCCGGTCACCTTGACCTGGAAGGACCGGCTGGCAGCCTGAGACTCAGGAACAATTTCGCTGATGGTGCCGCTGCACTCTTTCCCCAGCCGCTCCACGAGAACGTTGATGGTCTGGCCGGGCTTGAGCCGGTCGGCAAGGGTCTCGCGAACGCTGGCCACCAACTGCATGCGATTCGGATCGAAGAGAGTCGCCAGTGTCTGCCCCGGGGCCACCATGTCGCCCACATTGACCCGCTTGTCGACGATGACGCCGCTGATCGGTGCCCGTACGGTGGCCCAATCGAGGGTGGCCTGCACCTCGTTGACCGCTTCCTGGGCGCGTTTCAGTTCGGCTTCAGCCCTGCGAAGCGCAGTTACTCGATTTTCGTATTCCTGCGCCGACACGGCATTCACTTTCCGCATCTCGGCGTAGCGTTTCTCCTCGACGATTGCCTGCTGATGAACGACCTCGGCTTCGTTGACCGCCGCCTTCACCTGGTTGACCTTGGGCTTCAGGTCCGTGTCGTCCATGCGGAACAGGACGTCGCCCTCGTGGACCGCCTGACCTGCTTTGACGTTGACCTCGATAACTCGGGCGAGCAGCTTGGCTCCGATGCTGGTTTCGTGGACCGCGCGAATCGATCCGACGGCCGACTCGATCCGAGGCACGGTCTTAAGAGTGGCCGTCACCACAAGCTTGCCCTTCTCCGAGGAGGCTGCAAGGGGCTTGCCCGACACCGGGGGCACCTTGGCCTCGAAC
>CAYSCH010000550.1:0-4672 GCA_964429355.1 uncultured Planctomycetaceae bacterium | reverse complement strand
GGTGGAATATTGGTATCCGAAGCCGATGTAACCTTCCAGGCCGGTGCCGGAACCCCAATTGCCCATCAGGTCGGCCTTGATGTTGTCGACCACCACGCCAGGCAGGCTTTCGGGGGCCAGCCCCTGCTTGGGTCCGTCGACAACGGCCACCGGCGGCACAGGACCGGCCATATAGATGGGGCCGCCGACTGTGTCGCGGCGAGCCACTCCGGGCAACTCGAGCAGTTTCTTCAGTTCCTCGAGATACTGGTCGTAGACCTGACGCGGTTCGCAGGAGTTGGCTAGGCAGATCGAGGCTGCCTTGCCGACGACTTCGCCCATCATGCCGCAAGTTTTCATGACGCGAACCGTACCGAGGGCCTCGTGGCTGACACTGATGCAGCGGCCGGCCATGAACAGGTTGGGCACATTCCGCGAGTAGAAGCATCGGTAGGGCACGGGGTATCCGTTCGTGCGGTCCACGTGGTGCTGGAACTCGGCAACCGAGATGAACGGATCCTCCGGATACTTCTCGGGGATGAACTCCTTACGGGGGTAGTGAAGGTCGATCGACCAGGTCGAGGGAACGGTGGCGTCGGGATAGGACCTGAGCTGGGCCACGTCGTCTTCGGTGAGGATCAGGTCGCCGAGGAGGCGGCGCGACTCACGGGGGCCACCAATGTAGGCCACCCAGGTGAGGACGGCCTTTTCGTGTTCGGCCTTCCCGCCGCGGTTTTTCATGGCGTTCCAGGCGCCGAAGACAGCGCGGTGGTTCCAATCTCGCATGTATTCCAGGTCGGCGATCGGGTCCTTGTCGAAGCCGGTTTCCCAGAACCACGGTCCGGCCCCGCCGCTGGTGGCACCGCCCCGTTTGCCCGGATAGGGAAAATCGTCCATCTGAAGATCAAGGGCCCAGGGCACGTCGGGGAACTGCTGAGGCTCCCCGGTCTCGGCCCAGCGCCACATGTTGCTCATGCCCATATGACCTTTTTCGGTCGTGTCGTAGTCGGCGCCGGCCAGGTAGCCGATCGTGCCGTGTCCGGTGCAGTCGGTGAAGAACTTGCCGACGAAGCGCTTGTGTTCGCCGGTGCGGGTGTCGAAGGCGATAACGGCTTGGATCCGGCCATCTTCGGTTTCGACCTTGTAGGCGTGGTGGTTAAGGAACAGGGAGATGTTCTTCTCCGCGGTAACGACCGCGGTCTTCAAGGCGTCTTCAAACTCCTCTTCCGTACCCGGCGACTCCTTGGGATTGGGGCTGAACTCCTCGATAATCTCGCCGATCCGCGGAAAGAGCCCGCGGCGGGTCTTGCCCTGGGGCCAGACTCGGATCTCGCTGCTGGAGTTGCCGCCCAGCATGGGGCGATCCTGGATGAGGGCGACCTTGCAGCCCATTCGCGATGCCGAGATGGCTGTGCCGCAGCCCGAGTAGCCGCCACCGACTACCACGAGGTCAAACTCCTTGGTGACCACCGGCTCTTCCGGCAGGCCGAGCAACTCCTTGCGCCAGGAGGCGTGCGGATCGTTGGTGTTGGGCGGTGTGTAACCGGGGTCCTTGGCGAACAGGATCGCATCGCAGCGGCCGCCGAAACCGGTCAGGTCGTGCAGGGCCAGTTCGACTTCGTTGGTGTCGATGGAGACCTTACCACCCGGCTGCCAGTGCCAATCGGCGCCCTCGGTGCCGAACGTTTCAGCCAGCGGCTTGCCGCCGAGGAGGAGCTGGAACTTGCCGGGCATGCCGGGGGCGTTCCAACGGGCAACCCAGTCCTTCGTGCGCACGTACACGTGATACTCCCCCGTCTCGCGGAACGAAATCGTGGTCGAAGCATCGTCGACCGGCTTGCCCAGCCCGTGAGCCAACAGGTAGGGGGAACCCATGATCTGGATGAACTGGGTGTCGAGACTCCAACCACCGGGGCGCTGGAAACTTTCCGCCTCGACGTAGACAATCCCCTCCGGACCTTCGGCCGCCAAAACAGCGGTCACCACGACTGTCAGAGAAACCAACAAGGCTGCAGTGAAGCGTATGGGTCGCATGGGGGCCTCAGCAATCGTGGAGAAAGGGTGGTAGTCGGTTTCGTGAAGTTTATTCTAAAGGCCGGCGTGGAGAGGGGCAACCAAGTGGGTCCCGAAGGATCTACGGCACTTCAGAAGCCGGGCTTCCAACGTTCCGACGACTGGAAAACGCTGCGATGCAAGAGGTGGGGATCCAGAATCCCGGCTCCAAATGGCCTTGCGTGATTCCAGGAAAAGGCCGCACGAGGTGGGTGGCGGCGCTGCAGTCTCTTCGGGAATCGCGCAAGGCCATTTAGACCCGGCCAACTCGATGGGCCATCAAGTAGCTGCCTTCTGCCCTGAGGATTCCGTCTTGTAGCCGAAACCGGTTCGCACGCGGAGGGAACCGTAGTCTTCCATGGGCGAACCTCGGTCACTCTGCTGGGGATTGAGCAGGTTGGAGATGAAGGTCTCGAACACGAGGACGAACAATACGGCGGCGAGGACGAATTCCCAGAGGCTTTCGCCTTCTCGCAGCTTGCGGAAGGTGCTCGAAAGATCCTCGGGGTCGTCGGCGAAGACGATCGGAGTGTCGCCAAAGCGTTTCTCCATGTCTTCATGACTGATCGTTGCAGGATTGGCTTCATCGGCATCAAGATTCACAGACCAGGCGGTCGCGGTGGGGCGCGACGAATTGGCGGGCCGGAGGGTATAGATGCCGATGGCGTGGGTGTCGCCGTAGACGAATTGCTGGCCCGGGTGTCCCTCCATGGCCTCGCTCTTCAGTTGAATCACGGCACCGGACGGCGGCAGGACTTCGATCAACACCGGTTGGAGTTCTCCCTCCAACTGCAGCACGAGGGGTGAACCGGCCAGAGCCCGGTGGCGCGTCTGTTCGGCTCCGGCCAGATCGAAGGTCAGACGGGCAAACAACGGCAGGAAGATGGGCCGGACGGGCAGATTGGACCAGCCGACGTGGGCGCTGGTGGCGAGCAGGGAGACGGTCCCCTGCTCGACCTGGGCCTCTGCCAGGAGAGCTTCTCCGTCATCGAGACGGGCGAGGACCCGGGTGGCCGGGGCGGCTGCGGTATCCATTCGGAGGTGTTTGTAGATCAATACGGATTGGTACATCGACGCCGGTTGCATCAAGGGGCCGGTGGCTGGATGTTCGGGATCGAGAGACGCAATGTGCCAACTGTCGCGGTTCTCACCCGCCTGTGGCAGACGCACGTCGACGAGCGGAGCCGGCAACAACTGTCGACCGGCCGTCTCGTTCATGGCGTTGTAGGCGGCCGGGTCGACGTTGTCGCCGGCGATCCAGAAGAGGTTGCCGCCGCCGGTGACGTAACTACGTAGCCGCTGGGCAGTCTCGGGATCGGGTGCTTCGAGGTTGACGCAGAAGACGACCTTGAAATCTGAAAGCGGTTCGCTGCGCAGCTCGTCGGCCGTCAGGGTGGTCGTGCGGATAGCCCAACTGCCCCCCGATCGCGTCGGGGCGAGGGCCTGTTCCAGGTAGAAAGTATCCTCGAGGTACGGGATTTCATGACGCTTGGACTTGACGACCGCCACAGGGATTCCCTGATCGACCTCCATCGAGAAATAGCGCTGGTCGTCGTAGCGGGAGCCATCTTCGCCGACAAGCCGCACTTCGCCACGGTGCAGACCGCCCCGTTTGAACGCAAATTGGAATTCGTGTGTCACCCGCCCCGCGGGAGGAATCTCCAGTTCCGGGCTCGTGGCTTCCTTGGCGTTGTCGACGTACAATTCCACGAGGCGCTTCTGCGGCAGCGACGACGCATTCACGACCTCGACCGACGCCCCGATCGGCAACCCAGCCACGGGGACCGGCGCATTGATGGTTATCCGGCTGACGGCCACGTTGGGCTTGGGGTTGCGATTGCAGTCGATGAAGATCAGGGGGATGTCTTGGTAGTCGACTGATTTCGCCGACTCAGGAAGTGGAGGTTGGGCCGGAACGTCTTCAGCCTTCGCGGATGTGTCGGGCTGGGACCGAGTTGGAGCGACTTCTGCCCTCGCTGACGCGTCGGGTTTCAAAACGGACGCATCGGGTGGGGAAGAGGTGGTTTCGTCCAGGGTTTCCCAACTCAGCTGCTGCATGTCGGTGAGAACGAAGATCTGCTTGTGCTTTGCATCGGACGGCGCGAGGAGTTTTCTGGCCTGCTGGACCTTGAGGGCCAGATCGGCCCGCTCGTAGCTCACTTGCACCTGGTCGAGCATCTGCCGGATTTTGTCCTGGGTCCGCTGGAGGCGGTCTTGTTCGACCAGTTTGGGTCCACCGGCAAGAAGGAGGGCGATCTGGTCGCCGTCGGCCAGTTCGCCAAGGATTTGGCGGGCGGCCTGCCGGGCCGTTTCGAGTCGCGGCCGGCCTTCGTCGATGATGCCCATGCTGGCGGAGTTGTCGAGGATGATAGCCACGGCCGAGGCCCCGCTGCCCCAGAAACTCCCCAGGGTGGTGATCGTCGGCTCGGCAAGTCCGATCGCGATCAGGATCAGCACCGTCATCCGCAGGAGCATCAGGAGCACGTCGTGAATCCGCTTGCGCCGGCGGGTCTTTTCCGCGCTGATCCGCAGGAAGCGAAGAGTGCTGAAGGGGAGCTTCTTCGCCTGCTGGCGGTTGATCATGTGCAGCACGACGGGGATTGCCCCGGCGACCGCAGCGAGCAGAAAGGCGGCGGAGACG
>CAYSCH010000549.1:0-4705 GCA_964429355.1 uncultured Planctomycetaceae bacterium | reverse complement strand
CAGTTGGCCACCTTCGAGTTTCCCGACTTGTTGATGACCTACGAGCAGACCGAGTTCACACCCTACATGCTCAGGAGCGACCCCGAGATTCGAAACGGCGACATCTTCCCCTATTGGCCTCAGAGTGCTACGCGGATCGAGCTCTACGGCGAAGAGGGCGTGATGTATGTGGGCCGCATGGGGGGCGGATGGCAGGTCTTTGTGCGCACCAAGGATCGGCAGCCGGTGGTCAAGGACCAGATGCACGGCCGTTACCCGGACCCGGACCACAAGGCGAACTTCGTCGACTCGGTGAAGACTCGCAAGCGGCCCAATGCCGACATCGAGGAAGGGCACCGCAGCCTGCTGCTGGTCCACTATGCCAACATCAGTTGCCGGCTGGGCGGCCGGAGGCTGGAAATCGACCCGAAGACCGAACAGATTCTCGACAATCCCGAGGCCATGAAGCTGTTCAAGCGTGAGTACCGGAAGCCGTGGGTGGTCGAGGAGGTAGTCTAACGCGGATTGTTCATGGGTGGCGCGCTCAGAGCGGGGCGATGGGCATGGATTGTCAACACCACGCCTATCGCTACGCTCCCTGGCTCGGCCCGGCCCCCGAGCAGCCCTTCAATACGAATCTCGTGCAGATCACCCACGAGTTCTACACCGACGAAGGCGTGATTCGAGAAGGCAAGTTCGAGAACGAACACAGCGAGGCAAAGCTGCCCAAATTGCCACGTCATTCCCGCGAAGGCGGGACCTGCACAACCCAAAAGGATGCACAAAAATGACTCGACTATCACGACGACGTTTCTTGAGCGACTCGGCCGTCGCGGCCACGGTGCTTGCTGCGGGCTCTGGCGCGAGTTTCATTTCAAACGCGGCAGAGGCGGTCGCCGCCGATACCGCCGCATCTCCTAACGATAAGATCCATGTGATGATCTGTGGCGTACGCAGCCGCGGCCGCAACCTGATGAAGTACTTTGCCGGGAATCCTCAATGCCGTGTCCGATACCTTTGCGACGTCGACGAAGCGATCGGGCAACAGCGGGTCGACGAGTTTGAGAAGCAGCTTGGCTATCGGCCCAAGTTCATCCGCGATATGCGCGAAGGACTCGACGACAAGGAACTTCACGCGGCAGTGCATGCCACGCCGAACCACTGGCACGCCCTGGGCGCGATCTGGACCATGCAGGCAGGCAAGGATGTCTACATCGAAAAGCCGGTCTCGCACACCATCGACGAAGGAAAGCTGCTTATCGAAGCAACCAGAAGGCACAAGACAATCTGCCAAACCGGCACGCAAGCCCGCTCGCTATCGAGGACCATCGACGCGATCAACTATGTGCGTAGTGGAAAAATCGGCGACGTCAAGCTGGCACGCGTACTCTGTTACAACCTTCGCAAGCCGATCGGAGAGAAAGGAGTCTACCAACCGCCGAAGTCGGTCGATTACGATCTTTGGGTCGGACCAGCCGAAATGCGGCCCGTGACGCGTCCTCAATTCCACTACGACTGGCACTGGCAGTATCACTGGGGCAACGGCGATATCAACAACATGGGCATCCACCTGTCCGATATCGCTCGCTGGGGACTCGGCATCAACACGCTTTACGAAAGCGTCATCAGCTATGGAGGTCGACTTGGCTACAACGACGCGGGCGACGCGGCCAGTACGCTGGTCTCGATCGGACGCTCTGGCGACAAGACGATCGTCCACGAAATCCGCGGCCTTCCGACCGACCCCCTGTTGGACGCAATGGTCGGGAATATTTTCTACGGCACCGAAGGCACCGTCGTCGTGAACTTCTGGAACGAAGGCTACGTCCTTGACCCGGACGGCAAGATTGTCACGCAATTCGAACATGACATGCCAAGTGGGGTTCCTGCGGCAAGCTTTGTCGACCAAAGCAGGGACCACATCCAGAACTTCCTCGACGCCGTAAGGAGCCGTAATCCGGATGACCTCAACGCGAACATCCGTGACGGTTACCTTTCCGCCGGTTTGGGACACGTCGCCACGATCGCCTATCGACTCGGCAAGCAGACGTCGGTCGATCAGGTACGAGAAGCAATCGAAGCCTTTGGTGGTGCGGACGACCATGTCGATACACTCGACCGCACCGTAGCGTACCTGAAGAAGAACGGCGTTGATGTGAACGAAACGCCGATGACGCTGGGCCCTGTGCTGAGAATAGACACGAAGACGGAAACCTTCATCGACAATCAAGCGGCCGACGCGATGTTGACACGAAAGTACCGCAAGGGCTTCGAGGTTCCCGAGCCCGGGGAAGTGTGAAGTCCCGCGCGTGCCAACCTTCGAGAACCAAGCCGGTAACAGATCGTCGTACTCGAAAGAACCAATCCTGCAACTAGTTCGGACCAGGAGCACATCCGTGAATACCATCGATCGTCGTCATCTTCTGAAAACTGCCGTGGGTGCGGGTGCGGCCGTCGCGACTGGGCGGTGGCTCGAATCCACGGCGACCGCGGCCGATCAGCCCAACAAGCGGATCAAGATTGGACAGATCGGCACCGGCAATCAGCACGCCTATAAGATCAGCACTCTGCGCACACTGACCGATCTTTTCGAGGTCGTCGGCTTCGTGGAGGACGACCCGAAACTGCGAGAGAAAGCCCTGAACAGCAGTGCTTTCAAGGGCCTGAAAGTAATGTCCACGGAGGAGCTGTTGGCCGTTCCCGGCCTTCAGGCCGTGGCGGTTGAAACCGAAGAGCGCGTTTGCATCCCTCCCGCTCTGCAATGCATTCAAGCGGGAAAACACATCCACCTCGACAAGCCGTGCGGCGAGTCGCTGCCCAAGTTCAAACAGTTGCTGGACGAGGCGAAAGACCGGAAGCTGACGGTCCAGGTGGGGTACATGTACCGAAACAACCCGGCCGTGCAGTTCTGCATCAAGGCCGTGAGAGACGGATTGATCGGCAGTGTGTTCGATCTCGACACAGCCATGGGACGGTACGACGGACAGGGTTACCGCAACCTTATCAAGGACTATAAGGGCGGAATCGCATACATCCTTGCCTGCCATCTGATCGATCTTGTCGTCTCGCTCATGGGCGAACCTGAAAAAATCACGCCCTATCTCCGTCAGACTCGCGCTGACGGCGTACTCGACAACTGCCTAGCCGTTTTCGAGTTCTCCCGCGACCGGCTGGCTACGATACGGACATCCATCACCGAGGCAAGGGGCTTTGAGCGCCGACGCCTCAAGGTGATGGGCGACAAGGGAAGCATCATCATTCAGCCGATCGAATCCAAAGGCAACATGTCCGGCGGAGTCCTCACCCTTGTCCTGGAGGAAGATCGTGGCGGCTTCAAGAAAGGCATACAGAACGTGGATATGCCGCCCCTGAAAGACCGCTACGAAGACCAGTGGCGGGAGTTCGCCGCCGTTCTCAATGGGGACATGATTAATCCGTACACCTACGAGCACGATTACACTGTGCACAAGTGCCATCTGGCGGCCTGCGGGTATCCGCTGAGCTGAAAGCTCGCAAACGGGTAGTTGCCGGAAATCGAAGGGCCTGCGACGTGACGGGCAGTTTCAACTTCGCCTACTATTGCTCCGCGGGTCTGCTGGTTGTCGCGGCCGTTGCGATCTGCCTGCTCGAATCGCCGCATCAGCGCGAGAAGGCGGCCGCTTGATCGGCCCCTGAATCTTCAGGCAAACCGAGAATCTGAAAACGTGGCCTCCAGCTACCCCGAGGAAAACAAGCATGTACGCGGTCCTGATCCATGAAGATCAAACCCTCGCTTGGCGCGAAGTCCCCGAGCCGGTCCTGAGGCCCGGCGAGATCCTCCTTGACGTCCGGGCGGCTGCGTTGAACCGTGCCGACCTGCTCCAGCGCGCCGGCAACTACCCGCCGCCGCCCGGCTGGCCGGAGTGGATGGGATTGGAGGTGGCGGGCGTTGTCGCAGAGGCCCCGGCAGACTGCCGCTGGAAGGCCGGCGACGAGGTCTGTGCGCTCCTTGGCGGCGGCGGATATGCCCAGCGGGTTGCGGTTCCGGCGGATATGGTCTTGCCGGTTCCGGAAGGTCTGTCGATGGTCGAGGCCGCGGCCATCCCGGAGGCGTTTGCCACCTCCTATCTGAACCTTTGCATCGAGGGGGGTATGCAGGCCGGCGACACGGTTCTCATCCAGGCCGGGGCGAGCGGCCTGGGCATCGCGGCGATCCAGTTGGCAAGAATCCTTGGCGGCAGGGTGATGACGACGGTGAGTACGGAGGAGAAGGCGCGGTTCGTCCGCAATCTCGGCGCGGAGATCGTCGTCAATCGGACCGTCGACGATCTCGGTGCCGCGATGGAGCAGCACCCGGTGGATATCGCCCTGGATTGCATCAGCGGTCCCGGGCTGGGGCGGTGCATCGAGAAGATGGCGGTCGGCGGGCGATGGATCGTGATCGCGACGCTGGGTGGAGCACTGACCGAGATCGATATGAACGCGTTTTTCAGGCGCGGCATCAAGCTGATCGGCAGCACTCTGAGAAGCCGTTCGTCGGCGATGAAAGCGGGAATTCTCGCCGATCTCGAGAAAACTCTGTGGCCGGCGTTCTCTTCCAGAACAATCAAACCTGTGATCTACAAGACGCTGCCGATCACCGAAGCCGAAGCGGCCCAGGCGATACTCCGTCGCCGGGAGAACATCGGGAAAGTGGTGCTGACGGTCGACAGGGATGGACAATGAGGGGTTTGAGGTTCTGAAGACC
>CAYSCH010000548.1:0-4723 GCA_964429355.1 uncultured Planctomycetaceae bacterium | reverse complement strand
ACGTTCTAAACGTCCAAACCGCTACCTCACATCTGTTTCCCAGAAGGCACCCATCCTTCTTATCTATGCCATTCATCGCATTTATCCAGGTCCGGTGTTGGCGGAAATGCGGATATTTCCGGGATATCTTGCCTTGTCGACGTACCTTCTGACATTTGTGTCGATGGTAACGATTATGCGGCTCTCTCACCCACCGATCACATGTTTGCACAGAACCCACCTGACAGTGGGGGCGTTTTTCGTTGACGCTCGCCGTTTTGCCCAACTATACTAAATTACATTCGAAGCGTCCCGTCCCTCGTCAGGCGAATCTCACCCATGAAAATGACTGCACGCGTGCGTTCCTGTTGGGCCGGCTTCTGGACGGCGGTGTTGGTGACATCCCTGGCTTGTCCGTCCTTCGGTGCCGAGCCGGCCGCCGCGGCAAGTCTTCCGCGACAACTTGCCGCCGGAGTACTCGTAACCATCCCGCCCGATGTTCAGGCTACTGACACCGTCAGTGTCGACAATCTGATGGAGTTGGCGGCGGCCGACGCCGGCTTCAACTTCGCCAAGGATGTGCGATTTCGACGCGACATCTGGTATCTCGAGTTCAGTTTCAAACCGGTCCGGATGGTCTGGATTGACGTTCCCCAGGCCGATGGCCACATGAAACGAAAACTCGTCTGGTACTTGCTCTATTCCGTGACAAATCGCGGCGACGGACTGACCTCCGTCCAACAGCCCGACAAGACCTTCCAGGTGCAGCCCGTGCAGAAGCCGGTCCGCTTCATTCCCGAATTCGTGCTGCGAGCCAACGACACGGAGATTGACCGGGAATACGCCGAACACATCGTCCCGTTGGCCATTGGACCGATTGAGACACGCGAGCGCCCCGGACAGAAGTTGTTCACATCAGCAACCATGCCCAAAGAAGATATTCCGGTGGGCGAGACTCGTTGGGGTGTGGCGATGTGGGAGAATATCGATCCCCGTGTCGATTTCTTCTCGATTTTTGTCGGGGGGTTGACGAACGCCTATCGTTGGAAAGACCAGCCCGAGGGCTACCGGCCCGGCCAGGATCCGATTGCCAAGGGGCGAAGATTTGTCCGCAAGACGCTGAAATTGAACTTTTGGCGTCCGGGGGACGAGTATGATGAAGTGGAAAGCGAAATCCGGTACGGGATTCCGGGACAGGTTGACTACGAGTGGGTTTACCGCTAAAAAATAGGTTTCCCTCATAGATGGGACTCCCTTCTCGAAGGGAAGCCCGACGCCGCAACGAAGGGTCGGGCTGCTGGAGGACTTCGCAACATCGGGAGCGAAGTCCTTTCATGTTGGTTGCCCCTCCTTTGGTGGGGCAGTTCCAAAGACCGTACCAACGTGGCGGATATCAGCGGATTGAGGACGTGTGCCCCATCCGGATCGCGCCCGACTTGAGCACATAGTGAGGAAGCAGACATGGCACATAAAAAGGGACAAGGTTCCAGCCGAAACGGTCGCGACTCGAACTCCCAGCGGCGCGGCGTCAAGCGGTTCGGTGGACAGCAGGTCCAGGCCGGCAGCATCATCGTCCGGCAGGTGGGCACGAAATTTCACCCCGGCAAGGGCGTCGGCATGGGCAACGACTACACGATTTACGCCGTCGTGGATGGCACCGTGATGTTCGATCGTGACGGCCGGCGGGTCAACGTCCTCGCGGAGTCGGTCAACTGAACGTGTTGATCGCCTTCACCGGGAAAATCCGTATCCGAAGGGGATGGCTCATCCAGGGTCATTCCCTTTTGTTTTTGTCTTGTCCGCCTCGGATGGCCCGTATCCATGTTTGTCGATGAAGTCGAAATTCGCGTCGAATCGGGAAAAGGAGGCGACGGCTGCGTCAGCTTCCGGCGCGAAAAGTACGTGCCGCGCGGGGGACCCGATGGCGGCGACGGCGGCGACGGCGGAAGCGTGATCCTCCGCGCCAGGCTCGGAGTGAACAGCCTGGCCGCACTGGCCCATCGCAAGCACTGGAAGGCCAAGGACGGCGAACCGGGGGGACCCGCTCAGCGGCATGGGGCCTCGGCAGAAGATCTGTGGCTCGATGTTCCGCCCGGTACCATCGTTCTCGACGCGGACCGAAGATTTGCCATCAAAGACCTGAAGGAAGAAGACGACCAGGTCGTGATCGCACGGGGCGGAAAGGGAGGGAAAGGAAACGTCCATTTCAAGTCCTCCATCAATCGTACGCCGCGACAATCGACTCCCGGCGGTGAGGCCGAGGTCCGGCGGATTCGGCTGGAACTGAAGATCATCGCCGACGTCGGCCTCGTCGGTAAGCCGAACGCGGGCAAGAGTACGCTCTTGAGCCGGCTCTCCCGTGCTCGTCCAGAGATCGCACCCTACCCGTTCACCACCAAGCATCCGAACCTCGGTCGAGTCCAGATCGATATGGATCGGTCGTTCATTATGGCGGACGTACCGGGCCTGATTGAGGGGGCTCACGAAGGGGCTGGCTTGGGGCACGAGTTTCTGCGGCATGTCCAGAGAGCAGGGATCCTCGTGCACCTGGTCGAACCGGAGCCGACCGACGGAACCGATCCGATCGAGAACTATCGCGCGATCCGTAAGGAACTGGAAGCCTTCGACCCGCAACTCGGCTCACGTCCCGAAGTGGTCGCCGTCACCAAAGCCGACCTTCCCCGCGCCGAGGAGGTGCGGCGGACCTTATCGGGCATGCTCGGCGGCGAGGTATTGCTGATCTCGGCCGTCACCGGCCAAGGGCTCAACCTGCTGGTCGGCGCCGTGGCCAGCCTTCTCAATCCGCCCAAAGCCTGGTAAGGCACCACTTCGCAATAAGCAAGCGAATCTTCGGTGGCGTCTTCTTTCCAGGGGCAAAGGGTGTGGTGGCTCGTGAATCCGGGGCCTCCATGGCATCAAGGCTGGCCGTCCCTGCTCGGCATGGACAATCCCGCCATACCCCAGGGGACGACATTTTGTGGGGTGTTTATTGTGGCATTTTTTTCTGTGGTTACTTCTTGACCAGGGTAGATTCTTCTAGAATGGCACGCATTGTCGCTCGGAAACCAACAAGGGCTTCTTTGGGGGAAGAGCCAGATGTGTTGCGGAGCCAAGTCTCAGGCGGCGGAAACCGGCCGAAGGTGCAGCCCTGTTCCGATGGGCCGAACCGCCTTCACTCTGGTGGAACTGCTCGTGGTCATTACGATCATCGGCATCTTGATCGCCCTTCTATTGCCGGCGGTCCAGGCGGCTCGCGAAGCAGCCCGGCGCATGCAGTGCCGCAATAACCTGAAACAGATCGGACTGGCAATCCTGAATTACGAGTCGCTCCATCGGGTCCTCCCCATGCCAAAAACCGAACGGCCCGACCACAACCTCTTGGCGTTCCTCCTCCCCTATGTGGAACAGCAGGCGATCTACGACCAGTACGACTGGAACTCGAACTGGAGTTCCACGAAGAACCGGCCGGCTCGCGAAAATGAAATCCCAACGTTCCTTTGCCCCACGGCACCGGGCAATCGCACCTGCAAGAACCGCCGTTACTACGCCACCGACTACGCCACCTGTGAAAATATCTATGGTTCGGTCACCAACCCTCTGATCGCCGCGGGTGTGATCAAGGATCGGCGGAGCTGGTACAACCTGTTTCAGCCCTACTGGGAGGGACCGTCGCAGACAGCAGCGGTGCTCGACGGCCTGTCGAACACCTTCATGCTCTTCGAATGCTCCGGGCGGCCCCTCAAATACCTGGAGAACGGCCGCCGAGGCGATCCCGAGGTCACTCCGCAAGAACCGATCTCAGGCGCCGAGTGGGCCAGCGCGGAGGCTGAGTTCTGGATCCATGAGGTCTGCCACACCTCGCAGTTCTTCAACTGCCACAATCAAAACGAAATCTACAGCTTCCATCCGGGCGGAGCCAATTTCCTCTATGGCGACGGCTCGGTCCATTTCCATTCCGAGACCATCGAGGCCGAGGCGTTTGTGTCGCTGTTCACGCGAGCAGCCGGAGATGTGGTGCCGTAACTTGACCGTCGAAGATGGAACTCTCCACCGCCTGCACCGAACCTGACAGGAAAAACGGCCTCTTCAAAAACCGCATGTCTTCCACAAGCTGGCCTCGGAACGGACCTCTCGCGGAATCGTCGGCCGTATCCTACCACACACTCTTCACCGCCTCGTCAGCGTCGTCTTGAATATCGAACAGGCGGTCCACCTGGGTAATCGAAAACAGGGAACGGATGTCCGGATTGAGGCTGCATAGCTTCAGCTTTCCACCCGCCGTCTGAATCTTCTTCTTCACTGAAATCATTGCCCCGATCCCCGTGCTCGTCAGAAAACCGACGGCCCCCAGGTCGATCACCAGGCGTTGCCGTCCCGGCTCTTCCAAGACCGCCCCCAGCTCCTGCGTCAGACGTTGGAGCTTCGTCTCGTCGAGCTCACGGGCACGCAACCGGATAATCGTCACCTCCTCGACACGGCACACGTCAAACATCTCGTAATCAGCCACGAGTTCGCTCCAGAATGGCGCCGGGGAAACGGGTCTCACGCCTGCAAGCACACCGGCGGGGGGTGAATAACCGGACCTCGCCTGCTACGTCCACGAATCTACCCTCAGGCCCATCGCCGTGCAAGTAAGCCGGCCACGAGACCACGAGGGCCCGGACCCGGCGATCCGGAATCCCGGCACCGCAGGGAACGATTCCCACGGCACATGATAGGCTCAGCAACCCTTCTCTCTCCCATT
>CAYSCH010000547.1:0-4789 GCA_964429355.1 uncultured Planctomycetaceae bacterium | reverse complement strand
CGGGGGTCGACGAGGAGGTTCTGGTCCGGTACCTCGACAAGGGCTGGCTGGCAGCGGGGCTGACGGCCGACGACCTGATCCTGCTTACGGAAAAGAAGGTGAGCCGGACGGTGATCATGGCGATGCAGGATCTGCCGACCAATTAGAAACTCGGAGCAAGCAGCGTGATGCCTGCTCATTGAACTCAGCCCCGTTTGTCGGGACAGCGCTTGACACGGCGGCCCTCGGCAACAAGAGTAAATGGTCGGTTCCTCCCTGACGGGCCTGCTCGCCGCCTTTCGGCGGCGGATGGCAAGTATGAGGGTATTGGGCACGCGGGGGGCTGCCGGGCAAGTTGTCAAACCCTTCTTCCACCGGAACAAGCCGGACGGGACTATTGGTGTTTGCGTATTGAATGAACGGCTGGGTAGGCGGTTTTCCGAAGAACCCGGGTTTCCGTTGTCAGCCCTCCGTTCACTGAATATGCGGGGCTCCATAATATCGCGCGGAAAGACCTGTTATGAGCGGCGCTGTCGGACTGCTGGAAACCACGGGCTTGACGCCGGCGCTGGTCGCTTTGGACATGATGGTCAAGTCGGCGCCAGTCCGGGTGACCCAGGTTGAAATCAACGATCTTTATGGCGTCGTCGTAAAGATCACCGGCTCGGTGGACGCGGTGACGGCTGCGATTCCGGCAGGCCGTCAGGTGGCGGAGGCGATGCAAGGGGCCCCGATAAGCCACGTGATCACGGACCTGTCGGATGAGGCCCGGCGGGCCGTCGATTCGCCGCGAGAGTACAATCCGCTGATTCAGCAGGACGTGGTGTTCCGGGCTGAAGCAGTCACCTCTTTGAACGAGAAAGAACAAGGCACCATGAGTCAGGACCGATCGCTCGCCCTGGGATTGATCGAAACGCAGGGTTTCACGGCGGTGTTCGAAGCCATCGACACGGCGTGCAAGGCGGCCAACGTGGAGGTGGTCGGCAAGGAGAAGTTGGGCGGAGGCTACGTGACGGTCGTGATCCGCGGCGAGCTTTCGGCCGTCACCGCCGCGGTGGAGGCGGGCAAGAGCCGAGTGGGCGAGCTGGGCAAATTGATTGCCGCCCACGTGATCGCTCGTCCCAGCCAGGCCGTGTTGAGCCTGTTGCCGAAGCTGTAGGGGCGACAGGAGGCCGACTCGGACCGGTAGATGGTGGACGGGGCGTAAACTTCGGGTAATCCGACTTGTCAAAGATCGGTTTGGCGTGCGGATTCTGGACCTTGCGAGTATCTGCCAGGCTGGAGAGCCGTGCCGAATTGTGGATCAAGTACGCTGATGTGCCGAAAAGTTGGGCGACGGGGGTGTTTCGAAGTGTTTTGAAGGCAGTCGTTTACGTTTGCGGTTCCGATCGCAACTTGCCATCCCTGGACAGGGGGATGCTCAAAAAATTCCTCTGTTGGGTGGGTGGCGAGGAGGTGTTTGAGATTCATTTGACAACGTAGACATATCGCCACTACATGAACGCATGAATATAATGTAATTCTGTTTCAATGTCAAGGTTTCAGGCCGATTTTTTGGGGAAGATGCCGGCGGCCGGCTCCATCTTTCAGGATTCCGGCAATTCTGTTCAAATTGCAGATCGGGGAGTTGATCTTCGGCCGCCCCCCAAGCACGGGGCCGGATACTGAACCGAATCAGGCTGTCGCAGAAAGGTTGCCACCCATGAACTCCGGATCCACGAGAATGGCCAACATCCATCGCCGAGCATTCCTACAATCGACCGCGGCCGGGCTGGCCGGATTGGCCCTGGCGAAATCGCCGGGCTTTGCTGCGGAACTGGAAAGTCCCAAGAAGCGGGTCGGGCTGATCGGAACCGGGTGGTACGGCAAGGTGGACCTGCTGCGACTGATCCAGGTTGCGCCGGTCGAGGTGGTCTCGCTCTGCGACGTCGACAAGCAGTTGCTGGCCGAAGGGGCCGAGATTGTGGCCTCGCGGCAGCTTTCGAAGAAGAAACCCCGCACTTACGGCGACTATCGGGAGATGCTCAAGGAGAAGGATCTGGACATCGTGCTCATCGCCACGCCCGACCATTGGCACGCCCTGCCGATGATCGCCGCGGTGGAGGCCGGGGCCGACGTCTACGTGCAGAAGCCAATCGCGGTCGACGTGGTCGAATGCCAGGCGATGGTCGCGGCAGCTCGCAAGCACGGCCGGGTGGTGCAGGTGGGCACCCAGCGGCGCAGCACCCATCACCTGATCGAAGCCCGTGAGCTGATCGAAGAAGGCCGCCTGGGCCGGATCGGACTGGTCGAGACGTACTGCTACGGGCGGCGAGGGATCAGCAACCCGCCGGACGAGGCGCCGCCGGAATCGCTCGATTACGAGATGTGGACAGGGCCGGCGCCGATGCGACCGTTCAATAAGGAAAAGCATCCCCGCGGTTGGCGGAATTACATGGAATACGGCAACGGCACGATCGGCGACATGGGGATCCACATGATCGACATGGCCCGTTGGATGCTGGACCTGGGTTGGCCCAAACGAATCAGTTCGACCGGCGGCAACTACTTCCACAAGGAAGGGAAGCCCAACATTTTTGACATGCAGACGGCAACGTTCGACTATGGCGACCTGCAGATGACCTGGCAGCACCGCCACTGGGGCGAGAAGCCCGACCCGGACTACTGGTGGGGTGCCACCTTCTACGGCGAGAAGGCCACGCTCAAGGCGAGCGTCTACGGTTTCGACTTCCTGCCGCTGGACTCCGGCTCGCCCATCCACCGGAAGTGGGACGACAAGGATGCCAAGTATCCGGTCGACAGCGAGCAGTATCCGGAAGACAAGACCGAGAAGGGGGTCGAGTACCACGTGGCGCCGGCGGTCCGCGGCCACATGCGGGACCTGCTGGCGTGCAGCGAGAGCCGCTCGCGGCCGCGAGCCGACATCAACGAGGGATATATTTCCACGGCCTCGTGTGTGCTGGCCAACCTTTCGCTGCAACTGGGCCGGAGCCTGGCCTGGGACGCAGAAAAAGGCCAGGTGACGGGCGACGAGGAAGCCAACGGGCTGTTGGCCCGTCCCTACCGCGAGCCATGGGTGCATCCGGCGCCGGAAAAGGCCTGAGTGAGGTTGCGTGATCCCAAGGAAGAAGGTGACAGCCACCTTTTGCCGCAGGCGGCCGGGTACCGGCCGAAGATTGGTCGGGTGCTTGTCGCATAAGTGCCGTACCCCGAACAGGAGGTGCCATTGATGATGCGCCGCACTTTGTGGTCTTGGGTTCTCGGATTGCTGGCACTCGTGGCCAATGGGGGCGCTGCATGCGACCTGGCCGAGACGACGGCCGTCGACCAGGCGACCGCTTCGACCGTCCAATACATCCTCGTCAATCGGGCACCGGGCCAGGTGTATCAGGGAAATCCGGAAACGCTCGGCCGAAAGCAGTTCGAGGAGTTGCTGGCCGTGTTTCCCAACCGGCCATCCTCTCGGGTGCAGACCGGCTTGAGCTACGTCTTCTCACCTTTCCGAACGCCGCCGGAGACGACGCTCCTCGGATTGAGGACTTTTCTCGCTGCGGCGGAAGAAACCAGTACGCCCATCCTCGTGCAGATCGACCTGGAGCATTGGTGGGAGGCCCGACCCGACCTCTGGAACTGGTGGGACCCAACGCAAGCGGGTTACGACCCGGCGAACCGCGAGAACGTCGAATGGACCAGTTGGTCGTCGAATGACGCGGTCAAGCTTGCTTGGCGCAACTGGGGCCGGCAGATTCGCGTGCTTCCTCCGCCGAATCTGGCCAGTCCGCGCTATCTCGACGCCTGCCGTGCAGAAGTCCGCCGCCTGGTGCCGGTCGTGCTCGAGTGGCAGGCGAAGTTGCCGCCGGACAAGAGGCATCTCCTGGTCGGCATCAAGCTGGGCCACGAAACATCGATCGGGGTGAACGCGTACCACTATCCGGGTGGAAATGAACTTCTGGACCGATCGCCATCGGAAGACCCGACGCAAGGGTTGAACACCGAGGATGTGCTGGCACGGGGCGTGGCGCAGCTCGGTTACGCCGCGCTAAAGACGTCGGGCATCCGCGAAAGTGGTGTTCCGACCGAGGCCGAACTGACCGACGCGGCCCATCGCTACCTGGAGGCCCTGTGCCAAGAGGCGGCCGATTCGGGCGTGCCGCGCGAGCGGCTCTTCGCCCACGGCGCCGGCTGGAAGGAAGGGGAGTTGGTGTACGACGTCCCGGTCAACTCCTATGCCTGTCCCGGCTGGAGTTTCTATCGACATGCAGCCGACCCACGGGCAGACACAGCCGTACAACGGAACCTGGCCCGCTCCGATGCACCCTGGTGGGCGGCGACGGAATGGCTTCTCCAGGGAGAGCACGACATGGGTGGGTGGCAAACCGCCTTGGCCAACGTGCTCTCCGATCCTCGCTGTCGCTACCTGTGCATCTTCAATTGGGAATCGATCCGTGACAATACCTCGGCGCTGAAAGCGATCACCACGCTGGTCGAAGGGGGATAACGGCGAGCCAAGCGTCTCGGCGGACGTTGCCGGCCCAGTCGACCTCGCCGAGCAACTTGCTCAAGGAAGAGCGCTGCCGCGGGCCGTAGCGGTCCACGAGTCCCCCGAAGGCATCTTCATCTCCAGCCTCGAATCCTCCGTTGGAGAGTCCGACGGCTCGCTGCCGGGGTTGACTCAAGGGCATGGGCCGGAGTTCGCCCCGGCGGTAGAGCGCAAGCGAGTTCTTCAGCGTGTCGTAACCCGGCTTCCTGGTGCCCTCTTCATACATCAGTCCCAGAGACGTCAGGTAGCGTAGGAATGGCTCGTGTTTCA
>CAYSCH010000546.1:0-4804 GCA_964429355.1 uncultured Planctomycetaceae bacterium | reverse complement strand
TTTTGCCTACGAACTCTGTCAGTCCCGTCCCATCGAGTTCCTAATCGCCTTGCCGTAGGTGGTCACTCTTCTTCACCGCCGGCAAGCACTTCGGCGATTCGGGCTTGCGTCACGGGCTGAATCACGCCTTTTTCGCAGATCAGCCCGGCGATCAATTCGGCCGGTGTTACGTCGAAGGCCGGGTTGTAGACATCGATCCCGTCGGGTGCCGTCTGCCGCCCGAATCCGTGGGTGATCTCCCGCCCGTCGCGCTGTTCGATCGGGATGCCGTCTCCATTGGCAAGCGTCAGGTCGAACGTGCTCAGGGGCGCTGCCACGTAGAACGGTACATGGTGAGCCGCAGCCACCAGGGCTACGCTGTAGGTGCCGATCTTGTTGGCGGCGTCGCCGTTGGCGGCAATCCGGTCTGCGCCGGTCACAACCGCCTGGATTCGCCCCTCGCGCATTACCTGGGCGGCCATCGAGTCGCAGATCAGCGTGACGGGAATCCCGCGCTGCTGCAGTTCCCAGGCCGTCAGACGGGCGCCCTGCAGCAAGGGGCGAGTCTCGTCGGCATACACATGGATTCGCTTGCCCGACTCGGCGGCGGCGAAAAATACCGCCAGGGCCGTTCCATAGTCGGCCGTTGCCAGTCCCCCCGCATTGCAGTGAGTCAGCACGCCCTGGCCATCGTGGATGAGTTGGGCCCCGTGCCGGCCGATCTGGCGGCAGATCTGCCGATCTTCTTCGTGAATCGCCCGTGCCTCTGCCAGCAGCGACGTGGCAATCTCCCCTGGCGACGCCTTGCCCCGGAGCGACTCGGATTTGTCCTTGAGGCGATTCAGGGCCCAGAAGAGATTGACGGCCGTGGGACGGCTCCCTGCCAGGTAATCGGTCACCTCGCTCAGCCGCCGGAAGAACGTCTCCTCGCCGGTGCCGGCCACCGACTGCAGGCCGAGAACCACGCCGTAGGCCGCCGCGATCCCGATGGCCGGTGCCCCGCGAACGCGGAGCATCTTGATCGCTTCCCAGGTCGTCTCCACGTCGCGGCACTGGATCGTCAGAAATTCGGTCGGGAGCAGGGTCTGGTCGATCAGTTCGAGGTGGCCGTCCACACCGCCGACCCAGCGAATGGTCTCAATATTCTCGTACGCCATTTCAACCTTCTTCCCGCAGTTTGGCCTGAAGCTTTTCGTTCTTGGCGGCCACGCCGGCAGCGAGCTTCTGCTTGAACTCGGCAAGTTTCTCGGCCAGCGAGCCATCGCTCAGGGCGAGAATCTGGACTGCGAGGAGTCCGGCGTTTCGGGCGCCTCCCGATCCGGTTCCGACCGTTGCCACCGGCACGTCGCCCGGCATCTGCACGGTCGACAGAAGTGAATCCAGCCCGCCCGCCAGGTCGGTCGCCACGGGGATCCCGATCACCGGCAGCGTGGTGTGGGAGGCACACACTCCGGCCAGGTGGGCGGCCCCGCCCGCGGCCGCAATGATCACCTTGATCCCGCGGCCCGCCGCTCCGGCCGCAAAATCGTGGACCACGTCCGGAGTGCGGTGTGCGCTCATCACCCGCACGTCGTAACCGACGCCGAACTCGTCCAGGGCGGCTGCAACCGCCTTGATCTTGGGCCAATCGCTGTCGCTGCCCATCACGATCCCAACAACAACCGGCTTGTCTGCCATCGCAACTTCCTTCGTATGGGGTCAACTCGTGGCTATTGACGCATCCGCCGCCGCCTGGAATACGACCAATGACCGGTGGGCCCTGATCGCCCTTTCCACGCGTAGTGTGCCATTGTCTACTTGCTGGCAGCGCTCGAGATCCGGCCTAGGCCGATCCCCATTTTTCACAATGGGGAAGGATCGCTCGGCCACTCCTTGCGACCGATTGACTCGGCCTTGGTACAACGGGCCGGTTTCTGCCGCCGACCCCTTTCTCCGTTTATAGCAGCCGTTGGGCATCAGGGGGAGGCGGTCGATAGGGGGCTCGATGGGGCAACTCTTGACTATGGACGCATCCTCCGTCGCCGGTTGGAATACCATGGCTAGACCTGTCCGCGTCGAATTCGAAAACACCGTTCACAACCTAAATGCACGAGGGAACGACGGGAAGGATGGATCTGGGGATCTGGGGCAACTCCCGCGAAGTGACCCGCGATCAGCGCGGGGCGACGGACTTCCGTTTGCGTTACTCCCTGCGAGCCGGATCCGATGCTTACGGCAATGCCGAGGCGATTGTCTTCAGCCGCAGCGCAGCGATGCCCCTGCAGGCGGCCGCAGGCCGATTGCCAGCCAGGGACAGCGAGACGCCCGCCGTCACGGTCGATCGGGCTCGCGCCTTTGCCACCTGCTTCAAGCCGGCCGACGACGGTCACGGCTGCATTCTTCGCCTGCGGGAAACAGGCGGAAAGGCCGGCCCCACATCTCCAGACGACCTGCGGCCCTCCCCCAGTCATATCCGAAAACGGTTGCGTTTCGTCGATTCACCGATATAATTGGGGAATGAGCAGTGTCCAGGATTTTATCGATTCGCAGCTTGCCCGAGGGCGAGCGTACTTTTCCAAACCGGCCGCCTTGGCTGAAGTTCGGCAATCGCCGCAAGCGTTCCAGGCGGCCATCGCGAGGCTGACACGGAAGGGTGCGCTCGTTTCCCCGCGAAGGGGATTTTACCTGATCCTCAGGCCAGAAGATCGGCCACTCGGTGCCCCCGATCCCTCGCGCTGGATCGATCCATTGATGAGACATTTGGGGCTGGATTACCGAATCTCCTTGTTGCGTGCTGCGGCTTTTCACGGATCGGCCCATCAAGCGGCAATGGTCTTTCAGGCCATCGCTCCGCGACAGCAGCCAAGACTTGAAATCGGGAGGCATCGAGTCGAGTTTCTGTATCAGGCGCCTGCTGCCTTTGCTGAATCGAACCGTCCCGAGTGGCTCGCACAATTGAAAACGGAGGCCGGTTACGCCAAGATTGCGGGGGTGGAATTGACGCTGCTCGACATCTGCCGCTATTTCCACCGGGCAGCGGGGATCAACGGTGCCGCGCAGGTGGTCCGCGATCTGGGCAAGAAAGCCGATTTCCGCATCCTCGCCAAGGCAGCCAGTGCCTACGAGAATACTGCCGTCAGACGCCTTGGCTACCTCTTAGAGCGGTTTGGGCATAACCGTCAGGCCGATGCACTGCGACCCTTTGCTGCAAAAGCGAAGTCCTTCAAGGCGCTCGATCCGGCATCCAAACCCATCGTTGCCGAGTTGAAGTTGCTGGAGGAGAAAAGTCCGGCCTGGAAACTCGTCATCAACGTGCCAGTGGAGATAGACCTTTGATACCGGTGGCTCACTTGCGGGAATGGACCGCGCATGCTCCCTGGCCGGAACTCAGGCAAGTGGAACAGGATCTGATCATCAGCCGTGCCCTATGCGACCTGTTCAACAGCGAGCAACTGCAAGGCAAGATCGCGTTTCGTGGTGGTACGGCCATTCACAAACTCTTGTTCGGCAAGCCGCTGCGGTATTCGGAAGACATCGATCTGGTTCAGACGCAGGCGGAGCCCATCGGCAAGACCATTGATGGAGTGCGCGCTGCTCTCGCGTGGCTCGGCAAATGCAATCGTGAGCAGGTCGCTCACTCGATTCACTTGGTCTTCAAGTTCATTCCGGAAGAGGGCAGCGGCAATCCACTCAAGTTCAAGGTGGAGATTAACACGCGAGAGCATCAACATCTCTTTGGACTGAAATCCTACCCGTTCGAGGTCGACAGCGCGTGGCATCAGGCCAAGACACAACTTGTCTCATTTGAGCCGGAAGAACTCTTTGGAACCAAGCTGCGAGCACTGCTTCAGCGTAACAAAAATCGGGACTTGTTTGATTTGAACGAAGGATTGCTCCAACTCGGTCTCGACTGTGATCGGGTGATCTCGTGCTTCCAGCATTACCTGGCTCTGGAGGAGCATCCTATCAGTCGGGCGAATGCGGAAGAACGAATGCTCAAGAAACTCAATCAAAGCCTCACGGAAGACATCGCCCCTTTGCTTACTGCCGGCGTAAACTTTACCGACGCCGATGCTATCGCCGCTTTTGGCCGGGTATGGAAGGAGTTGATCAGACGCATTCCAGGCGAGCCCTGGAAGTCTTCCAATGCAGTGATCGAGGCGATTCGTAAAGAGAAAATCCCTGCTTTACTGGACGGCAATCAGGATTGAACAGCTCGTCGACTGAAAATGGTAAAACGCGTTGAGACGTGAGGGTCGTGGGTCGGATTTCCGGAAAGGTGTAGCTCCCTAGTTCCGGGTTAGGGGCAGCTCTCGCCGCTTGACCGTCTCGCCGCGAGGGCTTCTCCAGTCGGCGGGCGAACTGGCGGTCGTTGTTCGCCCGGGCTTCCAGCCGCTGGCCGTCGCGATGGACTGCGCTGCCGTCACGGTAGCCGTACTCCTGGCCACTTCCGTCATCCGACGACCGACGCGGCGGACCCTGCGAAGGTCCTCGTCCCCGGGCCGAGTCCTTCGATAGACCCTTGAACGACCTGGACGATGAGGAGGCACTCTCCGCCACCGCCAAGGCAATGCGCAGGGGCGTTTTTCCTGATCGGATAGACAGAAATGCCCAGCCTTCGTCCTGGCCAGAACGATTACCAGGGCGAAGGGGCATATAGACGCTATTGTGAATTGCCAAAGATCGAAGGTCAGAGGATCAGGGAGTGATTATATGTACAGAATGGAACGGAGTCTTGGAAACATTGGGACACTTGGATGCAAGTCGTTACTGGCAAGGAGGAAGAAATATCTTTTGAGCCAATCGCACCTTTTAAAGCCGCTAACAAAACCACCGGCTGTGCACA
>CAYSCH010000545.1:0-4811 GCA_964429355.1 uncultured Planctomycetaceae bacterium | reverse complement strand
GGAGCCAACACAAACATGCACCAATGGTGGGTTACCACGACCCCGTGGGCCTTCTAACTAACACACCAAGACCATTGGGGATCGATGTATTGACCCGGGGAATTGCCCAGGAAATCGGCTACTCTTCCGGTTCCGCCAGCATGTCGGGACCCGGCATGGCCTTGAGGGGCAGCTCATAGCAGACCGCCTCCTCGGCATTTCGCACCAGCAGCTTGCCATGAGCCACAACGGGATGGTTCCACGTTTTGCCATCCAGGGCGTGGAGCCTGGCCCGCTGCTTGTAGCCCTCCGGCTTTGCGTCGACGAGGGCGATATCGCCTTTTTCGGAGAGGACGAGCAGCAGGTCCTGGTCGACCAAGAGGAGGAGCTGGCCGTAACCGTATCGGCCTCCTTTCCAGGCACGATCGGCGGTGGCCGGGTCGATGCAGGCCAATATCTTGTCGTCGAAGCCGTAGACGTAGCCTCCGTGGCAGACGAAGTCGTTGAAGTAGGGCTTGAAATTGCGGGATTCCCAGACGGTTTGGACCTCCCACTTGCCCGCGACCTTGCGCGGGGCTATCCGCCGTGTTCCAATCCCGTAGCCCGTGGCAATGAGGAGATCTCCGTCGGGCAGGACTGCCGGTTGGACGATTCGGGCCTGATCGTCACTCGACCAGTCGTACTGCCACAACGGTTTGCCGCTGGCGATCTCCGCAGCCGTGAGGCCCGAGTTGCTCATCATCAAGATCAGATGGTCGTTTTTTTCGAGGGTCGTTTGTTGTGCGGAGCTGTAGCTGTGGCTTCCGGCCGGACAGGTCCAGACCTTCTGGCCTGACAGGCGATCGTAGGCAATCATTCCGGCGTCCGGCGCGCCGGCGTAGACGACGACCAAATCGCCCACAACGAGCGGGGAGCTGGCGAAACCCCATTCGGGCAGCTTCGCGCCGGTGTCGCTGGTGATGCGGCTGGACCAGAGAAGTTGCCCGGTTGCCGGCTCAAGGCACTTGAGGTTCCCTTCGGCCCCGAGTGCATAGAGCTTGTCGTCGACGACGTTTGGGGTGGCACGCGGTCCCACACCCCCCATCGGTTCGCTGAACTTGGCAGGATCCAGATGAGCCCAGATCTCTCGGCCGCTTGCCAGGTCGTAGCAGACGACCGCTTCTTGATCACCGCGCTGTTCTTGCGTGTAGGCACGGTTGGCGACGACGGCAAACGACGACCAGCCCGGTCCGACGGGCCGGCGCCAACGCTGGATGGGGGGTCGCATCGACCAATCTGTTTCAATCTGCACTCCCATGACCTTGCCGTTGCGATGGGGACCACGAAACTCGGCCCAGTCCGAACCCGAAGGCACGGAGTCGGCGACCGTATCGGGTGGCTCATCGGTCGGAAGCGATTGCCTGTGCTGGCGCAACGCTTCGAGTGCGGCGTCTTCCTGCCGCGGTTGCCAGCGCAGCACGAGTTTTGAACGCAGGCTCCCGTCAGTCCCTTCTTGGCGAAACAACTGGGTCACCGAGAGCACGGCCAGGATGCCCAGCAGGACGATGGTCGTGCGTGCGGGCCATGACACCGATCGGGTAACGGCCAGAGCGCCGACCCACGCTGCCGATGCGAAAGGAATGCCGTACATGAAGAGCGGGTATCCCATCGACTGGTCCATCGCCAGACCTGTGACGATGCACAGCGAGAGGAAGCCCAAGAAGATGATTCCTCGGAATCTCCAAGGTGCTCGACTGGCGGCCAGCCACCAGATCAGAAACGCCAGGGTTCCCAGAGATATCCCCAGAAACAGGCTGGTAAACATGAACTTGCTTCCCGGCGTCAACAGCCCGGGCAATACCACCGCACCTGCTTCAGAAGCCAAGATGATCCACGCCGGCCAGAGCCGCAAGCCGGGCGGTTTCTGCAAGGTCTTTTGGTTTTGAGCGGAGTCTCCAGAATCGACCGAATCGATGTTCACCGTGCCGTCTCTCTGTTCCAAGGTACCGCGACAAACGCTGTCTTGTCCGTGATCCTGCTGCAAAGACTATAGGACCCTGCCGGCAATCCGACCACCTCCTCCCGCGAGCGGTCACACGGCGGCCATGCGTTCCAGCAGTGTGGCGGCACACTGCCGCGAGAACTCCTCGTCGTTGATATTGGCGTCGATCTCGACGATTGGAATGTCGGCGCGGAGGTTTTTCGTGAGGGCCTCGAACAGGGCCTGATCCGCCTCGGGCCACCAGAAGGGGCCGCCGGGGGCGCCGATCACACTCAACCCCTTCAGCGGGATAAGGAGGGTCACCGGGCCGGTGCTGCCGTTCAGTTTGCCGGCGAGGATTTCGCCCAGTTGGCGGCACTCGTCGGGCGTTGTGCGCATCAGGGTGATATTCGGGTTGTGCTGGTAGAACCGCCGGCCGGCAAACTTCTGCGGAACCGTTTCGGGGGCCCAGAAGTTGACCATATCCAGGCAACCCGGGGCAACAACAGCCGGAATACCGTGACGCGCCGCCGCTTCCAGCCGGGCCGGGCCGGCTGCCAAAACGCCCCCTACCCATTCATCGGCCCATTCGGTGGTCGTCACGTCGAGCACACCGGCAATCTGGCCCGATTCGATCAGGCTTTCCATCGTTCGGCCACCGGTTCCCGTGGCGTGGAACACAAGCACCTCGTAGCCGACCTGTTCGAGTCGCGTCTTGGCGTCCTCCACGCATCGAGTCGTATTGCCAAACATGGAAGCAACCACCAGTGGGCGATCGGCTCCGGGAGGCACTCGAGCCTCAATCATGCCACAGATGGCGCCTGCCGCACGGGCAAATACTTCGCGGCTGATACGATTCATTCCCGCCACGTCGACGATACTGGGGATCATGACGATGTCTTTCACGCCGACATAGCCGGACACGTCGGTGCCGGCCACGGTGGAGACCATGACCTTGGGAATACCCAGGGGCAGTTTCCGCATGGCGGCACAGGCGACACTCGTGCCGCCTGTGCCTCCGAGGGCCAGGATCCCGTCGAAACGCCCTTGGGCATGCAGCCTGGGAAGAAGCACCTCGACGCCGCGAGCCATCGCGGCCATCGCCTCGCCACGATCCTGCCCCTCGATCAGATCCTGAATGGCCACCCCGGCGGCCTCGGCCACCTCCCGGCTCGACACGTCCGGCGCAAGCTTGGGCTGGCCCAAGACACCCACGTCGATGAGCAGAGTCTTGTGACCGCGATGCAGAATGCAGTCTCGAACGAACTTGTACTCGGAGCCTTTTGTGTCGAAGGCCCCGAGGAGGGCGATCGTCTTTACCATGGATTGGCCTTTCAGGATCAGAACTTCCCCGCCAATGGCGATTCGACGGTCTCTGAAAAGAGTCCGAATTCGGTCGCAGGTATATCCTACCGGTATGGAATTCGGCGGAAAATGGGGCCGGGAAATCGGGCCTCTCCACCGCCGTCACTGCGGGAAGGCGAGCGTTGAGCAGGTGGCGATGGCTGATTTTACCACGAGGGCCCTTCGATCGCTGCCCGGTTGCGGGATCGTTCGGATGGGCCGCACGCCGACCTGCGGGCAACCTCGTTGCCGGTGCCGGTGTTTTCCGTCCGTCTCTTCAACGGCCGAGACCGAGACACTATAATGGGCCGCCAGTTTGTGCAGCGTCGTAGGTTTTGTGAGGGCCTCTATGTCTGATTGTTCGCGTCCTTCGCCTTGCCCGTGGCGAGTGACTGTGCTGCGGGGTGGTCCCTCGGCGGAACGGGAGGTCAGTCTGGCTGGCGGGCGAGCGGTTGCCGCCGCGGTCCGCGAGTTGGGCCACACGGTCACCGAGGCAGATATCAGTCCCGACGACCTGACGGCCCTCGACATACCGGCCGACATCATTTTCCCGGTTCTGCACGGCCGGTTCGGCGAGGACGGCCAGCTCCAGAGAATTCTCGAACAGCGCGGCTTGGCCTTTGTAGGAAGCGGTTCGGAGGCCTCGCGAATCAGCATCAACAAGGATGCCACGAAGCGGACATGGCAGGTGGCGGGACTACCGACGGCCCCCTGGGTGATCGTGACGTCCGACGCGGATCCGGCACTCGGCCAGATGGAGCTTCCGATCGTCGTCAAACCGCTGGAGGAGGGAAGCAGCATCGGGGTGAGCGTGTGCAGCACCCTGGAGGAGTTGAAGGGCGCACTGCCGAAGGCCCTCTCCAAGTTTGGCCGCGTGATGGTGGAACAGCGTCTGGATGGGCCGGAGCTGACGGTGGGGGTCCTGGGCCACGCCCCGCTCCCGGTGATCCAGGTCCGCCCGGCGGCGGGTTGGTACGACTATGCGGCGAAATACGAGCGGAACGACACAGATTACTTCCTCGATCCGGCCATCGATGGCGCTACGTACCAGACCGTTCAACAACTGGCGGCGAAGGCCTTCGAAGTCCTCGGCTGCCGCCACCTGTCGCGGGTCGATTTCATCGTTGATCGCCGCACCGGTCCGCAGCTTCTGGAGATCAACACTCTTCCCGGCTTCACGGACCACAGCCTCCTCCCCAAGGCCGCGGCTCACGCGGGTATTCCCTTTGGCCGGCTGGTGGAAATGCTGCTGGAAATGGCGTGGTCGAGCCAGGATCGTGAGCCAACGCAATTTCGCGGGCCGAGCTGAATGGCCTTGTGCGACTCCAAGAGAAGACCAGCAGTCCCATCGCCCCCCGTAGAAACCACGGCAAATGGCTCAATGGCATTGCGTAATTTCCAGAGGAAATTGCGGCAAGGCGACCAGGCACTCGATGGGGCGGGACTGACAGAGTTCGCGGGCAGAATACGGACGCGACCCGAGCGCGGGGCAAGCCCACGCGGCTCTCTTCAGGACGACAATTCTTCC
>CAYSCH010000544.1:0-4839 GCA_964429355.1 uncultured Planctomycetaceae bacterium | reverse complement strand
CGGAAAACCCTCAGCATAAGCCAGCCGTCAAGAATGGTTGTGGTGGACGCTTACGCCGCCGTAACAGTACGTGTCAATGCATTTCAGGTGCTTGCGGTCGAGAATTTCACCGGTGCGCTGGAATGTATGGCCAACAACGGCTGTCTTGCGTGAGCAGTGGCGTTTAGGCATCTTCGCGTTCAAGGAAAGCCAAAGCAGAGTATAGTGATCTTGTTCTGAGAGCTCTTTGTGCGCTTCATAATTCGCATGCACAAAAAAGTGAGTATCAATCTCATAGTACATGACGCAGGATTCTAGGAACTCAAAATGCCTGTCGCAGAAAAGTTCCAGGCCGGTGTCCTGATCAATGCTCGAATGACCCAGTATCTGCGTTCGCGAAGACCGGTTGTGCAGAAGCAGCTGTTCGTGATTGCCAAGCAAGGGAACCAAATTGCAGCTATCACCAAGTCGGATAAGTTCGTCGATCACGCCGCAACCATCGGGGCCACGACTAACGTAGTCACCCAAGGTTACAACAGTATCAGTGAGCCCGAGCTGCAATTCACCGATGAGTGCGCGGAGCGCCAGCAAGCAGCCGTGTATATCGCCAATTGCGATGATGCGGTTCGTCATGCAACCGAGTTTAAGCGTTGGCTAGGTTGATCTCACACACGATCAGGAGGCGGACAGCCTAATGCCAGAAGGTACATGGGGCAAGTACGTGCGGGAACGCAGCAATCGCGTGTGCCTATGCGAGAGCACTTCGCGGCATCAAGTAGACTTGTGTCAAAAATCCTTGGATTGCCGGGGCAATTGCCGTGACGGCCACCGTTCGGCCTCAAATCTCAGAGAGTCTGTCCCATTTTGCCGTCTCACAATTCAAAGTGCCAGATACTCGTCTCGGGCGTGGGTTTTTGAAACACCGCCCTCGCGGGCCTCTTGCGGACACGGCATCGAGCCGGCCGCCCGGGAACTGCTTTGGGAACCGGGCTGACCTTAGCCTTTGCAGGACAATAAGTTACCGATTTCGAGGAACGGCGCCGTCCGGTACGGCAAAACCGGAGGGCTTGCGCCCTGCCGCTAACTCTCAATTCGGTAGGTGGAGTGCCGTCGGGGAGGCCCATCTGTACGCGGGCCAACCTGAGGTAACGAGCGCCCAATTGTGGAGTTGGTGGTGGCGGCGAACGATTGTGCGTTAGGTCGAAGGGCCAAAGCCGGGCGGCTTCAGCTACGGGGGGGCGGCTTCGGGTGCGGGGAGTGTGGATTCGAGTGCGTTGGGGCGAAGGGCCAAAGCCTGGCGGCTTCAGCTACGGGGGTTTCGGGTAAATGGGAAGCGGGCCAAAGCCTGGCGGCTTCAGATACGGGAGGGCGACTTCGGGTACGGGGAGTGTGGATTCGAGTGCGTTGGGGCGAAGGGCCAAAGCCGGGCGGCTTCAGCTACGGTGGCGGCTTCAGCTACGGGAATTGTGGGTTGATCTTGGCATTGGCGATGGTATCCTGGAGTGGCACTCGCGGTGGCCTGCCCCGCAAAGGGCCGATTGAACGGGACCTTCGAAGGGACATGCTCCGCAGATTCCGTGTGCGGAGAGACGACTTCTCGTGCCGTCTGGCAAAACGAACGTGGGCGAGGTTTGTTCCAAGGAATTTCCGAACGGCCACAACGCGCTGATCGACGACGAGGCCCGTCAGTACCTCGCAGGCCAGTAGTGCAAAGGCCTTGAGACTGCAATGTTGACAACTGATGAACCACTCTGTCTTACTCTGAAGGAGAACCGACGATGCTGAGAGTATGTGTGACTGCTGTGCTGGGCCTGGTGCTGGTCGTCCCGTGCGTTGCCGCCAGTGAAACCGGCGACGACGGCTGGCAGAGCCTGTTCGACGGCAAGACGTTGGCCGGCTGGCAGCCGAACGAACGACCCGAGAACTGGACGGTCGAAGACGGAGCGATTGTGGGCCACGGGGAACGGAGCCATTTGTACTACATGGGCGAGCAGTTCAAGAACTTCGAATTTCAGACCGAGGTGATGATCAACGAGGGGGGCAACTCCGGGATCTACCTGCACATCGAACACCATCCGGAGGGTTGGTTCTTCGACGGCCACGAAGTGCAGATCAACACCTCCCATGAGGATCCAGTCAGGACGGGAAGCCTTTGGGGCGTGGTGAAACTCTACGAGACACCCGTGAAGGACAATGAGTGGTTCACGGTCCATATTCTTGTCAAAGACCAGAATATTGTGGTGAAGGTGAACGACAAGATCGTGGTCGACTACACGGAGCCGGAAGGAATCAAGGGCCCGCGCCGGCTCAGCAAGGGCTACTTTGCCCTGCAGCAGCACGACCCGGGAAGTTCTGCCCGCTTCCGCAACATCAAGGTGAAACGGTTGACAAGTCCTTGAGAAGGCATGTCCTCAGCGATTCTAACCCGCTGCAAAACAATGAGTTACCGATTTCGCGGAACGGCGTGAGGCGTCCGGTATGGCAAAACCGGAGGGCTTGCGCCCTGCCGCTGGCTCTCAGGTTCGGAAAACCGGAGGGCTTGCGCCCTACCGCTGACTCTCAAGTTCGGTAGTTTCTTGTTTTGCAGCGCCTAAGCACCTTTTCCGCGGAGTGCGGCCATGCGACGACTCTTCAACTGGATCTGGAGCTATGGCATCCTGTCGACCTTCCTCACCGGACTGTTTGCCATCCTCCCGCTGGTCCTCACCGTGGCGATCGTGGTCTGGGTGGTCGGGTTCATTCAAGGGATTGTCGGCCCCGGTACTTTTATCGGAAGCCAAATCGAGCGACTCGGCGGAGCCTCGCCCGACGGAGCTGCCACAACCTTCGTCGAATACCTGTTTGGCTGGGTGATCGTTCTGGCGGGGATCTGGGCGTTTGGTGTGCTTCTGAGAACCACCCTGAAATCCCGCATCGAGGGGACATTCAACGCCATTATCGAACGGATTCCGATCATCAACAGTGTCTACAGCACGGCGAACCAGCTCGTCGGCATGGTTCGCAAGAGCGACAACTCCGAGCTCAGCGGCATGAGCGCCGTCTACTGCACCTTCGGCCGACCGGAGGGGACAGGTCTGTTGGCCCTCATGACGAGCCCCGACGTCTACCGCTTCTCGGGGCGCAACTGCCACCTGGTCTACCTCCCCACCTCTCCGGTGCCGATGACCGGCGGAATCCTGTTCGTGCCCGTCGAAGACTGCCACCGCATCGACATGACGGCCGAAGAGGTCATGCGGGTCTACTTCTCCCTCGGCATCCTGGCGGCGCAGGTTGTTCCTCCGGCCAACCGAGTAACAACGGCGCCGCGAGGCGGCAGCGATGACGATCAGGCGTCTGTCGTTTAGCCGCAGGACGATGGCGGGGGGCCTGGTGCGTCAAGACGTCAAGACGCACCCTACGGGGCTTGCCTTTTTGCTTGGACATGGGCTGGCGACTCGGCGGAAGCGGCGGGGGGCAGGGTGAACCATACAGTTTCACCCTCTTCGGCGATCGGGCAGGGAGCCGACTGAGACGTTACACTCCATGACGCGCCGTCGTCTCCGGCGGGGAAATTTATCCCCACGCGCAGCGGTACATAGCAGGAGGAGACCAGTTCCGCTTGATTCGCTTGCAGGTGGAACTGAAGCACCCCGCTGGGCGATTCCACCGTGTGCCCGAACCCTTGCTTCCAGTAATCGTCGGTCGCGCAGGGGGCAACGACCACGGAGCCGTCGAGGCGGAGATCGATGCCCAGCAGGAAGCGACTGACGATTCGAATGAAGTTTGCGGGGTACTCGCAGTACTTCTCGGCACCGGCCGGTGCGGTGGAATCCGTGGTACTGGGATGGTACCGTTCCTGCCAGAAATAGCCGTGTTTCTGCCCCTCGGCTGCAACGCGGCGCAGGCTGTCGAGCAGCCCCTCGGAGTCGTGATGCCGGTATCGGGCCCAGGCCTCCAGGTACCACACTCGGCCCATGGCGGCCAGGTCGTGGCGATCGGGGTGGGAAAACTCCCAGTCTTCGTAGCTATCGGGGCGCGTGGTGATCCCGGTCGGCATGCCGCCGTAATAGAAGGCTGTCTCCGAGCGGAGTTGGGGCCAGAGCCTTTCGGCCTGTGCTGGAAGAGCAGCGCCGGTCGCCAGGGCCGCCCAATCGACGTCGGTCAGGCCGTGGGAGGAAATGAAGCCCCATGTGGGGTGGAGATACTCGGCGAAATGGGTATCCTTCCAGAATTGGCCGGTGAAGTACGACCGAATCCGGTTGGCCAATTGCTCGTAGCGAAGGGCCGTTTCCTCCTTGCCGAGGGCCCGATTCAAAGCGGCGATGCGGCGGAAGGCGTCGATCGCGTGGCACTGGGCCACGCCGTCGGACTGGATTCTCGTGGGGCGTTCGAGGTAGTATCCGGCGCCGCGGACGACGCCTTCTGCGGTGGTGAGCGTGGCAAGATAGTCGGCGGCCAGGTTCACCGAGTCGATCTGGGCCTGGAGCCACCGGCGGTCGAGGGTGCGGCGGTAAATAACGTCGGCGTTCTGGATGTAGGTCGGGCTGGCCAGGGCCGCCAGGGGATTACCGGGCACCCAGTGCTCGTAGAGTCCGCCGTTGGCGTCGACCGTGGCCTGGCTGCCGCTCGGCCCGATCGGTTGTCCCGCGTGGGGCGGGAGAATCGCCAGCGGCAAACGGCCGTTGGGCTGCTGAAAGGAACGGACGTAGTCCCAATTGAGCTTGACCGTTTCTACCTCTCCCAGCCACAGCAGGGCGTCGGACATCTGGTGTCCGTCGAGGGACGGGTAGGAGAAACCGTACCCGAACCCCTGCCCATCGGCACAGACCGAGAAATAGCCGGGAAACACCTTCGGATTGACGGCCGCCACAACATTCTGCG
>CAYSCH010000543.1:3500-4856 GCA_964429355.1 uncultured Planctomycetaceae bacterium | reverse complement strand
GGATCCGCATCGAATCGGTCGTCGAACCGGCCGAGCCCGAAAAGGTACCCTGCTGAAGGTCCCCGCTAGTGCTCTGTCACAACTAAAATTGGGATGCGGGTGGCCGCGGTCGAGTAGCGCAGGCCCCTGGAATTGTGTGTTGGGGGCCCACTTCGTTCGATCCAGGCCATCCCAAAATGAAGCTGTGACCGAGCACTAGGGTGTTGAGTCGTCCTGCGAGTTGCTCCATAATGAGATCCTCCCTGGGCTTTTGTGGCCACAACGCAATTCACGCAGGAATGTCACCCCCATGCCGAAGATTCTCGAGCGATTGACCGTTTTTACCAGTTGGATCCTCGCCGTTCTGGCCGGCGTCTCCGTATCTTCCACGTTGGCATTTGCCTCGCCGCCTCAAACTCCCAGCCCGGTGCCGAACGCCGCTGCCGATTCGGTGGACCTCCGGCCGGCGCTCGACAAGTCAGGCGTGCAGCTCCGGCCCCAAGGAGCACGCGGTACCTGCTCGGTCTTCACGGTCACCGCGGCAATTGAGTATGCCTTGGCCAGGTCGGGCCAACCGGCCAAGTGTCTCAGTGTGGAGTTTCTCAACTGGGCCTCCAATCAGGCCGCAGGCGAGGCAGACGACGGCAGTTTCTTCTCCGATCTGTGGAGCGGTTTTGAGAAGCACGGCCTCTGCGACGAGCAGGAGATGCCCTACTGCGACCAGTTCGATCCCAAGCGCCAACCATCCCCGGCGGCTCTGGCCAACGCACGGCAGACCGTCGCAACCGGTCTCACCTTGCACTGGATCAAACCCTGGGACCCGAGCAAGGGACTCAACGACGACCAATTTACCGCCGTCAAAACAACCCTCCAGGCCGGCTGGCCGGTGTGCGGCGGTTTCCTCTGGCCCAAACAGGCGAAATGGAGCGGTAACGTCCTGGGCTGGGCGCCGCGCGAAGGGGTCCGCGACGGCCACAGCGTTCTCCTCTACGGCTTTCGTGACGACCCCGGCCAACCTGGCGGCGGTGTGTTCCTGATCCGCAATTCCAGCAAGGGGCCCGGCTACGGGGCTATGACATACGAATATGTCCGGGCCTACATGAACGATGCGGTGTGGGTCGAGTGCCAACAGCCCTCGGCCTCGCAATGAGCTCTTTTTTGTCACCTCCCAACCCATTTCCGGCACTAGTCCCTTGAGGCACGGCCTCAATGAGTTGAGAAGCCCTGACCGAACACGGGAGTGTCCCATCGGCACAGGCGTGCCCGATCAATGGTCTTGTTAGAGGCGGCCGGAAAGAATCAGCGGCCTCTCCGGGAAAACTGGGCGTTTTCGTCATTTCTACCGGCTGCTCTCAGCGGCTCCAGGAATGATTGGCT
>CAYSCH010000543.1:0-3490 GCA_964429355.1 uncultured Planctomycetaceae bacterium | reverse complement strand
GAGAACTGTCATGGAATCGTCGCAATTGGCGCAATGGCTCCGCTCGAGCCGCGATGGCGACCGGGAGTCGTTTGGCCGGCTCGTGTCGGCCTATCAGGGCCGTGTTTGCTCCGTGGCCTATGCGCTCACGGGCAATGTGCAGCTCAGCGAAGATCTGGCCCAGGAGGCTTTTGTGGCCGCTTGGCGCGAACTGAAGGAGCTCCGGGAACTGGAAAAATTCCCCTCCTGGGTCTGCGGAATTGCCCGAAACCTGGCCCGTAAGGCCTTGCGCCGAAGAGAACAAGACGCACTCGATCAGTCGCAACCGCTGACCGTGGAACCCGCGGCGACGGCCGAGGCCGTTTCCGACACGCTCGATCGCCAGGAAACGGAGGCGGTTGTCTGGGAAACGCTGGAAACCATTCCCGAGATCTACCGCGAGCCTCTCGTCATGTTCTACCGCGAAGCCGGCTCTGTCCGCTCGATCGCCGAGTCGCTCGATATTTCGGAAGATACGACCCGGCAGCGGCTCTCGCGGGGCCGGCAGATGCTCAAGGCCAAGGTGGCCGCACTCGTCGAATCGGCGCTCGAGCACACCCGTCCCACAGCGGCCTTCACCATCGCGGTGCTTGCCGCTCTGCCAGCGGCTGCTTCCCAGGCGATGGCTGCCGGGGCTGCGACGAGCGTGGCCGGCAAGGCAGCAACCGCCGGCGGTACGCCTGCCGTGGTGGCAACCGGCGCCATGGCGGGGATCCTTGGCGGTCTTCTCGGGACCCTGATCGGTATGTCTGGCGGCTTCTTCGGCATGTGGGCCAGCATTCGGAATAGCCCGACCTTACGTACACGACGTTACTCGCTCAAGATGTGCGGCGTGGTGTACGCGTTCGTGTGGGTATTTCTCGGATTGCAGGGCGTCGGGATGGCGATTTTCTGGCATAACCCCGAAGCCGGAGTTGCCTGGAGGGGCGTGTGCTGGGTTGGCTATGTTCCCTTGTTGATCGCAATGATTCTGAAGGGCAATCGTACCTACCGCCGAATTCTGCTTGAGGATCGCGTCGCCTCAACGGGACCAGCCATTCCGCTGGAAGAGTCGTCGCTTTCCCGAAAGAACGTCCGGCGAGTCTGTCGGTGGTCCCTCTTGGTCGCCGTCGTTGCGTCGGCCGGGAGCCTGGCTTGGATCGTGTCGATACCCAACGGGCATCGGCTTTGGTTACCGGCATTGGGCGTGCTCTTCCTCTGCCACGTATTGTACGTCGAAGTGCTTCGGCGGGGCCTCCATGCGGCCTACGATCAGGCAGCATTCGAGACGATCCCGCCGCTGTTTCGCGACAGAGCGGAAATGGGCCTCAACAGCGGCTCCGGCTTCGTGTACCGTTCGAAAACCATGGTCCTTGGAATACCGCTGATCAGCATTGGATCCGAGATCGACCAGCGGACGGGCGAGGAAGGACCTTGCCGCGGAATCATTGCCATCGGCAGTCGGCCACTGGGCGTGCTTGCGATCGGCGGGATGCCGTTTGGCATCGTGTCGATCGGCGGACTGGCTTGTGGTGTCTTTTCCCTTGGTGGAGTTGCGATCGGCGTTGTAAGCCTTGGAGGAGCGGCATTTGCCCTGGTCGCTGCAATCGGCGGACTGGCAATCGGCGGAGTGGCTGTTGGCGGTGCCGCGGTTGGCTACTATGCGTTCGGCGGCGGCGTCTGCGGAGTCCACACAATCAGCGGCGCCGGCCGAGAACCGGAAGCGATCGAGTTCTTCGGCCGGTGGTTCCCGGGGCTGCTCGACAGAATCTCGCCAAGGCCGTGATCAGACCTTGATCTCCGGCACCACGTACGGCTCCCGATACGTCCCCCTCACCAGCCGGTTCGCCTCCTCGTGATCGACAACTCGCTCGGCTTCCCGGTCGATCTCGAGCCACTCGCCGAGGGTGACTGTCGGTCTATCCACATCGATCTCGTGGGCCGCAAGGTGCTCGAGCAGCCGGTCGTACATTTCAACCAGCGGCGCCACGTCGCCAATCTGCTGGCGGATTTCGGCTGCCGTCGCCTGGTGACCGACGCGATAAGAAATGTTGCCCGTGTGGGTGACGGCCGTCGACAGGTGGCCCACCAGGACTTCCGCACGAAGGTCTTCTCGCTTTCGGCTGCGAACGGCGGCAATGAAGTTCTGGAAATGGCCTTCCCCGCCTGAGAACGAGAGTATCTTCTTGCCCTCCTTGTCGTAGGCCACACAGTCGGGGAAGGAGAGATACCCCCCCTCGCAGTCGACCGCCACCCCGGTTCCGACGCCGCGGAAAGTGGGAATGTTGCCGCGAAACCCTTCGGGCGTGCTCATATGCTTCTTCGCCGTAGGCAGGTTGTGAAGTTCGTAGAGCATGGGGGCTGTGGCAAAGTCGTAGTAGATGATCTGCGTGTTGGGCACGTTGGCGGCATCATCGGTGTTGAACCGGCCACCGATGCTGATCACACGGCGGGGCAGACTCTCTTCGCCGAGACACCAACGGGCAATATCGACCTCGTGAACCCCTTGGTTGCAGGATTCGCCGTCGCCCGTGTTCCAGTCGAAGCTGCAGTCGTACTGCAACTTGGGCCGATAGATGGGAAGCTTCTGGGCCGGGCCGCACCACAGGTCGTAGTCGAGCTCCGCCGGGAGCTCCAGCGGCTGGTCGAGCTTGCCGATTGGCAGCCGCGCCTTGTTGGCAAAGGCGGTCACACAACGAATGGGTCCGAGATTGCCCCCCTTGAGCCAGGCAATGGCGTCGATCACACCCTTCTGGGATCGCCGCTGCGTGCCGCACTGCACAATCCGGTTGTACTTCCTCGCGGCACCCACCATCTGGCGACCCTCCCAGATGTAATGGCTGAGCGGTTTCTCCACGTAAACATCCTTGCCGGCCTGGCAGGCCCAAATCGTGCTCAGGCCATGCCAGTAGTTCTGTGTGGCGTTGGAGATCACATCGATGTCATCCCGTTCCAGCAGCTTCCGCATGTCGGCATACTGATCGACCTTCCTGCCGTACTCCTTGGCAAAGGCCTCCCCCCGGCTGCCGAGCATACTCCCGTCTGGGTCGGCCAGGGCGACGACCTCCACACCCTCCTGCCGCTCCATCCGCGGCACATGCTCTCCCCAGCCACGGCCGCCGAGGCCGATCACCCCGGCGCGAATCGTCTCGTTGGCCTGGAGCACACTCGACCGGCAGACTTGGGGACTGGCCAATACGGTCCCCGCTGCGGCAGCCGTTTTCAAGAACGATCGACGATGCATCGACATGGTCACCTCCCGGAGGGCATGACAGTCCTTTGACAGTGAACGGGCGCCGCTATTATCGACATTCCCGTGCCCCGTCACAACAAGGGTGTTGAGTTTGTCCTCTCCCCGGCAGACAATGACTTGCCTGCCGCTCTGGCCGTTTTGGTGCAACGCCCCTGAAATCAAGACAGCCAGAAGAGCGTCAGGGATCGCTCATGAATGACTTGAACAGATTGCCACGGCGGTGGCACGTCCCCGAATGAG
>CAYSCH010000542.1:4558-4918 GCA_964429355.1 uncultured Planctomycetaceae bacterium | reverse complement strand
CCCGACATCAAAGGGAATCGGGCTGTTTCTCAGCTTGGATCCGGTCTGGTCACCGCGGTGGATCCCGGTCGCCACGTGCGGAGGCTGGAAGAGGAATTGGAGATTTCCGATACGGTCAAGAACCGCCAGGTACTCGCCAAGGCGTACGTGGCCGCTCGACGATTTGACGAGGCGATCGCGATGTTCAAGAGCTGCCTCAAAGGCATCTACAAGGACGATCCTCCGGTGCTCCTGGCGATGGCGGAGGCCCAGTTTCTCAAACGGGCATCGGGCGACGCACTAGCCACCCTGAATCGCCTGTCCACGGTTGATGGGAATTTCCGCCCCATGGAGCGGCGGTTGCTTCTGGCCCAGGTTTTC
>CAYSCH010000542.1:0-4548 GCA_964429355.1 uncultured Planctomycetaceae bacterium | reverse complement strand
AAGGTCAAGCCGGAAGACCCGGAAGTTCTGGAGCTTCTGGCCCAGGTTTTCGAGGCGCTCGGCCGCAACGAAGACGCGCTTGCGGAATACGAATTGCTGGCCAACCAGTATCCGGGGGAAGAGGCCCGGTGCCGCTACGGTTTGCTGCTTCTGCAGACCGGCCAGAGCGACAAAGCCCAGGAGGTGTTTCAGCGGATTCTGCTGAGCGCCCGACGTTCTCCGCGGTACTATCGCAAGGCGCAGCGGAAATGGATCCAGACGGCGAAGCAGCATGCGGCGAGGTGAAGGAGGGAAGGAGTGAATCAGTTGGCCCGTTTCTGGGAGTGCTGGGCAGGTCCGGCGCTCTGTTGTCTTTAACTCGGTATTGCGATCCTTATGTCTGACCACACACAATACGAGAATCCTCTGATTACCAGGTACGCTTCGCGCGAAATGAGCGAGGTTTTCAGCGCCCAACGCAAGTTCAGCACATGGCGCCGCCTGTGGCTGGCGCTGGCGGAAGCCGAAGCGGAACTCGGGCTGAAGATTTCGGCTGAGCAGATTGCCCAGCTCAAGGCCCACCTGGACGACATCGATTTTGAGGCGGCCGCGAGACATGAGAGAAACCTCCGCCATGATGTGATGGCCCACGTCCATGCCTACCGCGACGCCTGCCCTGAAGCGGGTGGAATCATCCATCTTGGGGCGACAAGCTGTGACATCACGGACAACACAGATCTGCTTCTGATGCGCGAGGCCCTCAAGCTGGTGCGCGCGCGTCTGGTTGCGGTGATCGACCGCCTGGGGCGGTTTGCGGCCGAGTATCGCGACCTGCCCTGTCTGGGGTTCACGCACCTACAGCCGGCCCAGCCTACGACCGTGGGCAAACGGGCGTGTCTCTGGGCCTACGACTTCGCCGTCGACCTGGCCGAACTGGAGTATCGTATGGGGTCGATCAAGGCCCGAGGGCTCAAAGGCACCACCGGCACCCAGGCGAGTTTTCTGGAACTGCTGGGGGGCGACCACGACCGAGTTCGCGGGCTTGAAAGGCTCGTGTGCAAGAAGATAGGCTTCGAGGAATCCTCCGCGGTTACCGGCCAGACCTATTCGCGGAAGATCGATTCCCAGGTGATCGGTGTGCTCTCAGGGATTGCCCAGAGCGCCCACAAGATGGCCACCGACCTGCGCTTGCTGGCCCATCGGAAGGAGGTGGAAGAGCCCTTCGAGGTGGCCCAGATCGGGTCGTCGGCCATGCCCTATAAACGCAATCCCATGCGGAGCGAGAGAATCTGTTCGCTGGCACGGTACGTGATGGGGCAGGAAACGACGGCCTCGGCCACGGCAGCCGTGCAGTGGATGGAACGCACTCTCGACGACAGCGCCGTGCGGCGGCTCATGCTTCCGCAGTCGTTTCTGGCGATCGATGCCGTTCTGATCCTGTGCCAGAACGTGACCAGCGGACTGGTTGTGTATCCGAAAGTGGTTGAGAACAACCTGCGTGCGGAGTTGCCCTTTATGGCCTCCGAAAACATCATGATGGCGGCTGTCAAGGCCGGCGGAGATCGACAGGAACTGCACGAGCGAATTCGCTTCCACAGCCAGGCCGCCGGCGCCGTGGTCAAAGGCGAAGGGCGGCCTAACGACCTGCTGGAACGGCTTGCGGCGGATCCCATGTTCGCGGGAGTCAATATCCAGGCGGCGGCCGAGCCGTTCAAGTACGTCGGCCGGGCACCGGAGCAGGTCGACGAGTTTCTCGTCGAGGTCGTTGCTCCGATTCGCGAAAGCTACCCTGAGGCCCTGAAGACGACTGCCGACATTCATGTCTGAGGTTTGACGACATCGCAGGCCAGTCGGGCGATGGGATTGCCCGCTGCATACGACCGGAACCGCGAACCGTTGCCATCGCAGGGGTGGCCCGGACTGTGAAGTTGTTTTGGCAGCTCGCTCCAGCGGAGCGACTCATATTAGACCGGAGAAATCACGATGCGCACCCGATCGACGATCGCGTTTGGGTTGGCGTTGCTGGCGATTCTGGCGGCTCGAGGGACGTTTGCGGCGGACAGCCAGGCCGAGAAGCGTCCGAACATTCTCTTCGTGTTTGCCGACGATTGGGGGCGCTACGCCAGCGCCTATGCCAAGCTTGAGCCCGGCGGGCCAAGTGACGTGATCAGCACACCTCACTTCGATCGCGTCGCGCGCGAAGGAGTGCTGTTTACCCATGCCTTCGTGAACGCCCCGTCGTGCACGCCTTGCCGCAGTTCGCTCCTTTCCGGACAGTACTTCTGGCGGACCGGCCTGGGGGCCATTCTTCAAGGCGCCATTTGGGACGGGACGATCCCCTCCTATCCGCTGATCCTGAAGGACGCCGGCTACCACATTGGGCACACCTACAAGGTCTGGTCGCCGGGAACGCCGGTCAATGCTCCCTACGGAGGCAAGGACTTCGCCTACGTGAAGCGTGGGGGCCATATGAACCAATTCTCCCAGTTTGTGAGCAAGGCCGAGGATAGCGAGGCGGCCAAGCTGCAGGTGATGGCGGAAGTGCGGGGAAATTTTCAGGATTTCGTCGCCGATCGCAACGGCCGGCCATTCTGCTACTGGTTTGGGCCGACCAACACTCACCGCAAGTGGATCCAGGGGTCAGGCAAGGAACTTTGGGGAATCGACCCGGACGGCCTCACGGGCAAGATGCCGGCCTATCTGCCGGACGTGCCCATGATCCGCGAGGACTTTGCCGACTACCTGGGCGAGTCGCAGGCCGTCGACATGGCACTTGGAGTGCTGCTCGAGGAGCTTCAGCGGATCGGAGAGCTCGACAACACGCTCGTGGTCGTCAGCGGGGACCACGGGATCCCAGGCTTTCCTCGTGGCAAGTGCAACCTGTATGATCTGGGCGTCGAAGTGGCCCTGGCCGTTCGCTGGGGCAAGAATATCCCGGCCGGGCGAGTCGTCGACGATTTTGTCACCCTCCCCGATCTTGCCCCCACCTTCCTCGAGGCGGCCGGTCTGACGCCTCCGGAGGTGATGACCGGGCGGAGTCTTGTGGGGGTACTCAAATCGGACAAGTCGGGGCTTGTGGATCCGAAGCGTACCTATGCGATCGTGGGCCGGGAACGCCACGTGGCCGCTGCCCGCCAGGACTTTCTTCCCTATCCACAACGGGCCATCCATACGAAAGACTTCGTCTACATACGCAACTTCAAACCGGAGCGATTTCCCCTGGGGGACGGGCCCGGTTTCAATCGGCCCGAGGATCCCATGCCCGACTACGTAACCTTGCGAGAGGATACCTTTGCCGCATTCGCGGACATGGATGCCAGCCCCACCAAGGGTTGGATTGCCACTCATCGCGGCGATCGGGGGACGGACAAGTTCCTGGGGTACGCCTTCGGGGCCCGTCCGGCAGAAGAGCTCTACGATCTGCGTGAAGATCCCCACCAGCTCAAGAATGTGGCCGAGGATCCGGCCTATCGAAAGGTGAAGGACGAGCTTTCGGAGCGACTGATGGGCATCCTCAAGGATACCGGAGATCCGAGAGTCACTGGCGATGGAATGACTTTTGAGAATCCGCCGTTTGCCGGCGAGTTGAAGGAGAAGTAAGTCCCCGATCTCTTGCCGTACCCCTGCCCGCGATTGCCAACGGAAGAGAGTCGCGATCAACTGCGGTTTCTGGACTCAAGAGGCCTTTCAGCCAGATACCGGGCAATCGTTTCTACGAGGATGCGCCGGGTGATCGGCTTCGTAAGATAGTCATCGCAGCCTGCGGCCAGGCACCTTTCGCGGTCCCCGGCCATAGCGTTGGCGGTTAATGCGATGATAGGACCGTGCCATTCCGCTTCACGGAGCCGTCGGGTTGCCTCATAGCCGTCCATCACTGGCATTTGCATGTCCATCAGGATCACGTCAAAGGCTTCTCCTCGGTCGCGAGATCGGAGTGCCGAATCCAGGGCTGCTTCACCGTTTGACGCCACTGAGACGTTTGCTCCCGATTTGGCCAGCAGCGTTGAGATCAACCTCTGATTGTCTGGTCCGTCCTCCGCAAGAAGAACATTCGCCCGCAATCCAGGCAGGCAATCGATGCCTGGGGGCGACGCCGACGCGATAACGGGTGGGCTGCTCTTCACGCGATCCACGAGTGGCACACCCTCAGTGGAACCCGTGGCCACCGACAGGCGGAATCGGCTGCCCTTACCCAACTGGCTGCAAACCGTGACGTTCCCGCCGAGCAACTGTGCGAGCTGTCGCGAGATAGCCAGGCCGAGGCCCGTCCCGCCGAAGCGGCGGGTCGAAGAGTTGTCTCCCTGAGAAAATGCATGAAACAGCTTCTCGATTTGCGACTCTGAGATTCCAATTCCCGTGTCGATCACATCAAATTCCAGCCAGGACAGGGCAGGACTGGCCTGCTGGAAGCTGAGGACGACACGAACTGTACCGGTTTCAGTGAACTTGACCGCATTGCCCACAAGATTGACGAGGATCTGCCGGAGTCGCTTGGCGTCGGACTGGATAATAACCAACGTTCCGCTTAATTATTGGTTTTCTTGCTCTGGCGTCCATCCGGGATAGCAC
>CAYSCH010000541.1:0-4935 GCA_964429355.1 uncultured Planctomycetaceae bacterium | reverse complement strand
GTTGACCGAAACGGCAATGAGACGATCATTACTTACCCGCCTGTAAGCGGCGGAGGGTGACCAATGCCCATCTACGCGTGTGAATGTGCAGATTACATGGCCGAGACACTTGGGGTTTCCCGTCTGGAGAACAGCACGATCTTCCTCTTGGTCTATCAGGCAGACCCGGGATCGTTGGTAGCAGGCTTCGAGCGGGGCGCCGCTTCGATATCACAATTGTCGTGACTAGTGTATTCCCAAGTCCTATTGAAACGCCAGGATGGCAGCACAGATCAGCTTCTCTGCAAAGAGAGCTGCCTGTCATCTTTGAGGTGGGAGATGGATCCCTTCGCCCTGGTTATTCGCCAGCCTAACGTCAGCCTAAGGCAGGCTCTTGCCCGAATCCGGGAGTCCAAGCGAAAAGAGAAAGTGAAGATACTGCGCGATAGGCTGGCCGGTGCGCGGGCTGGGTCGTCTATGCCGTGTCTGCTTCAAGAGCTTCTTGGAGATGCGAGGGAGTGGTCAAGAGAAAGCACTGACTTCGCTCTGCGAAACTCAAGCGGTCTCATGATATGGCGATTTGGCGGAGGTGAGTTCGGTTTGCACTGTATCGGCGCTGTTGCAGGTAGCGAGGTTCCGTTGTCCTCAATCGCGTCAGATTGGTTGGGGAAGGGCGCGCAGTTTCTGCAAGTTGTTCGATCACCTCAAGAGATGCCAGTGCGATGAGGAGGGCCGGTGACCCTGCTCGTCACTCGTCAGGGCGAACGCACTGCCGTGTGCCATGGTCTACTTGTTGACAGTACCCGAGGAGCCGGCTGGGATTCTTGCTGCTAACAGCTAACCGCTGCGCGATCCACCCACGCCTGGATCGCCAGCGTTTCCTCGAAACGCTCGAAGAAGCCGCCGACCGGTTCGGCCTCGTCGTCCATGCCTACTGCCTGCTCGGCAACCACTATCACCTTCTGCTCCAGACTCCCCGTGCCAACCTGACTGACGCGGCCGGCTGGCTCCAGACCACCTACAGCATCCGCTTCAATCGCCGGCAGGCCGAAACATACATGTTCCGATAACCGATCCATGAGCATAATCTTACCAGCTCGCGCCAGAGTCGCCGATGAGTACGCTACAAGCGATATACGGTGGCTCGAAATCCATGAGGCGGATGGAGGATACTTTCTGTTTCAGTATGTCGACGTCCGTCGTCCGCCGAAATGGGACTCATTCTGCGATGATCTTGAGAATCTCTTGTCGGACTGCAAAGAGTACTGGGGAGTCGAGGCGGGTGCATGGAAGACAGTAGCCGAGTAGGGGAATCGGGACGGATTTGGGGTCGTTGTCGGACATCAGGCGCGCACCGGTGACACGCGACCGGTGGCCCTGCACGTCAAGGCAAACGCACTGCCGTGTGCCACGGTCGACTTGTTGACAGTGCGCGAGGAACCGGCTGGGATTCTTGCTGCTAACAGCTAACCACTGCGCGATCCACCCACGCCTGGATCTCCGTCCCCGAGTGCGGCATCGACGGCCACGCCACGGTTCTTGCGATCGGTCCTTGTCCGCCGATCGCGCCCGGCCCGGGGCGCTTGGTCACCGGCACATTCCGCCACGCCTCGGCCCACGTTCTCGATCTCCAGATCGACGGCCTTCCTGAGTCGATCGGCGCCACGGCCAACCATCCGTTCTGGAGCGAGGACCGGCAGGAGTTTGTTCGTGCCGACGAACTGGAGATTGGAGAGCGTCTTCGCACCCTTCACGGCACGGCACGGCTCGTCGCGGCCGTGCCACGTGCCGCCACGGAACCGGTCTACAACCTTGAGGTACAGACGGGGCATGTGTATCATGTGGGCGACGCCAGGGTGCTGGTGCACAATGGCAGGGTTTGCCCGAAGAAGACTCTTGCCGAATGGCTGAAGAATGAGCCCGATCTTTTGGATGGAGCCAGGGAGATGTACAAGAAGTCACCCAAATGGCAAGGGATCTATCCCGACGTGACCCCAGTGTTCTATCGTTCAAAGGCAGAGGTAGATGTTATTAGGGCCAAAGCAGGCGAAAGTGGTGGCCACCATCCGCATGGGTTGGCGCTTGGGGGCCCCGAAGGTCAGACATTAACGGTCACGAACGAAACACGCCAGATCAAGAATCCTCTCCACAGCGCCGCCACCGGTACGCAGCGCCGAATTATCAACAAGATCAAGGCACAACAGTGAACTCTGAAATCGAGCACGAACTTGGATTTCTTGAACAGGTTGGCTGGCACATCAGGCCGTCTGTGAGTCGGCACCAACTGCCGTCTGATCTGACATCGCGATTTCCTTGGATTCCGCAAGAAGTTAGAGACTTCGTGGAGAACACGGATCTTGCAGTGGCCCCTCAGGAAAAGGCCTGGCTATTGACATTTCCAGACTACGATGGCAGCGCGGACACACCGTATGCATGGAATCAATGGGAGATTGACTCGCTTAATGATGCGGGCGATGACTTGGAGTGGGCATCCGAGATTCGTCGTTTCTGGGACAGGCACTTTCCGATACTCTTATCTGTCAAGAGCGGCTACGCGTATTTTGCGATTCGAGAGTCCGACTTTCGCATCGTCTGCGGCGAGGAGCCCGAATATGAGGAAACATCTGAATTGGCTCTTTCCTTCCTCGATCTGCTTCGGATGCTTCGCTCACAACAAGATACTGTTCACCGCTGGATCTAGGTTTCGAGGTCGATTCGGATTCGGGATTCCGGGTCAACTCCGGCGATCCGGGCCGGGTGGCCCCTCCCTGAAAGCGTCGGGGCGTCGGGGTCGACTCCGGGGGAGCATTCGATGGTGCGAGTTTAGAACAGTCTTGGCTATCCTGCCGGACGGAAGACAAGGCCGTGTTTTCGGTTTGGAGGAGAGTTGCAAAGAAGTTGAAGGATGCGACCTTAGCGGGCGTTATCGCCACAAATGGAACGACTGGAATCAGTGCAGCATACCCAAAGCACAGATATACGAACGGGGCGAAAGCGTTGGAGGATAGCGGCATCAGGATACTCCCAGCAGTTGGCGCTAATGGTCCCACAGTCAAGCTGGGGACGTTGAAGTCCACTGAGGAAAGAGAATAGTGTCCGAGAGTTCCGGGGCCTCGCGGTCCTCAACAACTTTACGCAACTGAAGAGCCTGGGCATCGAGGATTGCACCATCACGGACGAGGGCCTCAGACAGTTGATAGACTGTCCTGGTGCAGCGACTCTTTACAACCGAGAGGAGCGGGAATCACACCCCTCGGCCCAAGGGTTTGAAAGCGATACCAAGTGCCCTTTGATGGCCGTGAAAGGCCCAGAAAGACGTTGCTGTTTGAAAACTCGGTGAGAGGTGTCGTCCGTCGGCGTCGTCGGCGCGTACCGGTAACGCAGACGGTCTTCGGAGAAGCTCGAAGACGGCCTATATGCTACCCGTTTCAGCGTGACGACGGGCAGGTGTTTTCCGCCGGCCCGAAAGCGGACGTCGAGTGTCAGCTTTGCACCAGGACTGCCGCGAACGAGGGCGCAAGGACGACGCAAAGGGATCGGAAGTCGTTTTCAAAAACGACTTCCGACCCCTTTGCGGGTTCCCCAGCCGTGACGACGATGACCTTGGCGGCAACCTACATGGACGCCTGGGCTATGGTTCCTGACCCCCGGGTTGATTGGGATGTTAGCTGGATTGTCGCTCGATCTGTGGTCCAATTCTATTATTGGAACGAATCGTTTGACAAAGTCTGCCACAGCCGCAACTCACGGCCGCGTCGGCCCCGGCGCCCGTTCTCGACACCATTCCCATCGAGCAGATCCGCGTCGGCCAGCGGGACGACGCGGCCGGGGCTCCGGTCGATGGCCGGGCAGGGCTCGTTGGCCGTGACCTGGGCCGTCATGCCCTCGGGCAGGCCCATTTCCTGCAGGTCGAGTCGGCGGCGTCGAAAAGCGTGTCGTTGGCGTCGGTCGGCCCGTGGACGGTCTTGGAGGTCTGCTAGGTGTCGTCGTAGCCGTAGACCGTGAAGCGATCGTCAAGGATTCCGGCCAGGTCGAGGGCCTCGGTGAGCAGCCGGTCGTTGAGGTCGTAGTCGTAGGTGATCGCTTCGTCGACGGCCGTCATGGCGGCGCCGGTGCGGTAGCCGGTCAGAGTGGCCGCGGCGGGCGTCTGGTCGGTGTTCTTATGGAGCCGGTTGCCGACGAGGTCGATGCGGTAATCGGCGGTGAAGTCGAGATCGGTATCGGGGGCGTCGTAGACCTCGCGGGTCAGCCGGCCGAGGTTGTCGTAGAGCCAGTCGACACGGCCGGTGTGCTCGTCGATCTGGCTGTCGTTGTTATCATCGTAGTTGAGCGTCTCGATGACGCTGGTTCGCTTGCCGTCGGCACGGACCGAATAGCTGAACTGGGCCAGGATCTGGCGGCCGGTGATATTCTCCGGTTCCACGCTCCCGGCCATACTGTCAGGAGTGCGCTCGCAGGATGATCTCTCAAACACTGTCAACAAGTAGACAGTGGCACACCGTGGTTGCCCACACGACGGAACGGGGCCACCCGCCCAGGATCAACAAGCAGACAATGGCACACGCTCATTGGTTTTCACGGTTTGTCAGGGATACCCGTCCATGTGTGCCACCGCTTACTTGTTAGCAGTGTGCTCGCTTTATGCTTGTTCAGGCACTGCCAACAAGTAGGCAGTGGCACACTTGGGGGGCGTTTACTGGTGGTCGGGGTGGAGGGTGGGGACGGTGCGGTCGACTTGGATGTGGGGGTGTCCCATGCCGGCCCAGTCGCGGGCGCTGGACCAGAGCCAGTCGGTTGATTTTTCAGCCAGCCCGCGTCGGATCGGGTTGTTGTGGATGTAGTCGATGGCGTTGTGAATGGCCAGCGGCGTATAGAGATTCTGGTCCCAACCAGCGCCCGGTTCCCAGAAGCGATGGTAGGTGCATTGGGCATTGACAACGGTGAGTTTCTTCAGGA
>CAYSCH010000540.1:0-4936 GCA_964429355.1 uncultured Planctomycetaceae bacterium | reverse complement strand
TCGGGCAAAAGCGAAGGCCACCCGTCTTGAAAAAACATAGCGCTGTCATACTAAGAAGCCCTCACAAAACGTAGGAGTTTCCCACGGGCATGGACGTGCACAGCCGGTGGGTGTGGTAGCGGCTCTAAGAAGCCCTCACAAAACGTAGGAGTTTCCCACGGGCATGGACGTGCACAGCCGGTGGGTGTGGTAGCGGCTCTAAGAAGCTACTTTCCACGAACGGTCTTGGCAAGTTCTTGCCAGGCATAACGTGCCAGCGACCAGTTGGCGTTCTTGAGGATCTGTCCCCCAAACGCCGCCACATAGTGGGGCGTGAAATACACTTTCTTCTTCACTTTGCGGCAGAGGTCGTCCAGGATTCGGCGATCCTGGGCCCAGGGGAGCCGGACCCAGGGGAGGTCGTCGGCGTCGGGATGCCACTGGCCCACCAGATTGCCGCTGGCGGCGGCGATCTCGTAGGCTTCCGTGGCCGGGTACGGCCGCAAGACGGCCAGGTTCACGGTGCTCGGCCGATTCTTGCGGATGAACCCCAGGGTTTCGTTCACCGATTCGGGAGTCTCGCCCGGGTAGCCGATGATCCAGCTCGAATGGGAAAGCATTCGATACTTGCGGGTCAGCTCGCAAGCCCGAGCGTTCATCTCCACCGTTGTCCTCTTGTTCATCACGTCGAGCATCCGCTGCGATCCCGACTCCATCCCGAACGCAACCAGGTACACCCCCGCCTCCCGGGCTTTGCTCGCGAGCTCCTCATTGAACACGTCGACCCGACTCTTGATACGAAAGGAGATATCGAGCTTCTCGGCAATGATCTTCTCAAAGATCTCGATTGCACGACCCCGATGACCCGTGAAGGTGTCGTCGCAAATCTCGACGTCGCGAATCCCTCGCTCCCGGATGCCCGTCAACTCGTCAACCACGTCGTCAGGCGTCCGGAAACGGTACTTCTGCCGGAAGTTGTAGCAGAATCCGCAATGAAACGGGCAGCCGCGGCTGGTGAACAGCGTGTCGACGGGCTTGGCCCGAACCATGATGGAATGGTATCGCTTCTGCTCGTAGGCCCAGTCGACCAGATCCCGGGCAGGCCGGGGAATGTGCGAGAGTTCGGGAAAATCCGGATCGGGGCCCTGCACGATCCTGCCGTCCCGCCGGAACACGATTCCAGGCACATGGTCAATGGGAGAATGCGTCAACAGCGATTCGGCCAGCGCGCCCAGCGACCGTTCGGCCTCGCCCGTCAGGGCGAAATCGGCTTCACTGTATTGTTCGAGCGTCTGGACGGGGACGGCGTTCACATGCGGGCCACCCAGAACCAGTCGCACCTCGGGAAACCGCTTGCGGATGCAGCGAGCCAGATCGCGCACCTGCCTGAGAATGTCCGAGTAGAGCGAGATGCCCACCAGGCCCGGCCCGAAGACGCGCACCCTTTCGGCAACGTCGTCGTCGGCCATTCGGGCCGCATTGGCATCGATAACATCGACTTCGTATCCCTGCTCGCGAAGCGCGGCCGCTAAATACAGCAGGTGCATCGGCGGGTAACACTTCTGCGCCAGCTCGTGGGCGTAAGTGGCCCGGGGATTGATCAATACCACCTTGCGGTTCAATTGGGCATTCATCGCCACAGTCCCAGCACCTCTCGGATGATCGCCGGATCAAGTTGGTATACCATCGACAAACGCAATTTTCCAACACAGACACATCCGTCGCATTCCGGAATGGCCAGCTTGGAGAAGGCTTGGCGAAACCCAAGTGCCACGGCGTCGAAGCTTTCGTAGTTCTTGCCGTTACCGCAGAAGATCAACTTCCCGTCCGGCATCATCGTCGCGGTAACCAGGGTACACTGGCAACCCGGGGATCCGTTCTTGACCAGATCGTGGTAATAGTCCAGTTCGCTCTGCTTGCTGGCAATCGCCCGCCCGCGAGGTTTCTTCGACCGCTTCAACTCACGGAGATACTCCAGCGCTCCGAGCAGGTCCTCTTTCGGCGGAATGCACGATTCCACTTCTTCCTGACCCAGGTACTTGGGCGTCAACAGCTGAAAACAAAAACCCACACCGAGGTCCAACCCGTAGTCCAGAACCTCGTCGATCCGGGTCACGTTCTCCCGGGTGAGGCAGGCGATCAATTGGACCTTCAGACCGACCTGCCGGGCAGCCCCGATCGCCTCGGCCGCTTTCTGCGACGTCCCCTGTCCGCGGAGTCCGTCCTGCACGTCGGGCGGGCCGTCGATACTGATCTGGAGCAAATCCAGCCGGCGAAGATCCTCGATTCGCCTGGGGACGAGCATTCCGTTGGAATTCAGCTTGCAGACCGCCCCATGGCTTTTCACGTGCCCAATGATCTCGCCGATGTCCTCGCGAACGAGAGGCTCTCCACCCGTGAACGAAATCAATCGCACACCGCACGCGATCATCTGATCGATCAGGTCTTTCACCGTGCCGGTGTCGAGTTCCGCAACCTGGCGCTGGTCCTTCCATTTGCAGTAATGGCAGTTGAGATTGCAGCGCCCCGTGATCAGCCAGGCCACGGCAATCGGGATGCGTCTTCCGGTCAGTCTGTACCGGAGCACGGCCAGTCCCATTCTTGCAGCATTCGAGAGATTCATCCGTTTCGACCGGGTTGGACTATTCGTTATGGATCGGCCGCCAAGTGACGTCAGGTATACTTTGCGAAACATCACGGCAAAGCGCGATGGCTACTATCAGGAGGCCGAAGTCTTTCATCGGCCGATCCTGATCACGGGTACCACTGGCTTCAACTCGTGGCTGCTGGAACCGCTACCCACATCCGGACAGGCATCAGCCGATGGGGCTGGAACCGGCTGCATTGTCTCTTCCCGAGTCAGTTCAAATTCCGTTGCCGATCTCAGCAGGGGGAACATCCAGGGGATGCCCAGAATCGCCGGCAGGACCTGAACGGCGAAGGACATTGCCAGCCCCACCGTCAGCAGCGCCGCCGGATCGGCGAATTCCTTGAACATCTCGACAACAGCGGCCTCGCGAGGCCCAATGCCCCCCACAGACGGGATGTTGCCCATCAGCACCACCACCGATCCGTAAGCGAGAAATTGCCGCAAGCTGGGAATCTGCCCGCCGTCCGGTTGAAAGGCGAGGAACATCATGGTGCAAACCAGCAGCGGACGCAACTGGAACAGAATGCCGTAGATCAGGAAACCCGCCTTCTGAGAAGGCGAGAACTCCTCGAATGCACTCAGCACGCCGGAACCAAATCGTGCGAGTCTTGGATGGATCCACCCCGCAACCGCCACCATGCCCCACCGAAGTCGCCGGGAGCAAAACAGCACCAGCACCGACGCACCCACCAGCAGATGGACCGTCAACTCCCACAGCATGGGCGCCTTCGCCAAGGCAGCAAACCCTACATAGAGCCAGAAAACCGCGCCCAGAAGATTCAGCGCTTTGTCGAACAGCACCGACCCAGCCGCACGGCTGAACCCCAGCGACTGGAGTTTCCCGAAATGCAGCGCGTTGACAAGTTCCCCGGCCTTGAGGGGCGCCGCAAAGCGGATGGGATCCGAACCCAACCGCACGCGAAACACTTCCCGGTAGGTAACCTTCGCCCCGAGGGCCCGCAGGATCCGCCACCACTTGTCGGCCCCCACCACCATGTGAAACAGGGCGGAAAACAGCAGCGTCCAGCCAAGAATCCCCCAATGGGCGCTCCTCAGATGCTCGCCAATCGTTCCCAGTCGGACCTGGGCTTTCCAGGCCAGCAGAACCACGACTCCCACCGAAACGACCAAGGCGATCCAGAATCGTTTGCGCTTGAGAAAGCTCTTCGCCGGTTTCCCGTCCCGGAGACTTCGGACGGCCTGTTCAGACCTCGTCGGGTTCGACTCCGCGGACTGTTGATCTCGGTCTCGCATCGATTGCGCCGGCTATTTCGACCGGGTCTCGCTCCCCAGAATGGAATGGAAAACCTTTCGCGGGTAAATCCACAAATAAACGGCAAAACGCCGATCCCCGCATCGCAGTGCGCTGATCCCTTGCAACAGGGCCATGATCGGCGACGGAATCCACCGCAAGCACCCTGCGCGGTTTCCCGCCGCAAGCCACCGCGTCATGCGTTTCGGCAACAGGGGCAGAATCTTGTACAGCGCCGCAAAGCCGGCAACGAGACGACGCTGCTCGTCGCTTGCGGTTCCCTGATCGTAGAAATCGCTCTCGTGCCCTTCCGAAAGGCGGGCGGCGGCGTCGGCCGGAAGATCGCCGGCCTCAATCGCACATTCGACGATGTCCGCCGTGGGATAGTAGACCAGATGGTGGACTTTGACGCGTCCCAGGTGCTTCAATTGGCTGTAGCGTTCCGCACCGAGCGCGTGATCGGCACGGGTCTCGTGTGGGAGGTTGAACATGTGGTCAACGTCATAACGGAGGCCCACTTCGCTGCAACAGGCAAAGGCGGCAATCGCGTCGTCGCCCGATTCCCGGCGATTGAGGACCGTGCGGCGGATCTCGTCGTTCCATGTCTGCAACCCGAATTCGATCGAGTAGCATCCACCGGCCTTGAGCATCCGCGCGGTCTCCAGATCAAACCCGGTGATCGTGCAAAAACACTTGAAAGGCACGCCGATTTCCCGCTTGTAGCGGGTCATCAACTCCTCCAGCCAGCTTTTGTTGCCCGAGAGGTAGGAGTCTTTGAAGATCACCTCGCGGAATCGGTAGCGCCGCTTTCCTTCGATCAGCTCCGCCATAACCGTGTCGACGCTCTTGCGACGGAAGTAGTGTCCGTCGTAGAGCTTCTTGGAACAGGTCTCTTCGCAGAAGGAACACCAGTACGGGCAACCGCGACTGACCATGGCGCAGTAGCTGGAACGGTGGGAGACATACGGCTCGAAGAGGTCCTTATCCGGAATCGGCAGGGCATCGAGATTCACCAGATCGGCCCTGGGCGTCGACTGCACCTCGCCGCCGGCGCG
>CAYSCH010000539.1:0-4941 GCA_964429355.1 uncultured Planctomycetaceae bacterium | reverse complement strand
GGCGGGCACGGGGCTCCTCTTCATCCTTCGCTGGTTCTGGTGGCGGATCAACGCCTACAGCGAGATCGCGGCCATGGTCGCTTCCCTGGCCGTGGCCGTCGCACTGGAGGCCTTCGCCCCGGAAGACCTCTCCAGCTCCGCGAGGATCGTCATCGGGGTCGGCATGACGACCCTCGCCTGGTTGGCGGTAACCTTCCTGACCCGCCCCACCGCGGACGCCACTCTCGAAAGCTTCTGCCGCCTCATTCGCCCCGGCGGACCCGGCTGGGCGCCGGTCATGCGCCGCCTGGCCGAGCAGGGACCGGCCACGGCCGAGACGCCGGCAGCCTGGTCCGTCCCGCGCGAGCTGTTCTGCGCCGTGATCGGCTGCATGGCCGTCTACAGCGCCCTGTTTGCCACCGGCTACTGGCTCTACGGCAACTTCCTGCCCGCCGCCGTCTTGACGGCCCTCACCGTGGTGTCAATCGTGGTCCTGTTTCGCGTCTGGAAGGGGGTGAAGGGCGCATGAAGGCTGCACACCGCCAGTGTCCCAGTTGGAGTACAGGCTCCAGCCTGCGTCCTTTAGCGGAAACGGGCTGTTGGTGGGCCTGGAGAGCGAGCTTCTGATCTGGGGTCAGTTGGTCAGGACCGTCGGCCGGCGGGTGCGGCGGGGGTGCAAGCCTGGTTCGCCCTCGAGTGTGCATGCCCGAAGAGTAAGACGAGCAAGGGCTTGTGCGCATGCACGGCAGGTCAACGCGCTGGAGGACGAGCCGACTCCCGTGACGATCAAGAGTGGCACAGCAGGGCAGTGACACCAAAAAGGACACTTGACCGGGCCGATCGGGCTCAGAGATCGCTGCCCGCGGCCTGGTCGACCACGATCGCGCGCCCCCCGTGGGGCCCCCCGCGGCGCCCAGGTTTTGCCCGGCTGTGCGGCCCCGCGCTGGCCCAGGGACGTTAGTTATCCCGGCCTATTCCACGGGCCATCTCACCCCAGCCCCCCGTCCGAGTCAGGCTGCCAGCCAGGAGAATCACGGCGGGCACGGCCATGAGGACCACCCCTTCGCTTGTTCAAAATACGGTGGTATTTCGGTGCCTCCCATGCGCGACGGGTAGATTGGACAAGCGGCCGTCGTCGCCGCATGGAGAAAGGAATAGTCAGCACTCCTAGTGTCTCCTTTTCCCGCAAGAACTTCCTGTAGTCGTCGAGCACTCCGTGCAGGTCGTTGGTGGTGCCCGGCATAACTGACTGCCCTAGATATACCCCGAGTCGTATAACCACGAAATTCACGTGGCTAAATTACTCGGCGGCCCCTTCGGAGGCCAGCCGCTCCCCCTAAATGCCGCCAAACTGGGTTGACTTGATGAGCGGGGGCGGTATCCTCAGTGGCACCGGGGCGGGCCGACACTGGACGGTCCGGAAAAAACGAACTCGGGTAGAATCAATAAGTCAGGCGTTTCGCGCATCCCATGACCAACAATCCACTATTTCCGTGGACCATCGAGACAGTCCGGCGAGGCGGCTTGCCTGCGATTGCCCTTTTCAGCTTCCATGTCATCGCGTCTCACGGGTTCCATGCTTACGACCGGTTTCCGCCGCTCGACATTCCCATGCATTTTCTTGGCGGCGTGGCCATCGCGTTCTTCTTCCACCGTGGGTCTATTGCAGCATCCGAGCACGGCCTCATTGGTCCTTTCCATCGCATTACCCACAACGTCCTTGTCTTCGCGCTTACCTGCACGGCAACCATCTTCTGGGAGTTTGCAGAGTGTCTTTCTGACCGCTTCTTCGGGACGCGTGCCCAGCTTGGCGTCGACGATACACTCGGCGACATGCTTCTTGGCATTTGCGGCGGCATTACTCTGCTTGTCGTGAGCTTCTTCTTCCCTCCATGCCGCGAATCACAATCGACCAACGCCTAACAATGCGCTTCAGCGAACCGCCGATGAGCTCTGCGGTTCACAGTTATGAAACGTTCGAACATCAATTTTGCGAGTCGAGTTCACCGACCGGCGGTCGCTGAGCTTTGTCGTTCCGCCCCAGCCCTATTGAACGACCGGTTCTGGGAGTACCACCGGACTGGCTAACGCGCACGGGTCACATCGACCGACCGCACGAAGACCTTGGCGGCGAATGTCGCTACCGACGTCAGATTGATGGCGCGGCATGACCGTTCGGGGTCCGCAGGTCCAGGCAGTTCTGCTCCGGCGCAACTCGCTTAGGTGAAGCACACCTGGTGCACGAAGCTGCATTGCTGGGCCAAGCCAACAAACCTTCGATTTTCGGAACACTGATCCGGCCCGAATCGAGATTGCCCGGACCGACCTGGAATCCGCCCCCCTAACAGACGAGTGCTTGTTTCTGAATCGTTCAACGGTCGTTTTTCGAGGCGCATCACAAGAGGTATGAGTACATGACACTATGAATGGTGTGACAAGCCAAATGGATGGCTAGTCAGATTGGCAGCGTGCTTCAAAGTAGTGGCGACGAAACTCCTCGAACTCTTCTTCGCTGAGTCGGTAGCGAAAGGCCTCTTCCAGCGATTGGAATTGCGACGGACTAATGAACTGCGGTACTTGATCCTCGAAGTCCGAATATGCTGGAAGGTCTTCGTAAAAGTACGCCTCAGCTTCAGCGGAAAGATCCGGGTCCCCTGATACGGCAAAACACCACCAGGCATAGTCATAGATGGCACGTACATCCTTATGGCGAGCCTCATCGACTCCCGCATCGGCGAGGATCTCCTTGAAGTTCCACCAAAGATCCACGGAGCTGACGGATTTCTGAATCACAGCGTTGAACTGCGGAAGATGTTTCGATGCCGTGCCTGCCCAGTCAATCATGGAGCCCGCCCTGAAAGCCTCTACTCTTGTGTTATCAAACGGTCCATTGATGGGACAACCTACTCTTCGAATCGGTCCATGTTCCTCGGGCTGTATCCGAACACTCGGAAGAAGCCCTTTCCTCTGCGATAATCAAAACCGATCTCATTCAGGAGTGTCCCAATCCAGCCCGAGTGATCGGTGATCTCGGCGGCGACAAAACGGCCACATCGGGTTTCTTGGTGAAACTGGATATCGAGCCACTCCACAGTGATGAACGGGAAGGGCAAATGGTACCACCATTCGACATCCCAGCCTGACGGTGGCGCGTCGATACACTTGCAACGGTAACTGGGTTTCCAGCCATCTCGTTCCCGCATGGCCGTGATCAAACGGTTCCATTTGGTGTTGTTCGCAAGAAAGCCGCGTCCCCGTTCGACAATCAGGCGGCGTGTTCGAGCGATCACATCGCCTTGCTCGTGCGCCGGAACAGCATCTGCAAGTGGTCTGGTAGACTTCATCGTTTCACTTAACGGTGGTTTTTTACTCAATTCAGTTCAACGGGTAGCACCACGCGATTATTCGCTGGCCGCTTGCCGTCCGGCCAGATCCTTCTCAAGCTGATTGACAATTCCAATGAACCAGGATTGCAGGCACGCGAGGCTGCAGAATGACAAGTCAAACTGCCCTCCCGGCAAATCGTTCACAACCTCGATGTCCGCACTATCCGACATGTCTGAGGCCGCGCCGTGAAACCCCACGTTCATAAACGCTCTATGGCGGTTGTCATGGATGCTGTCGAGCGATTGGGCGTCCAGCAGCAGTGCACCACCCGATACGTACGCGACGCCACCGCGAATCCGCCCAGCGCAGTTTTGGCACACATCGGCGTTCTTTTCACTCTGCACCATGATCACTGTCCTACCAGCGCCGCGACTGTTCACAAATCGGTCGATTTTTTTGGACAATGGCCGGAACGTGGCGATCATCGGCGGGAACGGAGCGCCGCGGAATTCCCGGCCGAGTGCATGACGTGGTCAGGTTCCGTGTATCCTTCGATTGTACGCTTCCATCTCCTCCCAGGCTTTCCGCATAGCCGGAGGCATGGCCTGATACGCCCACGATCGGGACTTCTTGCCGTCGGAGAAGTTCAGATGCTCCAAGAAGGAAACATTTAGTGCGTTCTCGACGTCCGGGGTGCAGGCCCGCCAGAGGTCCAAGAACAACTGCGCTATCTGTTGCCATGTATCTCGGTCACCATCATCGATCACATCTTGGGCAAATCGTGAGAAGACGGCCACCTGCAAATGGAGAAGGCCATCCCAGGTTTCTTCATGGAGTTCCTGAGACAGCCGAGGAAACCGGCTCTCCACGTATTCGATCGCCGTTTGACTGTCGTACATGGCGTCTCGTGGCCAACTCTTCTTTCTACCCCGGTTACCTCTTGCCGGGGCGGGTCACCCGAATGCCACTCAGACTATCGCCCCTGGTAGTTAAGTCAACCCATCCGCCCGCCTGGGCGGCGTCCCATCAAACCTTCGTCTCATGCCGCCATCCAGAAACTCCCGGCCGACCGTTTCCTGCACCGGGCCGGAATTGCCACCCGATCAAGGGGGTAAGTTGGCTGCCGCCGGCTATTCAAAATACGGTGGTTTCTCGGGGCAGAGGTAAAGCGTTGCACTCGGCAGCGTCGGTTACATGACCAAAGGAAGAACGGCGAAAAACCAAGCGATTGTAAGAGCTGACGACAACATCACTGCGCAAATCGTCCTGCCGGGACTCTCCCCCTCCCTCTTGGCCAACACGAGTATCGCGAAGGGAAATGCAATATTTACGGGCAGAAAGAGCGAGACGGCTGGCCCAATGCCTTTTGCCCATGAAAGCCTGGGATATGACTCCGACATACCCAGAATGATGGACATCACGAGCAGCAGTGCGTGATAGTAAAACATGTGACGTGATGACATGCCTGCTCGTTGTGTCAAAGACGGGTTTCTCTCGGGGCGCGGCCATCACCCTTTCAGTGCACCAAGTGCGCCCGCGCCAGTTCCCTGATCTTGTCCCACTCGAACTGCGTCATGAAGCCTTTATTCGTCCAGAACCACTCATCGAACGACTCCCCGCCCCGACTATACCGGC
>CAYSCH010000538.1:0-4948 GCA_964429355.1 uncultured Planctomycetaceae bacterium | reverse complement strand
CATCGACAAGAAAGTCGAGGCCCTCGCCCTGATCGAATCGCAGTTCGTCGAGGGGGGAGCCAACGGATCGGCCGACCAGTCTCCCAAGACGGAGGAAGAGCGCCTGGCCAAGCGGGAAGCGGTCAAGGAAAGCTTCAAACGCCGCTTCGCCTCCGTTGCCAACGAATGCCGCGAAAAGCTCATCGAACTCTACGGCGAAGCCGGCAAGAACGTCAAATATGCCGAAGCGTTCGAAATCTGCGAATACGGGCGAAGACCCTCGAAAGAGGAAATCCTCAGGCTGTTTCCCATCGAGTGATGCCACCTGAATCTGGCATACGTCTTCAACCTGCCCGACACGTCCCAATCGTGTCCGGCCGCGGTGGCTGCAACCGCGCGGCTAAAAAATCCCCACCATGTCTGTTTCTGGGCGCACCCCCCTTCGTAAGGATCGCCCTGGCAAGCCTGGTCACTGGATCCCGAATCGGCGACACCGATCCGGGCTTGCCCGAGAGCCACCCGGTCTACCGGGTCGGTCCTTCCCCCTCTTCCCCCCGTTCCAGCAGATCCGGGTGCATGCCCCGCTCGATCATGGCCATCCGCTCCCGGTGTCGGAAAATGAGCTTGGTCAGGCCGAGAATCCCCCCCACGAGAAACACGCTGACGATCGCCACGATCGGAATCAACAGCGCCAAAGTCTCTTCCCGCAGCCCCGAGATGGCAGCAATCCAGTCCATACCGCATCCTCCCCTTCAAACCGGCCTCGACAAGGCCTCAAACAACACCGATTCGGTCGTTATTCGGTCGCCAGGAGAGAATCTTACCTCCAATCCCCAAATTCTGCCAGAAATAGAAGCCAACGACCACACGCAAGAAAAACAGCAGACGCCCCCGAATCGCATCCCTGGCAGTTCTCATTTTCGTGAGGAGGAGGGGGGTGACAAAAAGGAGGGGCCAGGGATGCGATTCGAGGGCGTCTGCTTCCAGCCTGCAGGCTCAAGACCCTGGGCTGAAGGATTTTGTTGCACGATCTGCCCGAAGTGTATTCTCTCTCCTTCAGCCCAGGGTCGCGAGCCTCCAGCCTTCTGGGAGGAAAACGGTCACATGGCACAAAACGTGACTGTCACCTCTTCGGGACCCGCAAGGTTATTCAATGGGTTACTGTGTAGACCAGGATGTTTGTACCGATATTCAGAGCGTCGCTATCTTTGAAGCCATAACTGTAGTCGTGCGGGAACTGTTCCCAGCCGTTGCCCAAATCGAACTTGCTGTAGATCACGGCCAACCGGCCGTCCATCGCGATCCCTTCCAACTCGGGTGTGTTGAAGGGGCCGTAGTCCTCGCGGACCCGCGGCGTGTACTCTACCTGGTTGATGTCGTTGTGGCAGTGGTAGAGGGGATGGTCCCCCGGAAGACGATCCAACTGGCTGCCCGGCAGCACCTTGGCAATCTCCCGGCGGAAAGCGACGTCGAACGACGCTCGACCGCAGCACGCGTCGGCCAGGAGCAACCCGCCCGCCGTCAGATAACGCTGCAGGCGGGCAACTTCCTCGTCGTTCCAGTGAAACTCGTGATGGCCGGTCATGTAAAGGATCGGATAGGTGGCTACGCGAGGATCGCTCAACTCCACTTCCTGCCGTTTGAACTTCACTTCCAGCGTCGAGTTGTCCCGTGCGTACTTGAGCAGGTCATGTACTGCCGACGGGTCCGGATCCCAGTCGCCTTCATGCTTCAGTTGGGCGAACACGAAGTCGTCGCGACTGGGGGCCGCCTGCTCGTAGTAACGTTTTGTCGTACTCAAAAATCGCCCTAGTTGAAACGTCCCGAGCAGGTACGTCACCAGGTTCGCGCCAACCTGCCGAGCCTGGTCAATCACGATGCGTGTTCCGCGGGGATGCTCGTGACCGTCCCAACCACACGTCAAGTCGCAAGGTGAAAAAACAACGCCGCTGCGGCAGCCGAAATCGATCGATTCCAGGCACGGCGCCTCGGTGAATTCCGAACCGTCTCCTTTCTTGTACGTGAAAGAACTCAGTTTGTAGTAAGACGAAAAGATGGGTTCCTCGGGGAGCATCTTACGCAGGGACCGGCCTGGAAAAACCAGCTCCATCTCGCGTCGAAAACTGTCGGTGAAATCGTTCCAGCCGCAGCAGGCGTCCGCCAGTATTAGCCCGCCGTCGGCCACGTAGCGGCCCAAGGCCGAACGAATCTCGTCAGAAAACTGAAAGTTGTTGTGTCCGGCGATCAGCAGGGCCGGCAACTCCCGCGGATCGTAGGAGAACTTGGCCAGGTCCGTTTCGATCGAACGATAGTGGATCCCCAGTTTCTGATTGGTCCACTTGAGCAGCGTATCCACGTCGGCCGGATCGGTCATCCAGTCGCGATACATCGTCCGCTTTCCATCGCGGGTCACCCAGCGTGGAACACCCAAGGCAACCTTGCCGATCAGGGCCGGTGGGCTCGGCGGTCGTTTCTTCTCGCTCCTCCGAAGGGGGGTGACAGGCAGCGGCAATGGCGCGAAGGATTCGCCTCCCGTTCGACTCTGAGGCTTAGCTTCCGGAGGGGGACCACAATCAATCGGCCCGGAATTCTCTTCCTGGCCGAAGGCGAGCCCCGAACTCCCCCCCAGGGCGGAGGCGGCACAAAAAACCCCCGTCCTCTGAAGGAAGCGGCGACGTGACAGAGTTGTCGTATCTTCTGACACCATAACGCCTTAACTCCTGGCCCGTGGATCTCGGCATGCAACCAACCCTCCCCGCTGCCTGTCTTCTCACCCTTCATTCTGCCGCCGGATCGCCTTGCCCTGGATTCGGCGGCACACGAAGTCGTGCCATTCTATTTGTTAACCCGTTTGGAGAAGGAAAGTAGTAGGAAGAAAACGCTGTTTCTCGCTTCGCGATCCGCCACAGACATAACCGTGCCCATTCGCCAGCCTGCCCGATTCCATTGGCAATCCACGTCCCAGCTTGATACGCTACGGGGTGTCTGGCTTTCCGAGGACCCCGCCATGCGACGCAACCTCGGGCAATTGCCAGTACGCTGCGGCGAGGACCGCGGGAGTCTGCCATGAGCAGCCACTGTCTCCTTACGAGCTTTCCAGCTACGAAGCCCTTGCCCTTGCACGCTTCGGCTATCGGTGTTTCCATGCCAGATGGCCCTTCTCAGCAATGCCACAACCGAACGACTCCGACCTTTGAAGCACCACGCGAAACCGAGGTTCTCATGCAACCACTCCGCCTGTTTCTTCCCGCCGTTCTCCTTCTTGCCCTCTTTTCCGCCGCCTCGGCCCAACAGCCCGAGATCGGCGACAAAACCCTCGTCGTCTGGGCCGCCCCCGCCGACCTCGACCAGCAGGGCGGATCGGCCCTCACGATCGACCATCTCGACGGCACTTTCGACGGCATTGTTTTCGGCGAACTCTCGCCCAAACGCTGGATGGCCGGAAGCAACATCTTCGACCGTACCCAGAAAGACCAGCAGGCATACCCCGAAGAAACCGCCGGTCCCGATCAGTTTGTCCAGTTGGCGATCGTCTACCACGAAAAAGCCGTCACCCTCTACCGCAACGGCCAGCAATATGCCGCCTACCCCATCGAGAAGCCCGTCGCGTTCGCCGCGCCCTGGGTCGCCATCATCGGTGTGCGGCACATCGACTGCCACTCCCCCAACGCCTTCCGTGGACGAATCGACGATGCCCGGATCTACGATCGGGCTCTTTCCGCCGAGCAGATCCAGGCACTTCGGGCCAACGAGCCGGCGGAACCGGCCCCGATTGCCTGGTGGACTTTTGACGCGGAAACCCCCGGCGACCGCACCGGCCAACTCGCGGACTCCATGTTGCTCGCCGGCGCCCGAATCATCGACGGGTCCCTGGTCCTCACCGGCCCTCAGGATACCTTCATTGCCTCGCCCGCCGGGTGGCTCGCCGAGCATCTCCGAAGGCGATTCGGCCTCGCCGGGGGCGCCCAACAGTCCGAGTTTACCCAGAGCCAACGGGCCCTGCGAAACACCCTGCTGGCGGACCCCTACCGGGCGGCCTATCACTTCGTCACCCCCGAGGGCGCCTGCATGCCCTTCGATCCCAACGGCGCCCTCTACTGGAACGGCATGTATCATCTGTGGTACATCTTCCAGGATCAGCGGGGCAACTGCTGGGGCCACGCCTCCAGTCACGACCTGCTTCATTGGCGATGGCACACACCCGATCTGTTTCCTGGGCCAAACGACGTCGACCGCGGCATGTTCAGCGGAAACTGTTTCGTCGGCCGGCAGGGCCAGGCCGTCATGCTCTATCACGGCGTCAGTGCCGGCAACTGCATTGCCACCGCCAGCGACAAAGATCTCGACCAGTGGAGCAAGCTCCCCGCCAATCCGATCATCCCCAATCCGGCTGACGGCAGTCCCGAGAGCAAGCTCTACCGCTCCTGGGATCCTCACGGCTGGCTCCAGGACGATACCTACTATGCCATCTTCGGCGGCGACCCGGCCACGATCTTCAAAGCCCCCGAACTCGACCAGTGGAAATACGTCGGCCCGCTCCTGGCTCACGACATGCCCGATGTCGACGACTTCGAAGACATCTCCTGCCCCGACTTCTTCCCCCTCGGCAACAAGCACATGCTCCTCTGCATTTCGCACCCCCGCGGCTGCCGCTACTATCTAGGCCGTTGGGAGAACGAACAGTTCATCCCAGAATCGCACCACCGCATGAATTGGCCCGGCGGCACCTGCTTCGCCCCGGAAAGCCTCCTCGATCCCCAAGGCCGACGCATCATGTGGGCCTGGGTCCTCGATCGCCGCCCAAAGAACGACCTCGGCTGGAGCGGCACCATGTCCCTCCCCCGCGTCCTCTCCCTCGGCGACGACGGCACGCTTCGAATCAATCCCCCCAAGGAACTCGAACAGCTCCGCTACAACGGCCGGAAGCTCGACCCGTTCCAGGTGTCTGCGGGAAACAACACGCTCCTCG
>CAYSCH010000537.1:0-4962 GCA_964429355.1 uncultured Planctomycetaceae bacterium | reverse complement strand
TCGTATTAACCGTTCGTAACTGGGCATCGTAATGGTAGGCCGTCACCTGCTTGCTCACGTAGTCCGGCGTCTGCTCCGTGCCGTCGGGCTTGACGATCACGCGGATGTTGGACCAGGTTTCGGCGACTTGGCCGCCGCCATAGTGGGTCTCCGCCCGGTGCCGCACCAGTTCGCCGGTCGATTCGTCGAGCACCACCGGGCCGATCTCCGCCACCTGGCGTCCTTGTGCGTCGTACTCGTAGTCGGTGAGAGGACCACTTGCGCCGAGGGCGTGACGGCCGATGGACTGATCCAACTGGCCGAGGGCGTTGTAGACGGATTCGGTGACCCAGGCGGTGCCGGTGGCGCTCCATGTGGGGTCGTCGGGATCGGCCAGGTGGATGACCAGGCCTTGGAGCCGCTCGGTCTTGACAGAGCGGCCCATTTCGTCGTAGGTGGTGCTTGTGCCGTGCCAGGCGGACATGGAGCCGTCGGCCTGCTCGACGTAGGGGTCGGACGTGATGACCGGACGGCCGAGGACGTCGTAGACCGTGCTGGTGGCGATCCAGCAGGGTTCGCCCTCTTCGTCGATCGACTGGTAGCGGCTCTTGACCGCTCGGCCGACGGCGTCGTAGATGGTTTCGGTCCGCGTGCCATACTGGTCGAGTGAGTAGTCAACCCGCCCGAGGTCGTCGTAGAAGGTCTCGGTGCGGGAGATCTCGGTGCCGGCCGTGTCCCAATCAAAGGCGTCGGGCAGCTTGGTGATCTGCTGGCCGGAGTTGACCGGATCGGCGACCAATCCGAGGGTGACGCCGTCGTGCCGCTCGCTGCGGATCACCCGGTCGAAGCGGTCGTAGACGCTACGGGTGCCGGTCCAGGCCACGTCGGCGCTGGCCGGGTAGTCGGCCGCGAGGACGAAGTAGGAATCGGTGGTGAACTCCACGCGGCCCTGGGCGTCGTAGAGGGTGCGGGTGACGAGCCAGCCGGCCGCGCCCGTCTCGTCCTGGCCTTGCGTGCGGGTTTCAATTCCCTTGCCGCGGGCGTCGTAGAGGTTGTGGCTCTCGTTGCCGAAGCGGTCGACGGTGTAGGAGACCAGCCCGCGGCTGTTGTAGTGGGTTTCGGTCGTCGCCACGGGCTGCGCCGAGCCGAGGGCCGTCTGAATCGCGGCAAAGGTCTCGATCGTTGCCGTGGGCGAGCCGAGCGTCAGCTCGTACTCACTCGTGCCTGTGGGCCGGTCGTTGTTGTCGTAGGTGGTGACCGTGACCAGGACGACGGAGTTCTTGATGCCCGCCGGGTCGAGCCAGTTGCGCCAGACGTGGGTCTGGTTACCGTTGTAATCGTAGGCGTAGTAGGTGGCCTGGCCGTCGGCATCGGTGGTGTTCGCCAGCAGGCCGTTGGAGTCGTACTGGTTGGAGGTGATAAGGGTCTCCTGCCCCTCCGGAGAGATCCGGTAGACGGCCGTCGGCTGGCCGTCCTCGTACTCGTAGCGGGTGTGGTTGTACCGGGTATCGTCGCCGGCGAGGGTGACGTAGCTCTCGACGAGCAGGTTCCAGTAGGAGTGGTAGATGTTGTGGGTCGTGTTCCCCTGGGGGTCGGTCGACTCGACGACGCGGCTCCAGGCATCGTATTTCCAGGTGGAGACGTTGCCCAGAGCGTCGGTAGAACGGGTGCGGCGGCCCTCCTTGTCGTACTTGGCGACCTGGGCCCAGGCGGCCTGGTCCACTTCGGGCTCCGCGGGCTCCTGGGTGTAGCGGCCGTCGGCCCCGGTGACCACGAAGGGAACGCTCTGGTGGGTCAAGAGGCCGCGGAGGTTGTAGCGATAGACGGTGACCAGGAACCGCCAGTCGCCCGAGTCGCCGTTGTTGTCGAGGACCGTGACACTGCGGAGCAGCTTGCCCCGGCTGTCGCGAACTTCGTCGACGATCCGGCCGAGCCCGTTGTCGACCCGAGTGACGGACTTACCGTCGCCGAGGGTCATGTCGAATCTCAGGTCGGTCGCCCGTCCGCTGGCGTCGGTAAGCTGCGCCAGCCGCCCCTCGGCGTCGAACCCGGCCGCAAGCACGGCAATCTGGGTGTTGTCGTAAATACGCGTCAGGTGATGAGGGAAGGCGGTGTCGGAGTAGGCATAGACAACGTGGGTGTTGTCGCGCAGGGTGACCAGGCCCAGATTGCCCAGTTCGTCGTCCGGCGTGATCTTCGTGCCGTCGGCATTGTAGTTTCCGTAGGCGTAGGTCAGGCTGAGACCATTGGGATCTTTGAGGTCGATGATTCGGCCGCTGGAGTCGCGAGTAATCGTGATCACCTTCTCGCCAGCCGAGGCTGCGATGGTCGTGACCAGTCCGCTGGTGATCTCGATCCGCTGTCCGGCGTCGTTCTGGACGGCCTGAAGCTCGCCCGTGCGGAGGTCGTAGAGATATTCGACCCCCTCCCGGGTGCGAAGGAGGAATCTGCTGCCAAACAGGTGGGGGATGAAGTCCTGGTTGGTGTTGGCAGTCACGTAGGGCCCCTGATAGGCTCCTGCCTCCTGCTGCTGGAGGGGTAAAAGGAGAGTCGACGTATCGAAGCCGAGTATGTCGAGCGTGGAACTGACGTCGCTGTCGGGCCGGAAAAGGGGCAGGTACTGGCCGCCGGCGACCTGAACCGGGTCGAAGGTGAACCGCTGGATGGAGCCGTCGGGGAGGGTGACGAAGACTCGGGTGCCGCGGGCCATGGGCTCGCGGAGACTGTTGGTCGCCTTGTCGAAATGGGCCACCTGGATGCCCGCATCGAGCATGGTGAGCGACCAGCCGGGACCGAAATCATCGCTGCCCAGGCCGACATCGGCCGAGCTGTAACTGCGGGCCAGCGAGACCGGGATGCCGCCCAGGTCGACGCTGAGGTCGTTGAAGGAGAGGTCGAGACTGCCGGGCCGAGCGTCGTTGCGGATCTCGATGATCCGTTCATCGACCGCCTTGTAGTGGTGCTCGCCGCAGTCGCAGATGATGGCCAGCACGAGCCGGTACATCCCGGAACCGTAGAGAGTGGGATCGAGGGTGCCGAGGCTACGCTCCAGATTGCTGTTAGCCTCGCCACTGGCGACGACGACGAAGTCGGCGTCGGACTCGAGTTTGTAGATCCAATCCTCTCCCACCTGTTCTTTGACGACTTCGTAGTAATCGCCGTCGGCCCGGTAGAGGATCAGTTCGTAGGAGTAGGTGCCCATATTGGCGATGCCGACGACCTCGACCGATTCGGTGATCTCCGTGTGGACGTCGACCAGGGCGAGATCGGGATCGCGGAATTCGACGATCTTGGCCGGCGGGGAAAGGGAATTGTCGGCCACGTAGTAGGTCAATTCGGTGGCGGCCTCGTTGCCCGAGTTGTCAAGAGCCACGAGTTCAAAGTGGACGTTCCCTTGATTGAGGCCATTCACGGTGAAATCAATCCAGGTCGTGCCGTATTCGAGCGTGGCCTGGACGGGCACGTAGTCGTTGGGCAGTTCGAGCATGGCTACGTCGACCACGGTGATCTGGCTTCGCTCGGGGGTGACGACTGTTTCACTGTCGATCGCGCCCGAGTTGTCGGCAATGTCGACAATCAGCCAGTACTGCTCGTTGACGTCCAGTTCCTCACCTGGCAGGTAGAGGTTGCCCTGGCCGTCCACGACCCGCATGCTGATCGTCGGAGCCACCGTGTCGGTGAGTGAGACGTTGATCGACAGCGTCTGCCTCGCCGTCGCCCCGTAGGGATCGGTCACGACGATGGGGACGGTGTAGGCGGTGGTCGTGAGCGTGTCGGGAATCTGCCACCAGATCATTCCGGTGCCGCTGTCGATGATCAGGCCGTTGGGAACGTTGCCGGAAGTGGTGTCGATCGCGTAGACAAGCGCGTCGCCGTCCGGATCGTGGGCCTTGATCTGGTGGTTGAAGAGCGTGCCCAGGATCGGCTGCAAACTGCTCTCGGAGGTGATCTGCGGCGCCCGGTTGTCGATTGCGGTAATCGTGAAGGCGACGTAGGCACTGACGGGCGTTCCGGCAGCCGGATTGTCGGTAAGCCGGACCTTGACCGTCTTGGCCCCTTCCTCGCCGGGCTGCGGCGTCCAGGTGAACAGGCCGGTGGCGTCGATACTCATGTGGTCGCCCAGGTCCCCCTCGGCAATCGCCCAGGCGAAGCCGCCGTTGTCGGTGTCGAAGTCCAGGCCTGAGAACTGGTACGTGAATGCCTGGTCGACGGTCGCGTGTTGTTCGTGGGGAGAGCCGATGATGATCGGAGATAAGTTGGCCAGGGAATTGAGGACGGTCAGCGAGAGGGTTTGGTCGGTGGAGGAAGAGGGACGATACTTTTCGGCGATCCGTACGACGAACTCATGCAGGCCGTGAGTGGGCTGGGTCCATTGGACACGGCCTTGCTGATCGATGGAGATGTCGGGAGGCAGGGACTGGCCGGTTGGCGCCAGCAACTGGTAGACCAGTTCGTGGCCTTCGGGATCGGAGGCCCGGACGTTGAAATCGAGGGCCTGGCCGGCTCTCCAGGCCGTCGGGAAGGTGGCATTGAAAACGGGCGGGCGGTTTACGGCGCCGACCGCGAGGGTAAACGACTGGACGTCACCGCCGCCGGTGGAATCGGTTACGCGGATCATGACATCGACAACAGTGCCAACGAGATCCTGGTCGGGGATCCAAGTGACCCGCCCCGCGTTGTCGAATCCCATCCCGTCGGGACACTCGTCAAGGAACCACTGGAGCCCGCTCTGGGGACCGCCGGTGGCATGGGGTGCATAGACGAACTGATCTCCTGCGGTGGTACCGATGGGTGGCACGGAATCGATCACTGGCGGATCGGGGACGAAGATCTCGGGCCGCACAACGACGAGTTCGAGATCCAGGTCCGCGGTCTGAGTTCCGGCGGTCACGGTAACCCGGATGTGGTAAGCTGTTCCGTCGGGCCCGGTGCCGGCCTGGTCGAGGGTCGGTGTCCATTGGATCATTCCGCCGGAAGAGATGG
>CAYSCH010000536.1:0-5015 GCA_964429355.1 uncultured Planctomycetaceae bacterium | reverse complement strand
GCTCGAGCTGAACTCGCACGCCTTTGCCCTCGGCGGGCTCAATCCCTTCGGCCTTTTCCATGACCACGTCGGAATACATCGTGATCAGGCGGCGGTAGGCGTCGTAGACGAAACGCTCGTTGCCTGATTTCTTGACCAGGCCCGGAATCGTCTTGGAGCAGAGCCCCACATTGAGCACGGTCTCCATCATGCCGGGCATCGAACTGCGGGCACCCGACCGGCTGGAGATCAACAGCGGATTCTCCGCGTCGCCGTATTTCATGCCCATGGCTGCTTCGGTCTTCTTGAGGGCCGCCTGGACCTCTTCCTTGAGGCCCGCAGGGAACTTCTTGCCTTCTGCGAAGAAAGCGGTGCAGCACTCGGTGGTGATCGTGAATCCGGCGGGGACGGGCAATCCGAGATTGCACATCTCGGCCAGGTTCGCTCCCTTGCCGCCAAGGAGGTTGCGCTGGGAGGCGTTGCCGTCCGTTCCGGTGGAACCGAAGCTGTAGACGTATTTGGGTGCCATGAGATTTGAGCCTTTACAGTGACAGAGAAACCAGGAAATATTCGCAGTCCAACCTGAGAACGGACCGCAGACAGGCTCCCGCGAGTGGACTGGCCACTGGAGAGCGATTTTTCCCAAAGTGAAATCCGTCAATTTAGCAGGGTCCCGGAAGGGGGTCAAGGAGTGGCGGAGGACGGAAAAGAAGGCGGAACGCCGGACAAAGAGCGAAGTTCTACCGAATGCGGGCTCTGGGCGTGTCCCACCGTAAGTAACCCGTCATTCCGGGGGGAACAATCCTCGCTGTTGCTTGTTTCGGCCTTGTCCCGGCATAGTGCGAGCCGCTGGTGACGCACGGCAGGAATCGTGTGGAATAGGTTCAACACGACCACAGAATCATCGCCCACGAGCCTCGATAGCCCCAAGGAGACTTCCTCGTTTGGCTACCACTCTTGTCTTCCTCGTGCCCATCTGGCTGATTAGGATACCGGTGGCAGTCGAGACACCGTCCAACGCAAGGGCCTGTGGGTGGAATGCTTATCGGGCAAGACCGTTCTTCCGGACACAATACCCGTGCCCATCGAGGGCGGGAATTGCGTGATTCGCCAAAAATAGTTGTCCTGAAGATAGCCGCGCGGGCTTGCCCTGCGCTCGGGTTCCGTCCGCTCTTGGCCTGCAAACTCTGTCAGTCCCGGCCCATCGAGTTCCTGATCGCCTCGCCACATTTGCCTCTGGGAATCACACAAAGCCTTTCAGCATCATTTCATGGTCCAGAGAACCTAGATGTGAACATTTCATCAAGCGAACCTTCTAGACGAGATCTCATCGCGATGGCGGTGCTCATGGAGGGAGGCCTGGGACTGCTCGCCGTCGCGCTGGGCTGGCTGGTCGGGATGAATCCGCTGGATCTGGTTGCGGGCGACTGGTGGGCGATTCTGTGGGGATGCCTGGCGGCGCTGCCGCTGGTAGGAGCCCTGCTGGCCTGCCAGCGGTTCCCCTTCTGGCCATTCAGCGACGTGCAGGACGTGGTCGATCGGCTGATTCGACCGATGTTCGTCAAGACGTCCGTGGCCGAACTGGCGGTCATCTCCGCCCTGGCCGGCATCGGCGAGGAACTCCTGTTTCGCGGCCTTCTCCAGGAGGGACTTTCACACTGGATCGGCCCGCCGACGGGCGTCTGGGTGGCGTTGGCCGCCGCATCGATCCTCTTTGGATTGCTGCATCCGATGAACGGCGCCTACATTCTCCTGGCGGCCGTCATGGGGCTGGTTCTTGGCGCCCTCTGGATCGCCAGCGGCAATCTCCTGGTACCGATTGTGACCCACGCCGTTTACGACTTCGTCGGGCTGATCTGGCTGGTGAAGTTGGATGGGTCAAGACAGGCCAACATCTCGTAGCCCGGGCGGCTGCCCTGGAAGATCTGGCTGGTGAAATGCCAGGCAAACAGCGTCTCCGCCAACGCCACACACTTCACATGCCGCCGGCGCGAAGGAGTCTGATCGCTTCGCTGATCCCGGCCCAGACCCCGGCCACGAGCATTCCGATGGCGGAAAGCCAGAGCATGAAGTCCCAGAGGCGTCCCGGAACGATCCGCCGGTCGCAACGGCGATAGCGGAAATACAAGGTGGCACCGGCAAGCATGGGGAGCATGACGGCCTGCATGACGCCGCTGAACAGGACCAACTCGCCCGGCTTGCGGATGAAGATGCAGGTGACCATGGCGAATGCTGGAAATAACATGCAGATGGACTTGATCCACCAACGCCGCGCCCTTTCGTCGCGCCGGCCCACGCCGAAGACTTTGACCGCGTCGGCGGCAACCCGGGTGTGGCCGGCGGTGGCAACAAAGAACGTCGAATAGAGAACGGCAAAAGCACCGAAGAGAAAGAAGGTCTTAGCCCAGGTACCGAAAACCGGCACGTACATTTCGCCAAGGGTGCGCACGAGATGACTCCCCTTGGGATCCAGCCCGCTGCGGTGGAGGACCGAGGCGCCGAGCAGGTAGAAGGCAACCGTGGCGAAGGTGTAGATCAGCATCGATATGGCCGCATCCCATCGCATGACACGCATCCAGCCGCGAGCCCGCTCGGCCCAGTCGTCGGATGGATCGCAAGGGCCGACGTAACGGGCGTAGCCCTTTTCAAGACACCAGTAGGGATAGGCAATCAGCTCCGAAGTGCCGACTCCGATAATGCCGAAGGTAGCCAGGGCCGTGCTCAAAGGCGCCCAGCGGCTCATGCCTTCCACGACCGGAGGCAGGCGAAAGCTGAGCCCGTCGGCCAGGTCGGTCCACTGCACGGCCCAGGCCGCATGGTACTGCATGGCGAACACACAGAAGATCGTGACCGCCGTGAACGCAGCCACCATCGCTGTCGAGCAGTTCTGGATCACCGTGTAACGCCCAACCAGCAAGATCGCAATCGTTATGGCTGTCACCAGGCCGGCCCAGGTGATGTCGTCGGTCCAGAAGTACTCGATCATCTGCTCGTTCGGGCGAGGTGAGCCGAGCCGGTCCGCAACGGCCGACTGGAGTTCCAGATCGCTGATTCCAGACAATTCACCCTGGAGTTGTGTGCGTATCGGTTCGGCCTGGGCGTCCCAGGTGTCCTGCGCGTCGAGGAAACGGTTGAAACTGCCGTCCAGGGGGACGTTCATGGCCAGGGACTGGCCGACGCCGTGGACGATGCCCCCAAGCTGGGCGAGGCTGGCAATGAACATCACCAGCCAGTACCAGAGGAGCCAGTTGACGCCGAGCCGCGGGCCGGGAACTTCGTTCATGGCAGCCATGGTCGTCTGGCCGGACGAAACGGCGTAGCGTCCGAATTCAATCTGGACGAAAACCTTGATCACGCAGCCGATGAGGATCAGCCAGAGGAGCCAGAATCCGGCCTGGGCGCCGGTCTTGGTGGTTGCAATGAGTTCGCCTGAACCGACGATGGCACCGGCGATGATCAACCCTGGGCCAAGCTGGCTCAGGATACCGAACACGGTTCGTGGTGGCATGCGGACCTGGTTTTCGGGCGTGGCGTCGGTCATGGGTACCTGTTGGAATGGGGCGGCCGGGCATGCCAAAACGTGTCTGCACGATTCTGGCCGATGGGGCGCGGGAGTGCAAGCATCGCCGGTGACGGGATCTCCGACGAGGATCGCTACTCAGACTCCCGGCCTATTCCACGGCAACCAACCAGCAGAGGCTACGTGACGCAAAGGGGAAGGTTCAGAAGCCGGGCTGGGGGCTGAGGTTCATTGCCGCCAGGGCAGCGAGGGCCAGGGCGGCGGTTTCGATGCGGAGGATACGGGGACCAAGACTGATCGGTTGCCAGCCGTGGCCGATCGCCAGGCCGACTTCGTCGTCGGTAAAGCCCCCTTCCGCCCCCACACCGATCGCCACCGCGCCGGACATGGAAGGGGCAAGCGCTGGCGGCCGCAGTTCGGGCGAAGGGTGGGCCAGGAGACGAAGCGGGACCGAGTCGTGCGAGCTGACGAACTCGGGCCAGTCCTGCGGGAAGGCAATCTCCATGAGGCGGTTTCGGCCGCATTGTTTCGAGGCCTCGATGACTCCGCGGCGGAGCCGTTCAACGGCCTTCTCATTAGGCTGCGCCACACTGCGGGCGGTTTCGAGGGGAACCAGTCGCGTGACACCCAGTTCGACGGCCTTTTCCACCAGCCAGCGCTGGCGGTCCCCCTTGGGAAGAGCCACGCCCAGAATCAGCCCGTGCGCCAGCTCGCGATCGATCGCGCGACGTTCGAGGACCACAAGCCGGACCTCGGAGCGGCGCAGCGCGTCGACTCGGGCGAGATACTCGGCACCGGAACCATCGAACAGAACGACCTCATCCCCCGGTTTTGCCCGCATGACGTGGAGGAGGTGATGGGCTTCGGCGTCCGTCAGGACGGCTTGCCCCTCGAAGATCGGATTCTCGACGAAATAGCGTTGCGTCATTGGGTCTGCGGGCCGTGCGGGTTACTCCGGATCAAGTTTTCGTGCCCATTCTACCGAAGAGAGAAGAGACGTGGAATTGTGCGGCGGCGGGAAGGGTGCGCGCCGGGAATCGGCGGGATGACACAGCTTGAAACCTGGGCTCCAATCCCCGTGAGGCTACTGATTCTCGACGGAGATGATTCCCAGAGCTTGCGATTCAGGTCGGTGTTGACTATCCCACAATATTTCCTCCGCAACCGCAAGAAGCTGGATTGCGGCGGATTGGGTGGCACGGTTTACTGCGAGCAACAACGGGACCATGTATCCATCACATTGGGGGTTAAGCCGTTCGCCGTTTGGTCCGCAGCTTGATCCGCGCCAGTTCTTTGCCAGTCCCGGGCATGAGGAGGCGTTGGCGAGAATTCACTTTCTGATCGAGGAGCATCGGAGGCTGGGCCTCCTCCTCGGGCCCAGCGGGAGCGGGAAGTCGTTGCTGCTGGAGGTGATTGCCCGCCGGGTTCGAGCGTGGGGCCGGGCGGTGGCAAAGATCAGCCTGCTCGGTGTCAGTGCGGCGGATTTTCCGGCAGCCCTTGCCGACGGGTTGCGTAT
>CAYSCH010000535.1:0-5038 GCA_964429355.1 uncultured Planctomycetaceae bacterium | reverse complement strand
CTGGTCGATCGCGTCGAAAAGCCGCGCCTCGTAGGCGACGTTGTAATCGCACAGTCGGAGGACGTCGCGTCCGTCCATGCGCTCGGGCGTAGCGGTGAGTCCCAGGAGGAACCGGGCCTCGAAGTGGTCGAGGACTTTTCGATAGGTGGCGGCCTCGGCGTGGTGGAACTCGTCGACCACGATGTAGTCGAAGTGGTGCCGGTCGAATTGGCGAAGGACATACGGGCGGGAAAGCGTCTGGATCATCGCGAACGCGCTGCCGTCGTGGTGCGCAGATGCCTGTCGCTCCGAAGCGGACGAGAGCGATGACAGAACCAAGCCAAACGAGTCGTCGCCCAGGACCTGCCGAAACACGTCCCTGGCCGTCTGGAGGATGTTCTCCCGGTGGGCGATGAACAGAACATTGCGAGCCCCCGATCGCTGGAAATCGAAGGCCGCCAGGTGGGTCTTGCCGAGACCCGTTGCGGCAATCACGGCGCACTTGCGGATTCCGAGGCGGCGGCGCGTGGCGAGCGATTCCAGGGCTTCCGCCTGGGCCGGGCGGGGATGTGGAGCGGGTGGAACGGCGGGCCGCGGGACTTGGCGCACGGCGATCTCGCGCGCTCGGCTCTCCTCCCATCGCGGCCGGTACGCCTCGAGGAACTCGTCCGTCAAGTCGACCGAGTCGGTTTCCCAATAGCGGCGGAAACGTTCGTCTGCCGTGGCGAAGATGCTCCGGGCGTCGCCAGGCCGGAATGGCAGATTGACCTCCGAGTTGGAGTAGAGATTCCACTCCTCGTTGCGGGCCAGCCCGCCGCCGGTCAGGTTCGATGAGCCGACGATGAGCGAGTTGCGTCCGTCGTGCTTGTGAAAGAGGAAACACTTCAGATGGAAGGGGGATGGCGCGGCCGCAAACCGCTCGTTCCCTTCTCCGTCGCCCGGATAGTAGATGCGCAGCCGGCAGCCGGGCAGCTCGCGGTGCAGGTGCACAAGATCGTCGGGGTTGTTGAAGTGGTTCATCACCGACGTCAGGAGCGAAAGCTCTCCGCCACGGGCAAGGAATTCCTCGAAGGGGCGCACGAGCAGGTTCAGCATCGCCCGGGTGCAGAAGGCCGTGGCGATCTGGCACGCGCGGCTGCCCTGAAGCTCGCGCCGAAGCACCTCGAGGAGCGACGGCGAGCCGCCGCTGACCAAGAGGCAGGGCGTGACGGGCTCGACCGGCTCAGCCGCGGTTGCAGAACTTCCGTCGTAGATGGTGTGGAGGAAGAGCCCTTTGCCGAAGCCGCCGAGCTCGTCTGCCAGCTCGACGCGTTTCTGCTCGACCTGGTTCCAGCTCAGCCCGTGCTCTTTTGCCATTACCTGCAGAAGTTCGAGAACGCCGGCCGCCTCGTTCAGGAACTCCTCGGGGCTGGTGGAGCGGAAGAGCCGATGCACCTCCTCGAGCATTGCCAAGCGCAGATGGTAAAGACGCTCGTCCTGGGCGACCTTCGTGACCATGGGGGTCGCACCGGAAGGGCGAGGGATGTTCGGGTCCCGATCACGGACCAGTCTGCCATGGGTGAACTTCATGCCCCATCCTCGTCGGTTCTTCGGAAGACCTGGGTCGTCCAGGCCAGTTCATCCCGCATCAGCGAGTCGTTTTCACACGTCTGCGATTCGAGCATGAAGTCCAGCGGCGAGAAGGCCGCAATCACCTCTTGATCCGTTCGCTCGCAGAACAGCCTGCCCAGGCGGTCGCGAGAGCCGGTCAGTTCGGTGCGGCCTGCCGAATGCGACAGCACGACACAGCCCGATCGCGCTGTGAGCCGCGCGAGTTGCGACACGGTGGCCCTGAAGTCCGCATCCTCCAAGTGCATGATGACGGCAACACAAAGCACCAGGTCGAATCGCGAGGAGAAGAGCGGGTCCGCGGGCTGCAGAGGAAACGCCGCTTGTCTGGCACACTCTCGCAGCTCCGGGTGCCGCTGGCATGCAGCTGCGACCATCCCGGGGCACGCGTCGGTATAGGTGACCGCGCAGCCCAGCCGTGTAAGAAACGTGGCATCACGGCCGGAGCCGCCGCCGATCTCGAGAACCCGATAGCCGGGGCGCACCAGGCGACTGAGGTGCTTGTGTAGACCACCCATTTCGGCCGATTCGTACCGCTCGACGCAGTCCTCTACGTTGGCTCGGTAGTAGTCGGCGGTGTGTTTGTCCATGTTGGGTGACTTATGAGCCCCTCACGAAATGGCATTTTTTCACCTCGGTTGTCTTGTCGACAATCAAGACGCCCTCGAGGAAGTGGTGATGCCGGTCGCCGGTGGTCGTAATCATATCATTCGCGAGCACGGCCACGTCAAGCCATGTGGGCGAATCGACGACAGGACTGGTGTAGTCTTCTCCATCGCCCCAGAAGGGGTTGTGTTCCGTGAAGAACTGAACTTTGCCCTCCACGGCGATGTCGTCCAGGTTGTCGATGGGCAGGTGGTCGCCTTCGGTCGGATAGGCACTGTAGAAGACGAAGCGTTTTGTTCTGAGACGAGCTTCAATGCGTGCGTGAAGCTGATCAATACGCTTGCCGTAATCGGAACGTGTCTGGGGCATGTCGTGTGCCTCCGCGGTTGGTGTTGGGTGAGAGTCTTGAGGTGTCCAAGATGCTACTCGAGTCTCTCGTAGTACTCGGCAATCTTCCTTTCGCAGATATCCCGCAGTTCCGCCAGATCTGGGACCTTCAGTTGCCGCCACAGCATGGGGGCAAAGCGGATGTACGCCAGATCGCGGCCATCGTATTCCAGAAACTTCCGCCGCTCGAACTTCTCGAACGGCGAATCGAGCATCACCCGTTGAACTTCGCTGTCGTCGAGCTCGGCAACTCGCGATAGCTTTGCGGAATTGCGTTCCACAGGCAGGCGGGCCGCTCTTCGGGATTCATAGAAAGCGCGGAATCGACCGACCACCTTCGACAGGAGAGCCCTCCCTCTTTCGTCCATTTCGTCAAGAATGCTCAACATCATCACCGGCTTGTACGAGAAGAACATTTCCATCTGTCGGACATATTCTACATACCTGTCCCGGATATTGTGTGCCCCCACCTTTTCAATCCCCAGGACGCTGCAAATATCGTCGATTCTCTCGGTGGCGAAGTAGTGGTAGGTGCGGTCGCCCAATTGCAGGACATGGTCGGGCTCGATCTCGCCCCTCTCCATAGCGCGCCGAATCATTCCTTCCCCGGTGGCCAGCTCGCGCTCCAGTTCCGAGACGGAAATCATGCCGGCAATGGCCTCCTGCCAGTTGAACAGGTCGATTTCCTCGTAATCGCGGGCCCAGATCCCGATATCGAGAATCGTGGCCGGCTTGACTCCCGAGGCAAGCCGTTCCGCCTCGTCGCGCATCTGGTCTTGCGGGGCCAGCAGCAAGGAGCCGGGCCGATACTTCGACTCGCCGAGCACGCGGTGCAGATTCAGCCCCTGGTTGTAGCGAGTGGCGTTGTCGACGAAGTCGAAAACGACGAGGCAGTCTTTGCCGGGCGCCTTGCGGGTGCCGCGCCCGATCTGCTGGAGATAGATCACCTTCGACAGGGTCGGCCGGGCCATGAAGAGCACCTCGACCTCAGGGCAATCCCAGCCTTCGTTCAGGATGTCGCAAGCGCAGAGAACATGGATCTTTCCAGAGCGGAAATCGCGAAGGCTCGTCTCGCGTTGCGCTTGAGTCATCCGCCCCGACACGGAACTGGCCGGCACGCCGGAGCGGCGGAACATAGCGGCCAGCTCTTCGCCATGGCGAACGTTGACGCAGAACACCACGGCTCGGCGCCCGGCGACGTGGGTGCTGTAGGTCTCGACGATCAATCGGTCGCGAGGGGGGATCAAGATGCTGTCTTCGATGTCCTTGCGATTGTACTGAATCTGATTGAAGCGGACCCGGCTCAGGTCGACGTTCGTCCTGACCCGAACGCAGCGGATCGGGACAAGCTCCCCCCTTTCCACGGCCGTGCGCAGGTCGAGCCGGTGGGCGCAGTCGCGGAACAGCTCGAGGATCGACTGGCCGTCGGCGCGCTCGGGCGTGGCGGTCAGCCCGAGGATGAACTTGGGTTTGAAGTAGCCGAGAATCTCGCGGTAGGTGGGCGCGGCGGCATGATGGGCTTCGTCGATGACGAGGTACTGGAACGCCGCCGGATCCAGTTCCCGCAGCCGGCCGGAGAGGCTCTGGATGGAAGCGGCGATGTTGTCGGCTTCATGCTCGCGGACGTCGCCAAGGAAAAGCCCGCACGACGCATCGGGCCAGAGACGGCGGAAGGTGTCGAAAGCCTGCTGCACGAGTTCCCGGCGATGGGCGAGGAACAAGGTTCTTCCGCCGATGCGTTTGGCGTCCTCGACGGCGACCAGCGTCTTTCCCGCCCCTTGGGCATGGGTCAAGAGCGCGATCGTCTTGCCCTCGGCACGCAGCGCGGCCAGGGCCTCAAGGGCCTCTTGCTGGTGAGGCCGCAACTCGATCGCGGCGCCGGCCTGTTTTGGAAGGAACTCGTCGAAGGAGGCCAGTTCGGATATGCTTTCCAGGAACAGGGCGAGTTCTTCTTTGACCCGTTCGGGCTGCGCGATGATTTCGCGATCCGTCCAGCGGAAGACCCGCCACCCCTGGTGGATCAGGCTGTTCTGGCGCAGGAGCCCGTCTTCGAATTCCGCAATGGAAATTGCCTCGGGGTGGTGCCACGTGAGCCCATCAATCTCGAAGGCAACTCTGGCCTCCGCTGTTCGCAGGGCAAAGTCGAGGAAACGGCCATTGCCGTAGATATCCTCGACCGGGTACTGCGAGGCCAGAAGCTGCACCTTGTCGAGGCCGAAGACCTGGCCAAACAATTCGACAAAGGCGTCTTCCGGTTCACTGCTGACCGCGGATCGTTCGTTGACGAAATCGGGCATGATGCCAACGGCTTTGTGATGCGAAGTGAATCTGGCGCGCAGGTAGATGAAATTGCGACCGCCACATCAGGGCGTTGGCCAGTATACACCCAAACCAATATGAAGGAATGCCTCGAAGGCCCACCGGAAAGCTGATTCAGGCGACTGTTGCGCCGATGTGC
>CAYSCH010000534.1:0-5049 GCA_964429355.1 uncultured Planctomycetaceae bacterium | reverse complement strand
TACCGTTTTCCGCCCGTGGGAGACCTTTCTTGTGGTTTTGGGATAGGTCCTTAGCGATGCCGGTCCTCACCGTCGACAAACCATCGCAGAGCGGCGACTCGGTAGAGGACCACCAGGACGAACGCTCCGCCGACCGCGGCGAAGAACCCAAGAGGGCTGATGGGATTGAAGGTTGGACGATTCAGAGCCCAACTCAGAGTGCACAGGCCCACGGCCGTGCCCACAATGCCGATCACGACCGTACCCACGGCTCCCTGCGGCTCTCTCCCTGGAACCAGGGCCCGAGCCAACAGTCCGGCCAGCGTGCCAAAACCGACCCAGATCAACGTCACGTTGATCCACTGCTGAGCCACGTTGGACAGTTCGAAATCAGGCACGGTCTTCGGCCTCAGATAGAAATTCGGGTCAAGCCCGCCCCCAAGTAAGCTGAGTGGGAGTCGCACGGTCCCGTCTGGCACGGGCGCAGAACAACCCCATCGGCAATCCGGCACAGGACCCGGGTGTGGAGGCCGATCGCCTCCACACCAGTTCGAGCCAGCCGGCCCCGACGGGGAGTCGCGTGAGAAGCACCGGCAAAACCTGGCAGCCTCCCACGGGCAAGACAGTTGCCCCGGTCTGCCTACAACTGACGCATGGTGGCTTCTTCCTGCGCCTTCTTCATGGCCGTCGCTTCACGCTGCAGCTTGAATTCCGGGCCGGGCGGGAAGTACTGGACGTCGTCCTGCAGGTAGTAGGGACTTGGCAAGGTCTGGCCACCCATGTCCACCTGGCAGCCGGTGGTCGCAAAGGCAGCGGCAGCGACCACAAGGCTGACCAAAAAACCTCGCAGCGGACGCATACACGTGGTGGTGCCGCTCATTGGCCATCTCCTCAGCATCTCAAAGAGTTCGTAACTTCAACCCAACGAAGTTGTTGGAAAGGTCGGCAGCTCCATTCGCGGCAACCCTCCGTGCCGCGCACAAACCCCGCCAACCGACACAATCGGTACGATCCCTATCGTCTGAATAACCCTCACGACTTGAGGGTCACCTCAAGAATGACCCGCTGCGAAACCGCAAAGGGGCGCCGAGGGCCGCCTACCCGGCTCGGACAGAAATCCATAACACGTTGTGTCACAAATAGTTATGCGGTAGTCCGGAACTCAGAACCAATCCACACCGGCGAGATTGGCTAGCGGCCTGGCGACAAACTTCTAATTCTCCCGTTCACCTGAGACTCCGCGTCCTGCCCTGTTTATCGTCGCGAAAATCCGCTGAATCTGCCTGGTGAGGCCCTGTCAGGAGGAGCCAATCGGAAGAAAAGTAATATCATTGAAGGAAGCCCCAAATCGAGAAGAACGCGAAAGTGGAGCCCCCCGGGCAACTGAGATTGCTCAAGTTCGGGCGTCGAGAGCTTGCCAGACCTGAAAGACACGCTCAACTGCCGGAAACCACTGGCTGGTTCGGTCTGCTTCGCCCGCGTCCGCGACTGCGGTGCCTGCTGCTCCGGACGCCTGATGGAAAACGTGCGGCTATTCCGGCGCCTTCCGCGGCCGGCCCGAGACCTGTGAGGATCAGCGCCAATGCAAGACCAGAACACCGTGCTGGAAGGAAGCTGGAAACGACGAGATCGCGCGAACCCGGTGTTGTGCACCCGTTCTGCACGAATCGGCCTGGCAAGCGGCATCCTGCTGTTGCTTCTGGCAGCCTCGTCGGCCGGTCAGGGAGTGGGGTCGATCGAGATCCCCTCGCTCCGCTACTTCTCCTGCATCGAGCGTGATTTCCTCGAAGGGGAGTTCGACGACGCCCTCGAGACTTTCAACGACGAGCGGCGGGGCGCGATCAAGAAGCCGGGCATGCTCTGGCTGGATTCGATCTGCTACTACTCCATGATGGGCGAGTGCTACTACCACATGGGGCAACTCGACAAAGCGTTGGAATGCTACACGACCGCCGTTCAGCTCTACGTCCAGCACAACGATTGGCTGATCCTGGTGCAATTCCAGAACCCTCGGCCGACCAACCTGCGCCCGTGCCCGTGGGGAACCAGCACGCGTGGGGCGAAGCTTGGCGACTACCCCAGTTCGATGGGGATCATGCAGGGCGAAATCAACCTCAGAAACCGCGTCGAACAGGGAGGAGTGGTCCAGCCAGCGACAGTGCTTCCGATCCGCGCCACCGAGATCGTCCGGTGCACGTGCCTGGCGATCCGCCGGCGGACCGAGCTCCTCGGCCCGCTCTGCCCCGAGGATCCGATCACCAAGAACCTGGTCGATGTGCTCTCTCGCCGCCCCGGACCGCCCAACCACTGGTCTACGGCCTGGATCGACGCGCAGCTCGGGCTCGCCCTCGTCGCGGCCGGCAAACCGACCGAGGCGATTCCGATCTTGAAACGGGCGACGGTGGCCGCCGGCCAGTACGACCATCCCTTGACTCCCACCGTGCTGGTGGAATTGGGACGGCTGGCCCTGAATCGAGGCGATTACGAAACCGCCACCGAACTTCTCAATGAAGCCGCTGTTTCCGCCTACTTCTACGACACCACCATCGTCGAAGAGGCCCTCCTTCTGGGAACCGTCGCTCACCTGGCGTCGAACACCGCCGGACTCTACGCACCGATCCCGGCCACGACGGCCTGGGCCAAGACGAAGGGACAGCGCCATCTCCAGACATCGCTCCTGCTCGATGCCGCCGAGTGCTCGCTGGCAGATCGCCGCCCAAGCGAAGCCGCCAAATCGCTGGCCGACACGAAGCTGCTGGTTGCGCGCCGCGGAATGGGCCTGGGCATGATCGGGGCAAGATACCACTATCTGCTGGCAACCCTCCATTTCCAGGAAGGGCGTCTTGCCGACGGCTATCAGGAACTCATGCAGGCCATGGCGTTCATGAAGCAGGCCTCGCGGTGGATCTTCCAGTTGGGGCGGCTCGACGGCCACGCCCTGGCAGGCAACATTTCCATCAATAGCAGCCTGGCCCCGCGCGCGGCCATGGAAATGTACGAGATCCTCCTGCGAGACCCCACGAGCCTTGATTGGGCGATCCAACCCATGGAATCGCTCGCCTACCTGAAGACTCCCCATCCCCAGTCGTACGAGCACTGGTTTCTGCTCGCCATGAGCCGCAAGGATCAGGATCGGGCTCTCGAAATCGCCGACCTTTCGCGGCGGCATCGCTTCCACAGCTCCCTGCCTTTTGGAGGCCGACTGCTCTCACTGCGGACGATTCTCGAGACGCCCGACGAGCAGTCGCCGCGGGCAATTCAGCTCGAACGCCAGAATCTCCTCACGGAGTACGCCACGTACGAGGCCATGTCGCAACAGGGCAAGAGCCTCCGCCAGGAGCTGGTGGCCATGCCGCTGGTTTCCCCGGACCAGGAAGCTGCGGCCAGGCAGCGGAAGCTGCTCGAACAGTGGCAACAGGCGAGCGACAAGCAGGAATCGCTCCTGCGGGAGATCGCCGTGCGCCGCGACTCGTCGAGCCTCGTCTTTCCGCCGGTGCGGCCATTGAAGGAAATTCGCGCCGCCCTTCCCGAAGGGCACGCGATCCTGGCATTCTACCGGGCCAAAGGCGAGATCTACGGATTCCTGGTGAACCGAGACGACTACGCCGTCTGGCGTTTACCGCCGTCGGCCAAACTGGCGAGAACCCTCGTGACGTCGCTTCGCGACATGGGCCAGTACGACGGCAATCGACAACTCGCCGTCGAAGAACTTGCCGACCAGAAATGGAAAGAATCGTCCCAGGCGCTACTGAAAACCATCCTCGAAGGTTCGCGGGCCGATCTCGCCGCCGAATTCCCGGAACTGGTCATCGTGCCCGACGACGTGCTCTGGTATGTTCCCTTCGAGACCCTGCAAGTGAGTGTCAACGGGCAGCTCCGACCCCTGATCGACCGGTTTCGGATTCGCTACACGCCCACGGTTTCACTCGCTATTCAATCGGGGGCACCCTCCGGCGATTCGCCGGGCACGCAGACCTACGTGGCGCTGGGCAGAATGTTTCCGGGTGACGATGGCGCGCTTGCCCGCGCCGCTTTCGAACGGATCGCTACGGCCGTGCCGCGAACGGTCGAATTTCCCTCGTCGCCCCTGCCGGGTCCGACCTCCTTGCTCGTGCCGCTCGTCACGAACCTGATCGTGCTGGACGACATCCGTCCCGCGGAAGGCGATCCCTATGCCTGGAGCCCACTACAGGCGGAGCGGGGCCGTCCGGGCAGCACGCTGGCCGACTGGTTCTCCCTGCCCGCGGGAGGCCCGGCCGTTGTGGTCCTTCCCGGTTACCATACGGCCGCGGAAGACGCGCTCAAGTCGGCTCCCGCCGCCGCACCGGGCCAAGAGCTGTTTCTGACGGTCTGCGGCCTGATGACAAACGGCGCCCGCACAATCCTATTGAGCCGCTGGCGTTGCGGAGGCCAGATGTCGGTCGGGTTCGTCCAGGAATTCGCTCAGGAACTCCCGCACACAACACCGGCCGAGGCCTATCAGCGCGCCGTGCTTGTTACCGCGGCGTCGCAGCTCGAATTGGATCGCGAACCCCGTGTTCGCCAAGCCCGCGAGTCCGCCCCAAAGGCCATCCATCCTTTCTTCTGGGGTGGATTCATGCTCTTCGACTCGGGCGCACCGGAACGAACCCCCGACGATCCTACGCTCCCTGCCGCACCGGCACCGGCACCCGCACCAGGCGGCCCGGCACCCGTCGTGCCCGGGCCCGCGCCAGATGCCCCAGCGCCGGCCGCACCCGTGCCCGCACCTGTGGCCCCACCTGCCCCGGGTGAGCCTGCACCAGCCGACCCTGCACCAACGGAGCCGGCGCCAACGGAGCCGGCAGCGCCTGCGCCGGAATGAGTGTCGCCGGCCGAAGGATCATGCGTGGAAACGTACCTGTGGCGAGGGACTGGTGTCACAAACCACGCCCTTCGCTACGCTCAGAGACGTGCCAAGCGCGGTGGCAAGCCCGCGGGGCGATCGGGAGTTCGAGTGTCGGTGAAGGGGTTACCAAGCGCGGGGCAAGCCCACGCGGCCTTGCCAAAGTGAAGAATCTGAAAGAAGTGAAGGGCGGGAAGCCTGAATTT
>CAYSCH010000533.1:0-5059 GCA_964429355.1 uncultured Planctomycetaceae bacterium | reverse complement strand
GATGCGGATCATGTGCTCGCCAAGCTACGCTTGGCCTAATTTGCAAAAGCTCAGTTACTGAGGGAGAAACGAGAATACGCGCCTTCAGGCCCTGCTGGACGATGCGGTACGTGGTGCGGATGTGGTCGGCTAGGCCTTCCGGCCGACGAAGACGTAGTACGGCATCCGCAAGAGAGGGAAGTAGGGCACTTTGCCGCGATACTCCCGGAAATGCACCGGCTCGAAGCGGCGGTGAAGAAAGGGGACGTGGTCTGTGGATGGGAAGACGTTGTCGGACGCGAACCAGACGGGCCAGAAGGATCGCGTGAGCCAGCCGTGCCGAGTGAATCCTCCGGTCGGGTACTTGCGCGAGATGTAAAAGTCGACCACCCCGATCGTGCCCCCCGGCTTGAGCATGGCCAAGGCATTCTCAACGGCCGCAAACCAGTCGGGGATCATGGTGAGGGAGTAGGAGAAGGTGACCACGTCGGCGCCCCCCTCGGCAGGACGCCAGGTGGTGGCGTCGGCCTGGACGGCCTCGGCATTGGTCCAGCCGCGAGCCTGGAACCGCTCCGACGCGACTTTGAGGAGCGAGGACGCCAGATCGACCACGTAGGCCTTCTTAAGGCACCGAATCTTGTCGCCAAGATTCTCCAGGTTGGCGCCGGTGCCGCCCCCCATATCGGCCCAGATGCCCCCTTCCGGCACGTCGAGCAGTTCCCAAAGCTCTTCCCGGCCCTTCAGCAGGCGTTTGCGGAAATTATCGTAGGCCTCGGCCTGGCCTCCATAGAAACTCTCCATCCGCGCAGCGTGATCCTTGCCGCGGATCGGCTTCATCGTCAGGTGGTAAAGGACTTTGAGGTCCGAGAACATGCCCATGGCAGCCACCGGCCTTCCGAGTGCAACGACAATGTGTGTGGTGTGAGTTACGATTCGGTCCCGTTCACGTCCCCCTCTTGCACTGGGCTCGACAGGGGGTGAAATGGGCGGGCAAGGGCTGCATCGGCTCAGGCAGCCAGCTCAGCGATGTAGAAACTGCCGTAGGTGTGAACGCGGCACTTCTCGTGCAGTTGTTCGGCCAGTTCGTGGTCGTACCGGAGCAATTCCTGGAGAGGCCGTTCGATCCCGTCGACGGTGACCCGCACCCGGTCGAGGAAGTCGGTCCTCAGGCCGCCGCTTCTCCAGATCAGACGCGTTTCAGGAGCAGCTTTCTCGAGAATCGCCTGCCATTCGGCTTCGAGATGGACGAAGTACTTGTCGCTCAGCCAATCCATGTGATCCAGCAGCACGTAACGCGAGATCTGGCCGTCGTAGCCTTCCAGGAAGCCTTGGACAGTGTCGGTATGGGGGCTCACACGGTCGACCAGGCCGCCCTTGAGCCTGTCGAAATTTTCGGCCTTCAGGTACTCGGGACAACATTCGGGCGTGTACTGGCCGTTGATATAGACTCGCCAGAAGTAGTTGTCGCTGATCGGCAACTTGCAGAAGACGGTATCGACACAGTTCTTGGCGAAAGAGGCGATGCCGCCGTCGTACTGCGACTCCACCTGGGTGCGCTGGGCACGGGGGACGCCGACCATCGACAAGGTCGAATCGCGATTCATGAGGAACCGCATCGGCCGGGACCAGAATCGATCTCGGATATGCGTCTCGTAGATCGCGCGCTGTTCTTCGACGGTTTTTGCTGCAAGAACCTGGTCGATCCAAGGGCGCACCTTCGCCACGCGGTCGATATAGACGTTCATCATTCGTGCCAGGGAGCCACAGGTCCCGCGATAGAAGAACGTCCGCCGCTTGCTGCAGAAGTATTTGATCTTCTTGTCCCAGTACTTCTGCGACCAATCGGAGAGCGAGTCACGAAGGCGGTCGCGATAGATCCGCCGGCCGTTGCGGAGATGGCCGCGGCCGAACATCTGGAAGAAGGTCTCGTAGTCGAGATTGCGGATTCCGGACTGTTTGAGTTCCAGCAAAGCATTCTGCCGCGGATTCATGTCGACCGCATGGACGTGCTTGGCGCCTGCCAGCGCGTAGTCAAGTGCATTGCAGCCAGCGGAGGTGATCACCAGAACCGTGTCATCCGGCCCGAGCTTGAGCGCCACGCGATCCAACCGCGGATCTTCCCAGCAGGTGTTATAAACAAGGTTGTGGCGATGAACGAGGTTGAAAACCCGGCCACTAACCCAATCCGTCATCGACATATGCGAAGTTCCCGTCAGAAAAAACAGACCTCCCAAACCTAGTCAATATACGCAAATTCACGGGTAACACAAGTCGCCGATGGGCCCCTGCTCGGGTCCGCACTCGCCCCCACTCCTTCTGATCGGGGGCTTCCCGAAGGGTGGCTGAAAGGCATCGTGCCGGGCGGAAACTGCGGCGGCGCCTGTACTTGACGCCGGGACACGGACCATGAGATCAGGCGATGGCCTTGGCAGCGAGGCGTGAAGAGATGCCGGTTCCGGGGGCCGCTTGCACCAGTGCAAACCTGACGAGAACGAACGATGAGCACGATTGCCTTGACCCAGGATCGGATTCGTTCCGCTCTTGCCGGGTTTCAGGGGGACCTCTACAATCTGCCCCCGCTATGTTCACAACACGGAAGGCAATGGCCCTGTTGGTGCTGGCACTGCTGGCACTCTCCCTACGAATCGCCGTCGTGGCGGCGCTCTGGTCGGAGCATGCTGCGCCCGTCTCGTATGAACATGGTCGAATTGCGGCAAACCTCCTGAATGGAAAGGGATTCTCGATCGAGTTCCTTGGAGCTTCGCTCCATGCGACTTCGCAGCAGGCTCCGTTTTATCCCTTCTTTCTGGCCGGGGTCTATGCATGCCTGGGCGTCGAGTCGCCCACATCGATCCTGGCTGTTCAGTTGATCCAGTGTGCGGCAGGAACCCTGCTCGTTCTTGCCGTGGTCTGGCTGGCATGGTCGCTTGTGCCTGAAAGCCCCGCAACCGGCTGGCTTGCCGGAATCGGTGCGGCTCTCCATCCGACCCATCTCTACATGGTAACCCATCTCCAGGTGGCACTATGGGCCGCCTTGGGACTGACGGTGCTATTGGCGACGGTGGCGTCGCGCCGATATCACGGCACGTGGCGTGGGGCAATCCTGGCCGGGGTGCTGGCCGGCGTGCTTCTGCTGATCGAGCCGATCCTGGCGCTTGCTCTTCCCGTTTGCGCGATCGTGTTCTGGCTGAACGATTGGCGGTATGGATCATCGAGATCGGAACGAGTGCCGTTATGTCCCGATCCTGTCCCTTCGCTTCGCTGGGCCGGAGAGGCAGTGCGGTTGTCTGCCCACGGTGCGGAGGACGAGGGTTCTATCGATGGGGGAAGCAGCCCGTGGCGACGGTTGCCTGGTTGTTCCGCCCGTTTGGCGACCTTGGTAACCGTGGCTGCGATCGTGATCGCACCCTGGGTGATCCGGAACTGGCATGTTCATCACCAATTTGTGTTCATCAAGTCCACCTTTGGCTACGCCTTCTGGCAGGGGAATAACCCGAACAGTTGGGGCACCGACAAGATACCCAAGGCCAACGCGGAGACGCTGCGGTTGGCTCACAACGGCTCCCTGGCCAGTATGAACCGGGCAATGTGGGAAGCGCGGCACGAAACGGTGTACATCGACGATGTGCTGCTTCGGCCCGGCGGTTATGAGGAACTGGCGGGACTCTCGGAAACTGAGCGGTGCCATGTGCTTGGCCGCAAGGCCATCGAGTTCATACGCGAGAATCCGGGCCGTTATGCCCAACTCTGCTTGAACCGGCTGGGCTATTTTCTTCTGTTCGACGAGACGAATCCCAAGGCTGCCAACCGGCTCTACCGGTTGACGACGGTTCTATGGCTTGTGCTGGCCTTTGTGGGCTTGATTGTCTCGTTGCGCAAGTGGCGGCAACTCTTGCCGACGTACGCGATCTTTGCGGTCGTGACCGCGTTCCACATGCTGGTGATCACGTCTGTCCGGTTTCGGATCCCGATCGAACCGATTTCCTTCGTCTGGGCGGCGGGGGCGCTGGCTCCGCTTCTGGCCCACCTGGCCCCGCGGCGACGCCTACGGGTCTATCGGCCGGGCGAACGGACGGATACAGCCGCGTCCGAGCGCCACGGACTGCAGGGTCCCCACTGGGGCCGCCGTGCTGCGTGAACTCTCCCGTGGCCGACCGGCCGTTGTGAAAAGGCAACGGCGGCCGATCCCGCCGCGGTTTCCGACGACTGCGCGCCGTTTACCGCAACTTGTTTAACAAACGGCGGTTGCGACAGACGTCAGGCGGCAGATGACGGGGTTGGCTGGACTTTGGTACTGCGATTGCTGGTTCATGGTTCCGGTCGCCTGTGGGGGCGACCTGCGAACTGCCCTTCGTCCGTGCTCAACTCTCCGTGATTGGCTCCCAGCAATGCACGCACGCGAACTGGCCGAACTGGCCGCCTTGGTTTCGACTCACGGGCCGGTCTTCATTCGATCCGGTCTTCCGATGTCTGAACGAAATATTGAGGACTACTGGGTGGCGTCGAAATCGCGCCTTGACCGCTGGGGCAGAACGCTCAAACAGATTACGACGCGGGCGGCGGAGCAGGGGCAGCTATCGCCGGGAGCCCAGGAGACGCAGGTGCGGGGGGTTGTGGAGGAGGTGTTCACGAGCGAGATGCTGACGCGAGTCTGGGCGGCGGTGTCGTGTGCGCACGACCGCAAGCTCGCGGCCGACCTGGCCGAGCCGATCGCCCGAGGTGTGCTGATCGGGCACCTCGAAGCTCGGCATCGAGTTCTCACATTGCTTCTGCAGGGTTCCGTTGTCTCCTCCGAACTGGGAATCAAGCTGAATCGACTACGCCGCCACACGGAGCGTTGGACCGACATGTTCGTGGGGTATCTGACGGGGCTGGAGGATGTTGCCGAATTTGCGATCGACCCGGATCGAGCCCGAGATTTCGCGGAGGATCTCCATTTCCAGTCCCAGATGCCGGGTGGGCGGCACGCCTGGCCGTTGATTCAGGCGTCGCTCCGCTGGTCATTCGACAAGGGACTCACGGCGGCGAGTCCCAACGGAGACTTGAACGCCCGGATCGCTCAGAGCATTCTGGGGTGCTT
>CAYSCH010000532.1:0-5102 GCA_964429355.1 uncultured Planctomycetaceae bacterium | reverse complement strand
CTTCCGTTGACCAAAGCCTGTCGCCCCGCTCACTGGGGCCAACACCCTTTCACTTTCTAAGGACCTATCCCAAAACCACAAGAAAGGTCTCCCACGGGCGGAAAACGGTAGGAGCGGCAGCAGTTTTGGGATCGGCTCTAAGAGGCTCGCCGCTTGCCGGGAGCAGACCACCACCCACCGAGCGCCAGTTCATGCCACCCGGCGGCCCTTCCCCCCTCCGCCTCCATCCGTTTGCCCCCCATTTCCGCCCAAGAAGGCCAACCCTGACAAATGACAACTATCCTCTGCCCCTCTGTCTCTCTGTCCTCTGTCGCTCTGACCTCTGTCAGGCCACTGGCGGGGGTGATGATCGGTGCCCCCGATGGTAAAATCAAGAGTTTCCAATACCCTGTTCCCGCGGATCGTCTCCCATGACCAAACCCCGCGCATGGCTTGCCTGGTCGAGCGGCAAAGACAGCGCCTGGGCCCTCCACACAGCCCGTCAGGAAGGCGAGGTCGAAATTGTGGGGCTCCTCACCACGGTGACCGAACCCTTGAAGCGTGTTTCCATGCACGGGGTCCGGGTGGAGTTGCTGGAAGCCCAGGCCGTTGCGGCCGGGCTGCCGCTGGTGGTGGTTCCCATTCCCGCCCCCTGTCCGAACGAGGTCTACGAGCGGGCCATGAGCCGGGCCGTCCAGCAAGCCCGCCAGGCGGGAGTCACCCGCATGGTCTTTGGCGACCTGTTCCTCGCAGACATCCGCGCCTATCGCCAGGAGCGGCTGGCCGGCACCGGCGTGGAACCCGTCTTTCCCCTCTGGGGGCGCCCGACCGCCGAGCTGGCCGAAGAAATGATCGACGGCGGACTCGTTGCGCACGTGACGTGCCTCGATCCCCGCAAGGTTCCCCGCGAGCTGGCAGGCCACAGGTTCGACCGTTCCTTCCTCGCCAGCCTGCCCGCCGGCACCGATCCCTGCGCCGAAAATGGCGAGTTCCACACGTGTGTCACCGCCGGACCGATGTTCGATCGGCCCATCCCGGTCGCTGTCGGCCAGGTCATCGATCGCGACGGACTTGTCTTCGCCGATCTGCTCGTTGGCGCACAGGCTCGAGCCAAGGTGGTGTCGCCATGAACGGGCCCGTGGGACTGATCGGTGCAATCGTGGCGGTCTTCGCCGCCTGCTTCTGGGCACAGGGGCGTCTTGCCCAGTCGGCTCCCTCGGTGCTTTCCGACGCCGTTCCCCGGCGGATCGTGACCATGGCCCCGAGCGTGACCGAAACGGTCTTCGCCCTCGGGCTCGGCGATCGTGTGGTCGGCGTGAGCGATTACTGCAAGTATCCGCCCGAGGCGCTCGACAAGCCGAGGATCGGCGGGCTGCTGAATCCGAACTTCGAACGCATCGTGGGGCTCCACCCCGACGCCGTATTGCTCCTGGAGTCGTCGGTCCAGGACCCGTCCGTATTCCGAAAACTGCGGATTCCCGTCCTCCAGGCCAATCACTTGAGCGTGGAAGGAGTGCTTGCATCGATCGAGCGGATCGGCTCCGCCTGCGGCGCGCCCGACAGGGCCCGGGCAATCGTTGCCGACATCGAGGGGCGACTGGACCGGATCGCCGGGAAGACCGCCGGAAGGCACCGCCCCCGGGTGATGGTGGCCATCGATCGCACCCTGGGCTCCGGCTCGCTCCAGGACGTTTACATCACCGGCCAGGATGGGCATATCGACCGCATCATCGAACTGGCCGGCGGCCAAAATGCCTACCCCGACAGCCACGCCCGGTTCCCGGTCGTCTCCCAGGAAGGAATCCTGCAAATCAATCCGGAGGTGATTATCGATCTGGCCTACGGACTTGCGGGCAAAGACGCCGACGAAGCGACGCTCCGCGCCGACTGGCAATGCCTGGCCGAGGTCGATGCCGTGCGGCACGACCGCGTGTACCTGGTGGCCGACGATTTCGCCACCGTTCCGGGCCCCCGGTTCATTCTGTTTGTGGAAAAAGTGGCACGCCTGCTGCATCCGGAAGTAGACTGGGAAGGGTGAGAATGGGTCCGTCTCCACTTTGAGTTGTTGCGTCAACTGTAGTTTCATTCCCCTCCGTGACCTTCCCCGTGCCTCGCGGGGGAGGGAATCCCCGCGATGCCCGATACCAGCACGATCCTCGAAATTGCCGGATTCTCGTTCCAGATTGGAACGAAGGAGATCCTGCGCGACGTGTCGTTCTCGGTCGCTAGGGGTGAATACCTTTCGATCGTGGGGCCCAACGGAGCCGGCAAGACCACGCTGCTGAAATGCCTGGACCGGATCTACCGGGGTGGAACGGGGCGAATCACCGCCTTCGGCCGGCCTCTTCCCTCCTATCGCCAGCGAGACCTGGCGCGGCGGCTCAGCTACGTGCCCCAGGCCGACGGGCGGGTGTTTCCGTTCACGGTCGAGCAGTTCGTTCTCATGGGACGGTATCCCTATCTCAACCCCTTTTCTTCGATCCGCCACGGCGACATGCTGGCCGTCCGGCAAGTGATGGAACGGACCGGAGTCGAAGAGTTCGCCCAGCGCAAGCTCGATACCCTCAGCGGGGGCGAACGGCAGAAGGTCTATATCGCCGCCGCCCTGGCCCAGGGGGCCGAGGTTTTGCTCCTCGACGAGCCGACGACTTTTCTCGACTATCGCCACCAGGCGGAGATCCGCGACCTGCTGGCGGAGGTGAATCGCAGTTCGCACGTCACGGTGGTGGCCGTTACCCACGACGTGAACCGGGCGGCCATCGACAGCCACCGGATCGTGGCTCTCAGCGCCGGCGCGGTCGTGTTCGACGGCACGCCGCTGGAGATCATGCGGCCCGAGGTGCTCCAGCGGATCTACGGAACTCCGTTCCTCCTGGTCGGGCATCCTGAAGGCGACGTGCCGATCATCGCTCCCCAGCGATCCCGGGAGAACGCGCGATGAGACGCACCACGATGCTTGGGCTGTTGGCGCTGTTCGCACTGGCGGTGGTCTGCGGTGCGCCGCTGGTGGGCGGAGAGAAGATCCCCCTCGGCGCCCTGTGGGGCGATGCGGAAGCGGGCGCCGTCAAGATCCTCTGGACCCTGCGGATGCCGCGAGTGGCCGTGGCCTTTCTGGCCGGCGCCGGGCTGGCGGTGGCGGGAATGGCGTTTCAGGCCATGTTTCGCAACCCGCTGGCCACGCCGTTCACGCTCGGGGTTTCGAGCGGGGCTTCGCTGGGGGCGGCCGTTTACATTCACCTGGGGCTGGCCTTCTCGCTGCTGCGGATCCCCGGCGAGTCGTGGTTTGCCTTCGCCGGCGCCCTGGTCACGATCGGCGTCGTCTACGGGCTCGCGAGGGGGGCTCGGGGCGCGTCGAACGTGACCATGCTCCTGGCCGGCGTGGCGGTGAGCTTCTTCTTCTCCAGCATGATCCTCTTCCTCCAGTACCTCAGCGACTTGACGCGGACCTTTCGCATGGTCCGCTGGGTGATGGGCGGGCTGGAGAGCATCGTGGGGCTCGACAGCATCCTCACGATTCTCCCCTTCATCTTCGCCGGCTGTGCCGTCATACTCTACTTTCGCCACGAGCTCAACCTGATCACGACCGGCGAAGAACTGGCCGCTGCCCGGGGTGTGGAGGTCAACCAGGTAAAACTGGCCGTGTTTCTTGTCAGTTCGATCATGGTGGGGGCGATCGTATCAGTGTGTGGCCCGATCGGTTTCGTGGGCCTGATGGCGCCGCACATCTGCCGGCTGGTGATCGGCCCGGACCACCGCACGTTGGCGCCGGCAACGATCCTGTTCGGCGGCGCGTTACTCGTTCTCTGCGATACCCTGGCCCGCACGATCATCGCGCCCACGGAACTCCCCGTCGGGATCCTGACGGCCCTGCTCGGCGGCCCGTTTTTTGTATGGCTGCTGCTAACCCGTTCCGGCCGCGGCGATTGGGAGTGAGTTGCTGCACGGACACCTTGACTTGATCCTTCAAGAGGCCTGCCATGAGTCAAACGAAGCTTGACTGCCTGGAACGGCCGGTAGAAATGGTGAACACGCCCTGCTCTCCCCGAGATGCCGTTCATTGCTACCGGCCACTTTCAAAAGCTCTCCACAATCCATGGTCGGACGGCACGACGGCTGTCCTGCGCGAATTGTTGATCCTTCCACCGGCATTGGCGATTCTGGCCGCTGCCTTGCTGCTGGCTCCCACAGGCGCCGCTGCACAACCGGCCACGGCATCCGTCCAGCAGCCCTCCTTCGACGCTGCGGACGCCCTGGCCGGGGCGGTGGCAACCCCCGACGCACGCATCGAGCGCGACGGATCCACCGTGCGGGTCCAGGTGAGCCGCAGCGATGATCGCCCGGGGGTCACCTTCCAGCCGCCATCCGGAAAATGGAACCTGATGGGCGCGGCCCATGTGGCCGCACGTGTGAAGAATACCGGTCGTCAGACGGTGAGCGTGCACCTTTGCGTCGACAACCCCGACTCCGACCGGACCGAACGGAACGGCTGCTGTATCGAATCGGCCACGCTTGCCCCGGGCGAAGAGAAGGTCGTCCGGGTCGCGATTCTCGCCCGTCCGCCCAAGGAGCTCGAAGAGGCCTTTCGCGGCTTGCGGGCCACGCCCGGCGGTTTCCAGACGCGAGCCGGCCGCGGCATCGATCCGACGAACGTGGTGGGGATCTCGGTCTATGTCTATCATCCCGGAGGCGATTGCCAGTACGAGGTCTCCGACCTCGAAGTGGGCGGCGAGCCGGCGTTTCCGCTGCCGAAGAATCTGGACGACCTGTTCCCGATGATCGACCGGTTCGGCCAGTACATCCACAAGGACTGGCCCGGCAAGACCCACTCGGAAGACGAGCTTGCCCAGCGGCGGACCGAGGAAGCGGCCGACCTGGCCGCCCACGCCGGGCCGCAGGGGTGGAACCAGTACGGCGGCTGGCTCGACGGGCCGCAACTGGAGGCCACGGGCCGTTTTCGCGTCACCAGGTGGCACGACAAGTGGTGGTTTGTCGATCCCGAGGGGCGGCTGTTCTGGTCTCACGGGCTGGTCCGCGTAACCTGGTCGAGCGGCTACCCGCCCGTCACCGGCCGCGAGAAGCTGTTTGCCGATCTTCCCGGGCACGATTCTCCCTTCGGCCCCTTC
>CAYSCH010000531.1:0-5138 GCA_964429355.1 uncultured Planctomycetaceae bacterium | reverse complement strand
TTTTCCGCCCGTGGGAGACCTTTCTTGTGGTTTTGGGATAGGTCCGTAGAGGCGGGTATGGGGTGAGGGGGAGAAGATTGGCGGAAACTGTGACCGACTGAGATGGCAGGTCAGGATCGTTCAACAGTCATTGTTCACTCGGCGGGGGTGCCGGTGCCTTCCTGGAGGACGTTGAGACGGTCCGGGGCGACGTTGCGGAAGATCTCGGTCTGACGGCCGAGCCAGCGGACTTCGACGCGGTCGACCTGATCGGTGCCGCCGAGTCCGAAATGGAGTTGTGTGCCGAAGTGGCTCTGGTAACTGCGGCCGCTGTGGACCTCGGCGATTTGGGGGAGACCGCCGGCGACGATGCGAACGCGAGAGCCGACGCCGTCGCGGTTGGTCTGACGGCCTTCGAGCCGAATCTGGACCCAATGGTTGCCGGGCGGCGTATCGTTGCGGATGATCGTTGGCCGACTGTTGGCGTTGAGAACGACGGCGTCGATATCTCCGTCGTTGTCGAGATCGTCGAAGGCCGCTCCTTTGCTGGCTTCGACCGGCTCCAGGCCGCTGCCGCACTGACTGGAAATGTCGGAGAACGTACCGTTGCCCTCATTTCTGAGGAGAATATTGGGAACGCGGACGTCGGTGCGGTCGTCGATGAAACGGATGTTGTCCATGAAATGGCCGCAGGCGATGAACAGGTCGCGATCGCCGTCGCTGTCGAAGTCGACCAGGCCGGTGCCCCAAGTGACGTGGGGGAAGGCGGCGTTGCTGATCTTGGCGATGGCGGTCGCATCTTCGAACAGCCCGTCGCCGAGATTGTGGTAGAGGACGGGCATTTCGGAAGAGTAGTCGGTCATGAACAGATCGAGGCGCCCGTCGTTGTCGTAATCGCCGCAGTCGACGCCCATGCTGGAGTTTTCCGAACCACGAACGTCGTAGGCGACACCCGCGAGCAGGGCAACTTCTTCAAACCTACCCTTCCCGTCGTTCTGGAAGAGAAAGTTGGCCATGGCATCGTTGCAGACGAAGATGTCGGTATCGTCGTCGTCGTCGTAGTCGAGGCATACCATGCCCATGCCGGTTCCGGCGACCGAATGGATCCCCGACGGGCCGGAAATGTCGGTGAAGGTTCCGTCGCCGTTGTTGCGGAAGAGATTATCGGGCACGGGCCGATAGTCGGCCGGGCCGGGGTGGAACTGATAGGGACCGATCATGCGGACGATATGGTTGTGGTAATTGAAGTCGACGTAGTTGGCCACGTAGAGATCGAGGTCGCCATCGGCCTCGATATCGAGAAAGCACGTTCCGGCGCCCACCTTGTCTCCGCGGTCGACGCCAGCCTGTCGGGTGACGTCGGTGAAGGAGCCGTTGCCGTTGTTGCGGTAAAGGACGTTGGGGCCGAAGTTGTTGAGATAGACATCCTGGTCGCCATCGTTGTCGTAGTCGCCGGCCGTCACACCCAGCCCGTAGCCGCGATCGCCCAGGCCAGCCGAGTCGGTCACGTCGGTGAAGGTCCAGTCGCCGTTGTTGCGATACAGGGCATTTCTGGGAGCAATATCAACGGTGGTTCCTTTCAGAGGAGCGCCGTTGAGGAAGTAGATATCGATCAAGCCGTCCTTGTCGTAGTCGAAGAGGGCCAGTCCGGCGACGACACTTTCGACGATATAGCGATGGCCGCTTCCACCGTCGGTATGCCGGAACGTGATGCCGGTCTGGGCGGTCACGTCGGTCAGTTCGATGCGTGGTTGGTCCGGTGGCTGGGCCGCAGAGGCCGGAGCCGGGAAGGCCGCCATCACAAGAGACATGAAGAACAAGAAGCGGCAAGTTTGCATGAGTCCTTCCGGGGCTATCTCCCGGTTGCCTCCTTGAACAGGACGAGGCGGTCGACGGCGGGATCCGGGAACACGTCGGTGCGGCCGCCGAGCCAATGAACCTCGACGCGGTCGACGCGATCGTGCATGCCGAGGCCGAAATGGAGGCGGGTGCCGAAATGGCTTTGGTATCCCCGGCCGCTGTGGACTTCGGCCGTCTGGACCAGATCTCCGGCGATGACCTTGACCCGGGCGCCGACACCATCGCGGTTGTTTTCCGTTCCCTGGAGCCGGATCTGGAGCCAGTGGCTTTGTGTCGTTGATTCGTTGCGAAGGATGGTTGGGCGGGCATTGGCATTGAGTACGACGACGTCGACATCGCCGTCGTTATCCAGGTCGTCGAAGGCGGTGCCTTTGCTGCACTCGACGACGGCCAGACCGCTGCCGCTCTGGGAGGAAACGTCAACGAAGGTTCCCTTGCCGGTATTCATCAGGAGGAGGTTTGGAGCCCGGTAGGAGGTCCGGTAGTCGATTTCCTGGATGTTTTCGAGGAAGTGCCCGCAGGCGATGAAGATGTCGCGGTAGCCGTCGTTGTTGAAATCGACCAGCCCGGTGCCCCATTTGGTGTGGGTGAAGGCGGACATGCCGGCGCGGGTTTCGTTGGTGGCATCGGCAAACAGGCCGTGGCCGAGATTGTGGTAGAGAACGGGCAATTCACCCGTGTAGTCGGTCATGAAGAGATCGAGGAGTCCGTCGTTGTCGTAGTCGCCGCAGTCGATCCCCATGCTTCCATTGACGCTGCCTTGTCCGTTGCAGGCCAGGCCAGCGACCAGGGCGACTTCCTCGAAGTGTCCTTGGCCGTCGTTCTGGAAGAGGCAGTTGGCCATGGCGTCGTTTCCGACGAAGATATCGGTGTCGCCGTCTTCTTCGTAGTCGAAGCAGATCATTCCCATACTGGTGGCGGCGATGGCGCCGATGCCGGAGGAGTCGCTGATGTCGGAGAAGGTGCCGTCCCCATTGTTGCGATACAGGACATCGGGCACGGGAGGGTAGTCCTGGGGGCCGGGCGGATAGGGGTAGGCCTCGGCGGCGACGACCGCGTGGCGCTCGTAGGTGAAATCGAGATAGTTTGCGACATAGAGATCCAGGTCGCCGTCGGCGTCGATATCGAGAAAGCAGGTGCCCGCTCCGAAGCGGTCGCCGCAGGCAACGCCTGCCTGGCGGGTGACATCGGTGAAGGAGCCGTCGCCGTTGTTGCGGTAGAGAACGTTGGGGCCGAAGTTGTTGAGATACAGGTCCTGATCGCCGTCGTTGTCGTAGTCGCCGGACACGACGCCCAGCCCGTAGCCGGTGTCACCCACGCCGGCCGCCTCGGTGACATCGGTGAAGGTCCAATCGCCGTTGTTGCGATAGAGGGCGTTGCGAGGTGGTTCATCGACGACGGTGCCTTTCAACGGGGCGCCGTTGAGGAAATAGAGGTCGATCAGGCCATCCCCGTCGTAGTCGAATGTTGCGAGGCCTGCCACCATGAACTCGACGGTGTAGCGGCGGCCGTTGCCCCCATGGGTGTGCTCGAAAGTGACGCCTGAATGGGAGGTGACGTCAACGAGTCGGATGGGGCACCCCGGATCGGCGGGTTCCCCTGCCTCAAGGTTGAAGGCAAGGAGAGAGACATACGCGATGGCGAGGGCAACACCGAGAGTGGGGACGTAACCGGCGGCAGGATGCGATGGTTTGAGACAAGCGTGGGTAGCCATGTTGCGTCCGCCTGCACTACGGGACCGGTTGCGGGGGCGGGCTGCTTGTGGCGAGCCGTTGGGCCATCTCACCGGCGGTTCGGGCGGTAGACGTATCGCCGAGGGCTTGAGCGGCAGCGGCCAGGATTCCGTAGCCTTGAGCGGTCGGGGTCATCCGGATGCTGGTTTCGGCAGCCGAGCGGGCCTGCTCGAAATTGCCCGTCTGGAGGTGAAGTTGAGCGAGGCTGATCTGGGGAACGACCCAGTCCGGCCTCAGTTCGAGGGCGCGGCGGAGGGCCGCCTCGGCACCGGCGACGTCACCGAGTTGGACGGCGACGCCTGCCAGGTTCACATGGTCGAGGGCGTTCTCCGGTTTGTATCGGACGAGGTGCTGGAGGGTTGTGCTCGCATCGGCGAGTCTTCCTGTGCGCACCATGAGAGAAGCGAGTTCTCGGAGCACTTCGGGATTCTCCGGAATCAGGGCAAGAGCCCGCAGGAACGCTCGCTCGGCTTCGGCCGGATGGTTTTCCTTGGAGTAGACGATGGCAGAGCCCGCAAAAGTGCTGGCGACGAGTGGCCGAAGGGCCTCGCCGTATTTCTTGTGGAAAGGCTGGTCCTGCATGTCCTGCCCACCCGCAGTCTTGACCTCACTGAACCGTTTGCGGTACTCGGCTGCTTTTTCCTTCTTTCCTTGCCGAACGCAGGCCGTGCTAAGGGCGAAATAGACGTTGGGCACCGTGTAGCCGAGTTCAACGGCCTTGAGCAGACTTGTTTCTGAGTCGGAGAACTGCTGTCGCTGGTTCTGAGTCTGGCCGAGGAGGAACCACAGATTCGGAACGTGTGGATAGAGAGCGATACCGTTGCGCAGAGTCTCTTCCGCCTCGTCGAGTCGTCCGAGTTTCGTGAGGACCTCTGCGAGCAGGTAGTAGGCTTCCGGGGAAACACAGCGGTCCGCAACGGCTGAGGTGAGGATCCCGATCGCCTCCTCGTCGCGGCCGCGTTCGGTGAGCACGCTAGCCAGTCCGACACGGGGCCCTGCATACCTGGAATCGAGCGCAATGCACCGCCGCCAGATTTCCTCGGCTTTCCCGGTTTGCCGCAGACCGGCGAAAAGCATCGCCGCGACGTGCATAGCGCCGGGATGTTCGGGGAGCCTGGCTTGAAGTTCTTCGACCTCGGCGACGGCTTCGGCCTGCAACTGTTCGTTGGAAATCTCGACAGCAACGGTCGGGAGTACCAGCTCAGGCACAGCGGCGGGCAACCCTGAGTGTTCTTGGGCCGGCTCAACGTTTCGCCGGCCCGGCAGAAGCCGATAGGCTGCAAAAAGCGCAGCCCCGGTGAGCACGAGGACGCTCAGCAGGAGCAGGGGCGGAAAATGTCGGGTCGGTTTGCGGGCGACATTGGTCACCACATTTGCGGGAGGGCCGCTTGGAATGTGTGTTGGACGGTTCCGCATGTTTGCCGTCGACGCCAATGGAGTGGTGTGCTCTTGCCAAGCCCGAACCTCCTATCCATCCTAGACCGGGGAGCCTATCGCGGCAAGCACGCAACAGAAAAGGCAATCAGGCTGAAAAGACGGCCCGATGAGGGGAGGGATGGGCCGCAG
>CAYSCH010000530.1:3721-5190 GCA_964429355.1 uncultured Planctomycetaceae bacterium | reverse complement strand
TTCCAAAACTATCCGGTTCACACCACCAATAAAACACTTTTGGCCCTGACCCCTGTCTCCTGACCCCTGCTCCCCGCTCCCTGCTCTGTCCCTCTGTCCCTCTGTCCATCTGTCCTCTGTCCTCTGTCCCCTGTCCCCTGACTCCCGACCTCTGTCCTCTGCCGCTCTGTCCCCCGTCCCCTTACTCCTTGCTCCTTGCTCCCTGCCCCGTGCTCCTGCCCCTGTCCTCCCTTCTGTTCTTTGACAACTTAGCATACCGACTACGCCACCTCGCCCCAATCGCGCCATGGGCAGGTGGCTCACCGGCAGCGATCTTGCACCTCTGTGGTGAAAGCCCCCATCGCTCGTGGACGACCAATACCAGATGGAGGTTGTACCGATATCTTCCTCGTGCCGACTCACAGTCCGGCGCGCATGCAGGATCACCGCGGAGGCAACCGGTCCAGGCGAAGCGAAGCTGATAGGCCGGTTTCGCCTGGCCAGCGCGATAGAGAGGCTCAAGACTCAGTGGATGGGTTCGTCGGGAATTCAGGACGTGGAAGATCATTCCGCCAGGAGTATTTCGTCGAGTTCGGTGGCTTTGCAGGAGCCTAGCCAATGCCGCCCACCCCGTCAATAATTAGACCTGTCCCATTCAATTGCCCTCGGACGCTCAAAGATAGGGAAGAGAATGGGGCTCGCCAGCGCTGAAGCAAGACGAAACAAGAAGAAATAGGATGAAAGGAGCTAGAGGTGTTCGAGTGGCTTGACGAAGAATTGAGGCAAATAAAGACCCGCAAATTTCATCTTGTCGACGGTCCCGCAGCCCCCGAGTTGAAGCGTGCCGTTGAGACATCGGATTTGCCCCTTCCGTCATCCTATAAGGAATTTGTTCTTCGCTTTGGAAACGCGAAACTGTACCGTGCGGGAACTGCCTATAGGGTGACAATCTTTGCTGGGCCACGAGCGGCGGAGTTTCGTGACGAAACGTTCGCTCAGTTTGGAAGAACGTACATTTCCAGGGCATATTTCAAGCTCGCACCTCTTAACGCAGACCATGAGTCTCCCGTCTACGAATCGGGCGTAGCGTTAAGGCGGACTGCAAACGGGTTCGAAGAGTGGATCACCAAGAAATGCCGGGCTGCACGGAAGAAGTTCGGTCAAAGGAAATGGGCGGCCATTCTTGACGGGCCGGAGCCATTTACGGAGGAGGAACTAGCCATCGTTGAGGCTCGAAGGCAATTTCGGTGGCGAGTGATCGGCATTACGGAAAACGGTGATTTGCAGTTTGAAATTCACAACGGCTCCGACATCATCCTTCCTTATCTCTCCATCGGAGTCCGGGCAAGAGGTGGCGGACTCGAAGGAGGCGCTCGGCCCTATGGCTGGGGATTCGGCGTCCATGCCTCGAACGAACTCTGGTTCGAGTTGCCCGACGGCGTCCGCGGGTTTCGCGGCCGCGTTGGGCTCGACCGTCAGGCAGGCCGCGG
>CAYSCH010000530.1:0-3711 GCA_964429355.1 uncultured Planctomycetaceae bacterium | reverse complement strand
GTCCCACATCAGGCCCGGGGAGACAGCGGTCGTCGAGGAGGACTGCTACAAGAAGTTTTTGGCTCCACAGGATGTCGAAACGTTTGAAGAGCTCGAACCGGGGCCGGAAGATCGTGAGATTTATTGGGAATTTCGGGACGAATAAAGGGGTTGCCCATGACCGCGGTCGGGTCAAAGCCCGGATTCCAGGGGGTGGCAATGAACGCCCCTGGTCGGCGGATGGATTGTTTCCGCTGGTTCGCGAACTTGGTAGTCACCCATTCGTGCCATCCGAGCTGTCGCCAACAAAACGACCGGTTGTGCACATCCATGCCCGTGGGCCCGTGGGAAGCTCGTACGTTTTGTGAGGGCTTCTAAGTGCAAAGAGGCCGCCATTGGGCTTGCCCAATGGAAGCCGCGATAGCCGGCATCGCCCCGGGAAAGGTGATCCAATGCTCCTCTTTCACGCTCGTCGCCGCAGCAGCAAGCTGTTCGTGACTACCGATACGCTGCTCAAGGCCATCGCCGCGGCAGCCGCGGCCGGAGGGAGGTGGATGCCGGAAAGGGGAATCAGGATCCCTGCCGCCAGCGGAATCAGGAGCAGGTTGTAAAAGAACGCCCAGGCAAGGTTCTGGCGAATCGTGCGCAGCGTGGCCCGGCCGAGCCGGACGGCGTCGGCCACCCCTCGAAGGTCCTGATTCACGAGCACCACGTCGGCCGATTCGATCGCTACGTCGGCGCCAGTTCCAATCGCGATCCCGAGATCCGCGGCCGCGAGGGCAGGAGCGTCGTTGATCCCATCCCCGACCATGGCCACCGTCTGTTTCTCCGCCCGGAGGCGTTCGATGGTCGCGTGTTTTTCATCCGGCAGGACCTCAGCCGTCACGTGCTCGATTCCGACCTGGTGTGCCACCGCCTCGGCGGTCGTGCGGTGATCGCCGGAGAGGAGCTGCACGTCGATCCCCAAGCCCTTCAGCGAAGCAACCGCCTCGGCGCTGCCGGCGGCAATCCGGTCGCCAATCGCCAGGGTGCCCAGCGCCCGGTCGTTCAGGGCCACCGCCAGGGCGATCTGGCCCCGCTTATGGATCGCCAGAATCGACGGATCCAGCGGCCGCGGGTCGATCCCGACCGACTCCAGCAGGCGGCGGTTCCCCACGCGAACCGTCCGGCCATCCATGACCGCCTCGACTCCCTTCCCAGGGATCACTTGGAGGGCCTCTGCCCTCGGCACATCGATGCCAAGGCGCCGGGCCTCGTCGACCACCGCCCGTGCCAGCGGGTGATCGCTCAACTGCTCGGCCGACGCGGCTGCCGCCAAGAGCGTGGCAGCATTCACACCCTCGGCGGGCACGACCTCGGTGACCGTGGGCCTGCCTTCGGTGACGGTTCCGGTCTTATCGAGGACAATCACGGTAAGGCGAGCCGCCGTTTCCAGGGCATGGGCCTCCTTGACGAGAATTCCCCGCTCCGCCCCACGTCCGCTGGCCACCAGAATGGCCGTTGGCGTTGCCAGGCCGAGAGCACATGGGCAGGCAACGACCAGCACGGCGACGGTGCAGGTGAAGGCGATCGCCCAGTCGCCTCCCAGAAGCCCCCAGGCCAGCAGCGTGGCAGCCGCAGCCAGAAGAACGCCCGGAACAAACCAAGCCACCACGCGATCGGCCAGGCGGCCCACGTCGGTCTTCGACTCCTGAGCATGACGGACCAATCGGATCACTCGCGCCAGCGCCGTCTGACCGGCCGGGCGAAGCACACGGGCGGAGAGGGACCCTTCGCCATTGATCGTACCGGCCAGGATCTCGTCTCCCGGTTGCTTTTCCACCGGGAGCGATTCGCCGGTGAGCCAGGACTGGTCTACACTGGACATGCCGGTGAGAATTTCGGCATCCAGCGGCACGCGAGCCCCTGGGCGGACGAGGATTGTCTCATCGGCGAGGACCGCCCCGACGGCCACCGTGACCGGCAGATCACCGCGAACGACCACCGCCTCCTGCGGCGCCAGGTCGAACAGTCGGCGGATGGCCTGGGACGCCCGTCCCTTGGCCCGGACCTCCAGATACTTGCCGAGTGTTACGAACGTGAGGATCATCCCCGCATCCATGAAGGCCATCGCCGCATGGTCGGCCATACCGGCCGCACCGAGACCACGGATGAAATGGACCACACCGCTCGCGTAGGCTGCTCCCGTACCCAAGGCAATCAACGTATCCATGTTGGCCGCGAGATTTCGGGCACGCAGTGCCGCGCCAAGAAAATAAGGCCAACCCACGTAGAACTGCAGAGCCGTGGCCACGAGGAACTGGGTCCACACCCGAGCGGCACCGGAAAGGAAGCCGCCGTAGGAAACCGCCAGTTCAACGCCCAGCAGCAGAGCCCCAACAATCAGCCGGCGCTGCCAAGCGATCCGCTCGCGGGCCTCCTTCTCGATCTCCCTTTCTCCGAGGTCTTCGTCGGGCTCGATCACCTCGGCCTGATACCCGCCCCGGTTGAGCGCGTCGACCAGCTTCTCGGTGCCAATTCTCTGGGGATCGAACTCGACCGACGCCTGACCGCCCACCAGGTTGACCCGCGCGGAAGTCACCCCGTCGAGTCGGACGAGCGCGCCTTCGATCAGTGCCGCGCAGCCCGCACAGTGCATCCCCTGCACGTCGAGCAGGACATGCTCGGTGGACGAGTCCGTTGAGTTGGTTCGAATCGCCGGCATCGCGGCATCCTTCTTCCTTGAGTTCATCCCTGGCTGTCGGAGACAGCTTTGGAGCCGCCAACAGAACAACAGGCTGTGCACATCCATGCCCGTGGGAAACTCGTAATTTTGTGGGGCTTCTTAGAGCCAGCCGGCGGTCCCAGATTGGGAATTATACGCTTGGGGAGAAGAACATGCCGGCCCCCACCCCCTGGGGCGAGAAGATCGACGGTTGTCAATTCGATCATTCCACCGGTCCGTGGGGAAAGGCGAAGCGCCGTGTGGCTCACGACCGGCTCAATCGGGTCTTCAGCGGCAACGTCGCCCAGTTCGAAGGACGCCGCCCGTTGGGTGAAGAGATTGGGGAGTTGGAGCCGCTGGTGAAGGAACTCGATGGGCCAGGGCTGACAGATTTCGTGGGCAAAATGCGGACGGAGGGGCGAGCGCGGGGCAAGCCCACGCGGCTATCATGCGTGGTGGTGTGTCCGCGGCGAGAGGAACCAAGCGCGGGGCAAGCCCACGCGGCCATCACGTGTGGCGGGGCCGTGGCGAGAGGAACCAAGCGCGGGGCACGCTCACGCGGCTGTCACGTGTGGTGGTGTGTCCGTGGCGATAGGAACCGAGCGCGGGGCAAGCCCACGCGGCTATCATTGTGGTCGCGGGGTGTTTTGAAGGACGTGGGCTACTCCCGGCACAGCGGCGAGATGAACCAACGGGCGTCGCCCAGCACGACGGATGTCTCCACCTGCCGCTCGGGAATCGACCAGTAGCGCCGAAGGAGACGTTCTTTCTCTTCGTGGCTGACGAGCCGAAAACCGTGTTTCTGGTAGAAACGAATGGCCCACTGGGCGTCGGCCCAGGTGCCCATCAGCGTGGGCGTGTGGATCTTCTCCAGATGGGCCCGAAGCAGTTGCCCTCCCAGCCCCTTGCGACGCTCCGTGGTGCGGACATAAGCGTGGCGAATCAGGGTCACCTCGCCCAGGTCTTGAACCCCCATCACGCCCAGCAATCGCCCCTCTTCCTCACAACCCCAGAAGACGACCCCAGCA
>CAYSCH010000529.1:0-5201 GCA_964429355.1 uncultured Planctomycetaceae bacterium | reverse complement strand
AAGACCGCAAATGTCGAGGATCGACGGGGCAAAGTCGGTAGTCAGGGTCATCTGCGAGACGATGCGGGGTTGATCGACCGGTGTCAGGCCCGGATAGCGAACGACCAAGGGAATACGGATGCTTGCCTCATGGGCCGTGCGTTTGTCGACCATGCCTTGCTCGCCGGCGAGCAGGCCTTTGTCGGAAGTGAAGATCACCAGCGTCTTGTCGAGCTGGCCCGTGTCGGCCAGGAGCTGGTAGAGCCGGCCGACGCTGTCGTCGACCGAGAGAATCGTGCCCCAGTAGGCGCGGTGCATCTTGGCAAACGCGGCGACGCCTTCCGGCGACGGGTCGGGCCAGTCCTTTCGCCACTCGAAGAGGGGACCGTAGATGCCATGCCAGGTATCCAGCCGCTGCTCGTACCAGGGATCGTTGTCGTCGAGCAGGAAGGCGCTGGCCGGATAAGGCACGTTCACATGGTCGAAGGCGTGCTCATACTTGGCTTCCGGGAAGTAGAAGCTGTGGGGGGCCTTGTGGCCGAGGATCAGAGACCACGGCCTCTGGCCGGATCGCTTCTTCAGCCAGTCTTCGGCCATTTCGGTGACGACCGTGGTGTAGTAGCCCTTCATCAGGCGGCTCTCGCGGCCGTTGAAACGGAACTCGTTGTCGAAGTACTGGCCCTGGCCCTTGTGCGTGGCAAAGAAGTCAAAGCCGCCGCGAACATCGTCGTTTCCCTCGCCCATGTGGTACTTGCCGATGTAGGCGGTTTCATAGCCCGATTTCTGCAATTCCCGCGGCCAGCTCGGCATGTCGTCCGGATACTCGGTGAAGTTGTCGGAGACCCCGTGGGCATGGGCATAAAGCCCCGAGAGGATCGACGCCCGGCTGGGCGAGCAGAGCGATGTCGTGCAGAAATGGTTGGGAAAATAGATCCCCTCGTGCCCCAGACGATCGATATTCGGAGTGGTAATAATCGATTTTGGATTCAGGCTGACGCAGTCCCAACGCTGATCGTCGGTGAGAATGAACAGCACATTGGGGCGCTCGGTTGCCACCGCAAAACGCGAGCACAACGCCACCGCCAGATAGCCGATCGCCAAGGCAAATTTTCCCGAAATCTTCATCCCATGCTGGTCCTTTCGGGGGAAGGGAAGCTACGCCGCCAACAGAAAGATCACCCTACCCCGGCAGACCGCCCAAGTCAACCAACGCCTTCGATGAACAGCCTGTCCCCAAATCAACCAGAAGGCCTCCCGCGCTGAAGAAATACCGTGCCGCCGATAGTTTGGGATTGGCTCTATGCCCCTTCAGAAGAGGGTCACTATCCGGGCGATACACTCGGGCCCGTCGTTTCCGGGACGATTCACATAGGTGCTGACCGGGTGGGCTTTCATCTGTTCGGCCCGGAAGGGAATGAGCAGGTGCTCGAGCAACTTGCGATCGGTCCGGTCCAGGTCCAGCCACTCGCCCCAGGATTCGTCGGGCAGGATGACGGGCATGCGGTCGTGGATCGGCTCCATGAGTTGATTGGGCCCCGTTGTCAGAATCGTACAGGACTCGATCACCGTGTGGTCCGGGCCTTCCCACGTCTCCCAGAGGCCGGCTATGGCAAAGGGCCGCTCGTCGTTCATCTGGATGAAATAGGGCTGCTTCGTCTTGCCCTGCCGCTGCCACTCGTAGAAACCATCGGCCGGAACGAGACACCGGCGGCGGCGAAAAGCGGCTCGATAGGCGGGCTTCTCCGCCACCGACTCGCTCCGCGCATTCAGCATGCGATTGCCGATGGCAGGGTCCTTGGCCCAACTCGGAATCAGTCCCCACCGGAGCGGAACTAACTCACGTTGGGGGGGCTTGCTCTCCGGACGGATCCGGACCGCCGCGACCGGCTGGCTCGGGGCCACGTTGAATCGCGGCTCGAACACAATATCGGCAATCGCTCCGAACTGCTCTGCCAGAGCACTGGTGGATGCTCGAAGTGTGAACCGTACTCGGAGGGAGAAACGCAAAGGATTCTGAATCCATCATTTGCGGCGAGCCCGACCGGGGCAAGGGGACTCGCGGAAAATCTTTCCCAGTCTCACGAACCCTCATGTTCCTCACTGCCCCAGGCCGATAAACCATATTGCGACAATGGATTAAGAACGGTAACAGGATGAGGGAGTTCCCCACCCCATGGGCCTGGATGTGCACTGTGGAGGTCGCTGTTACCGCCACTTGAAAACTGCTGTGTGCGAGGAGCGGTGGGGCCGCCGGCCGAAGCGGTATTCGGTCGAAAGGGTCCGCTCCCGCGGGTTCCCTATTTCTTGCTCGATCAACAAGCTTTTGCGAGCTTGCAACGCGGAAGGATCCGCCAATGCTCGTTATCGTCAGTGACCTGCACCTGACCGACGGAACCTGCGGCCCGAGTACGTCGCCGGGGGCATTTCAGATCTTTGCGGAACGGATCCGTGACATGGCCGAGGCCGGTTCGTGGCGGTCGAGCAGCCGTTATCAGCCAATCTCGCATCTCGACGTGGTCTTGTTGGGCGACATCCTCGACCCGGCTCGGTCGGCCCAGTGGCTGGCCCGTCCGAATACTCGTCCCTGGCAAAATCCACACGATGCCGAATTCGTCGGTCTTCTCTCCAAGATCACAACCGACATTCTGGAGCACAACGACGCGGGACTGGCCTTCCTGCGCAGCCTGAACGGAGAACATGGGTTGACGGTTCCCTCGGCTCTTCGCTCGGGAAAGATCAACACGGAGGGGCAGTGCCAGCCCGTACCGGTTCGCGTCCACTACATGGTCGGGAATCACGACTGGTACTACCATCTGCCGGGCCCGAAATACTCAGCCCTCCGCAAGAAGATCGTGGCCAAGATGGGCCTGGCCAATGACCCCAACGAGCCATTTCCCCACGATCCAGCCGAGTCGGACTTGTTGCTCTCCGTCATGCGGCGTCACAAGGTGACGGCTCGGCATGGAGATCAATTCGACCCGATCAACTTCGGCGGCGACCGCGACGTCAGCAGCCTGGGCGATTGCATCGTCATCGATCTTTTGAACCGGTTCGCCATCGAAGTCGGACGCGAATTGAGCGAGGACCTCTCGGCCGCGACGATTCTGGGACTTCGTGAAATCAACAACGTGCGTCCCTTGCTTCTGATTCCCGTCTGGATCGAAGGCCTCTTGGAGCGAACCTGTGAATTTCCCTCCCTGCGAAGGCGAGTCAAATCGGTGTGGGATCGTCTGGCGGAGGAGTTCCTGCAGATCAATTTTGTCCGGCAGCATGATACCTGGAACCCCTTCGACCTGGTCGACGGGCTGCAGAGGGCGCTTCGGTTCAGCAAGCGGTTGCCCGTCGGTTGGGTCAGCTCAACCATGACCTGGTTGAACCAGATCCGGGGCGTCGACGGAGAATCCTACTACCATCACGCTCTGGCGGAGCAGGATTTCCGTAGCCGCCGCTCGAAATACATCATCTACGGCCACACCCATCTGGCCGAAAGCGTTCCATTGGATGCAAGTTACGCTTCCGGGTGCGTTCTCAACCAGGAATACTTCAACTCCGGCACCTGGCGCCGCGTGTATCGTCAAACGAGCCTGGCGCCCGAACAGCACGAGTTCATTCCGGGCGACATGATGACGTACACGGCCTTTTTCCACGGGGATGAGCGCAAGGGTCGGCCCTACGAAACCTGGACCGGTTCCCTCGGCTGCCGCCCCGCGGAGTCGTCTGTCCATCGCATCGATGCCGGCAGCACGAGCCACGCCCCTCACCAGGCGGCTCCAATTCCCAGGCTGCACACCCATGGACCGCACTTCGGCGATTCATCGACGAGCTCGCCGGCGGTAGGCTTGGAACAGCTCGATTGAGCCGGCGCGGGCAGTCGCCAACTGGACCCGACGTCGGTCGATCCCGGCGGTTTCTCTTGTTCTTGCGCCCAGGAGGAATTCGTCGGCGACGAGCAAACCAATCAGCTCCGCTCGCCGGCCATGCGAGCTCCGTGGACGGCCTGAACCGGTGCGCGGGCGATTCAGCGAAGCGGGATGAAGTGCTCCGCCAGAAAGCCCAGAAGTGCCGTGGCGGGAATCGTCATCATCCAGGCCCACGCCATACGTCCTACCACGGTCCATTTGACCGCATTGAGGCGCTTGGTCACGCCAACTCCCATGATCGACGACGAGATCACGTGAGTGGTCGACAGGGGAATGCCGAAGTGGCTTGCCGCCTGAATGAGGATGGCGGCCGTCGTCTCGGCGGCAAAGCCGTGGATCGGCTGCAATTTGACCATCCGATGTCCGAGGGTCCGGATGATGCGCCACCCGCCGGTGGCAGTGCCGGCCGCCATGGTCAGCGCACAGACGATTTTGACCCACAGAGCCACCTCAAACTTGGGCGTCTGCAGAAAACCCAGCCAGTCGGGCAAGGAATGAAACACGCGCTCGTTGGTGGCGGTGAACAGGGTCAGCGCGATGATGCCCATTGTCTTTTGGGCGTCGTTGGTCCCATGGCTGAATCCCATCAGCGATGCACTGAGCAATTGCAGGCGGCCGAACACGGAGGTAACACGGCTCGGACGCCAGTTCCGTAAAAGGGCCAGCAACAGCCCCATCACAACAAAGCCGAAAATCAGCCCGCAGATCGGCGAGACAATCATGGGCACAATCACCTTCGGCCACAAGCCCTCGAGATGGCCGGCGGGAGAGACTTCCCACCAGCGGATGACCGACCAGTCGCCGCCGGCAGAGGCCAAGGCCGCTCCACACAGGCCGCCGATCAATGCATGGCTGGAACTCGACGGCAGGCCCAACCACCAGGTCAGAAGATTCCAGGCGATGGCCGCCAACAGCGCCCAGAAGACGGTTTCCAGGCTCACCACGCCGGTCTCGACCAGGCCGCTCCCGATCGTTGTGGCCACCGCGGTGCCCCAGAGGGCGCCGATCAGGTTGCAGACTGCCGCCAGCACGATGGCCTGGCGGGGAGTGAGCACCCGCGTCGACACAACCGTGGCGATTGCGTTGGCCGTATCGTGAAAGCCGTTGACATACTCGAAGACCAATCCGAACACGATCACACAAACCACGAGAGTCATTGGTGTCGTTTCCGGGCTCAGGAGTTCTTCAAGACAATCTGGAGGATCACATTTCCGGCGTCGCGGTAACGGTCGATCACCTTTTCCAGCAGTTCCAGCAGGTCGCGAGTGGCGATCATCTCCAAGGCGGTGTGCTGGCCGTTGT
>CAYSCH010000528.1:0-5204 GCA_964429355.1 uncultured Planctomycetaceae bacterium | reverse complement strand
CCTCGACCAGATCCTCGACCACTTCGAACTTTCGCCCCGGCAGAAGATTCGCCGATTGTCCAACGGGCAGCGAGCTCAGGTTTCGCTGGCCCTGGCCGTTGCGTCCGACCCGGAAGTGCTGATTCTCGACGATCCGACGATCGGCCTCGACACGGTCGTCCGGCGCGACTTCCTCGAATCGCTGATCCAGATCATCCAGCGTCAGGGGCGGACGATCCTGTTCAGCTCACATATTCTCAGCGACGTGGAACGGGTGGCCGACCGGATCGGGATTCTCGTCGACGGCGTGTTGCGAGTGGACTGCCCGACCGAGCATTTCAAGCAGGCCGTCCGCAAGGTCGTGCTGGGATTCGCGGCAGAGCCGCCCGAGTTCCCAGCCTGCAACGGCCTGGTGAGTAGCCGGGCGGTGGGGACCGATCTGGAACTGGTCGTGGTCGACTACAACCAGGAGCACCAGCGACTGGCCGAATCGCTCGAGCCCAGATCGATCGAACTGGTCGACTTGAACCTGGAAGAGGCGTTTATCGAGTACACGCGGGGGCCGCGGCGGCGGCTCCCCATTTTTGCCGGAGAGGAGACCGATGATCAGAGCATTGGCCATCAAGGAGCTGCGTGAGATCGCCTGGATCGTGGTGATCGGGCTGGCGGCGTATGCGTATGTGGTGGGAATGATCGTCAGCCCCACCGTGGCGAGGGGATTCGGACTGCTTCCCGGATTCTACACACTCATGGGCGAAATGACTGGCTACTGGAGCGACCGCCAGTTTCCCTTTGTCCAAGGGAATTTCAACACTCACTACTGGATGATCTCGTTTGTTCTGGTGGTGGCACTTGCGTTCCGGCAATCGTTGGGGGAGAGCCGAGGCGGCACGTATTGTTTCTTGCTGCACCGTCCCTTGGCGCGTCGCACCGTGTTTCTGACCAAGACGATGGTCGGCGTGGGGCTGTACTGGCTGATTGGCGCTATGCCGGTACTCGTCCTGGGATTCTGGGCAGCCACGCCCGGAACCCATCCCAGTCCCTTCGAGTGGTCGACGACGTTCACAACGTGGAAGATCTGGGCGTCGATGCCGATCGCCTATCTGGCGGCGTTTCTCTGTGGAGTCCGCCAGGCACGCTGGCTCGGCTCGCGACTTGTTCCCTTGGCTGCGATTGCCGTGCCGCTGTTCCTTCTCGCGGCCCCCATCCCTTGGTGGTGGTTCATTGGGGGTATGACGCTCGTGGCCGTGACCACCCTGCTCGTCACCAGCATTCTCTGGGCAGGGAAAACCCGCGACTTTGCCTGATTGGATCTTACCATGTCGAAGAACCCAAGACTGTCCCAAAGCCACGAAGAAGATCTCCCACGGCCGGAAGACGACAAACCCGGCAATCGTTTCGGGATCCGCTCCGAGAGGATTGGCCATCCTCTTGCCCTGGCGTTGGTGCTGGCCGTTGGCCTGGCCGTGATCTGGGCGATGTTCGCTGCCATGTCTGCCGGTTTTGTCAGCAACACCTTCTTTCCGTCCTTTGTTGCTCCTCACCGAAGTCTCGCTGTGTTTGCCGACGGCACGCCTGTCATCGCGGTACACCCGAGGAGCTCCGATCCTGCCTACTCTGGTCTCGACGGAGAACCGATCGAACCGGAGAACCCAAAGGATACGATCAACGGAGCCCAACTCGGCCTCGGTAGTGGAACGCAAGCGGGCTGGATAGGCCGCGATTGGGCTGGACGCATCGAGAGTTTCAGGATGACAGGACAACCTCCGTTGCTGTGGTACTTTGTTAACAACGGAGAGGAGGACGGAGCCGGTTACTTCGTAGGCTATGAGCAGGTCAGAAATGGTTGCCTCGGCTACCTGGGGACCAACGGGTGGACGGAAGACGTACCCTCGGAAGACGAGTGGTTCCCGGTCCCGGCCGGACACTATCTTTCCGGAAGCGACTCCATAATCTCGAAGAGTTGGACCCCCAGATTGATGCAATCCATCGACATGAACTACGAGACGGACTTTCCCGGGGAGATTGTGTGTGTTCGCTCCCTGGGCAAGATCCGAAAGGTGAATCTCGTCGAGAAAACGGTCGACGTGCTGTTTGAAGATCCTCAGTTGATCGCAATGGCACAGTTCCAGACCGCCAAGGCGGACGGAACTGCACCGGGCAAAGTGGGATTGTTGGCAGTGCGTCTTCCCAAGAGAACCCTTGTTCTTTCACGTGCAGGCGAAACGCTTGCAGCGTACGTGATTCCGCAGTCGCTGCGCAAGCGGCAGTTCACGTTCTACGCCACGGCGGACGAACGCGCGATGTATGCCGAGATTCAGTTCGATTCGGCGACCGGCAAGGAGACGTGCACCATAACATGGGCCGATCAGGCAGGGAAGGTGCTGGATCGAAAGGAAGTCGCGCTGAACCAGAGCGCGCCACAACACGTGACCGGCTCCGAAACGCTGTTGTTCGCGGGCATGATTCCGGTGCCGGGCGTGTTCTTGCCGATGCTTGCCATTCTGGGCGTGCCCGAGATGGGGCAGGAACAGCATCCGGAGATTGGCTACTGGGAGACCTTATGTTCGACTCTACGGATCGCCTGGCCTGCGATCACGGGTATCCTGGTTCTGGGCGTTGTATTGGGCTGGGCCACGATTCGACGACAGAAAAAATACGGACTGCCCTATCGAAAGACCTGGGCCGCGTTCGTCTTCTTCTTCGGGCTGCCCGGCTACCTGGCCTACCTTTGCCATCGCCGCTGGCCCGTTCGGCAGGAGTGCGGCCGGTGCCATGCGGCGGCGCCGCAGGATCGCGGGGCGTGCGCCTTCTGCGATGCCCCGTTCCCCGATCCCGCCCCCAAGGGAATCGAGGTCTTTGCCTGAACAGCGAAATGCCAACGATTGATCCCCGCAGGCGACTCTGCTACGCTCGGGTCAAAGGGATACAACTCGCCTTTGGAGAGTCGGGGATCACGGGCATGAGGTACATACTTTCCATAGGCATCTTCCTGGCAGCGATTGCCGCAACCGGCCCTGACCTGCCCCTGAGCGCCGCCGAATTGCCGCCGATTCCGGAATCGGCCGTTGCGATCCAGCGGGGAATTTTCGTCCAGCGCCTGGCGGACGAGCCGTTCTCGCCGCGGGGCTTCAATTACATCCGCCTCTTCGCCGGACGAAGTCACAATACCTTCGATCCAGAGCATTACGATCCGCAGACGCTGGAAAAGGTCCTCCAGCGCTGGCATCGCGACGGGTTCAACGTCGTTCGCGTGTTTCTCAATGCCAACGCATCCGTTCCCGGCACGATCGCTCGATCGGGCCAGGCGGGGTTATCGGCAGCCTATGTTGCCAACGTGGCCGATTTTCTCGATCGGGCGCGAGACCATCAGATCGCGGTCATGTTGTGTACGGAGTCGTTCCCGCCGGTGGCGCCTTACGGCGACTCGCTCGGGCACGACGCGGTGCTCGACGAGCCGAACGCGGCCTACCTTGCGGCCGGTCACATCGAAGCCAAGGCTCGATTCCTCCAGGACCTCATCCGGGGACTTCACGCGGCTCGGCCAACGTGCCTGGGAGCCATCTTCTCCTACGACCTTCAGAACGAGTTCTGCTTCCACGGCGGCCCGCCGTTTACCTTAACGTCGGGCTCGGTGAGAGCGGCCAATGGCAAGATCTACGCGCTTCCCGATCAGCGCCAGGCGTTGGCCGACGACGGAGCGATCCATTTCATCAACCGGATGGTCGATGCCGTTCGCGAGGTCCATCCTCGCTCGCTCGTGAGCGCCAGTGTATTCACCTACGCCGCGGTGGATCGGAGCGGGCCGGGCGACTTTGGCGTCAAGCAGGCTGCCTGGCAAAATCGAATCCCGTTCCGGCCGTTGGCGATCCTGAAGTCGAAGGCCGACTTCCTCGACCTGCACTTCTACTCAGGCGACGCCGGCGCCTGGCAACGGGATCTCGATTCCGTGGAGTTCGACAAGGTTCGACGCCTGGCTGCCGAACTCGGCAAACCGATGATCGTTGGGGAATTCGGTGCCTTCAAACACCCTTTTCCGACAGTCCAGCCCGCCGCCGCCTGGATGGGCACGCTGGCCGAGTTGTTCGCGCAGAACGGCTTTGCCGGATGGCTCTATTGGACCTACGATACCCACGAGCAGAGCGACCAGCTATGGCACGCCTGTGACGGAGACGGAGTGATTTACGAGAGTTTGAGGACACTTTCGCAACGAAATTGAAGATTGACCTCGCCGAACTTCTCCAACCCGATTTCGACCCTTCGGAACTGCGTGTTCTCGGTGTGCGAATTGGGGATCCTGCGAGCAACCTACACGTCATAGAGATTCGGTCATGAAGTACGTTGTCGCATACGGCCTGGCGTGGCTTGCTGCAGCCCACGCCCTGGGCGCCGTCATCGGCGAACCCAAAAAGCCCTATGACGATCGCGCCGACGACAAACCGTGCCAGTACCAGGAAGTGGTGCGGGCAGGTTGGCACACCTACGAAATCCGGTTCCACGGCACCGTCGACGGCACAATGACCCGCGACCCGATCGGTTACGGAGCCTTCGTGCAGGGCTGGCAACCGAACCGCTCGGTGCTGATCGAAAACACCGGCCAGACCAACGTGCTCAATCCGCGGATCGCCGTCAACGGGCGGCGGAACTGGCGGACCCTGGAGGAAGTCGTGGCCGAGGCGACCGGCGGCTACACGAGCGAAGCCGATCGTGCCCGGGCGATTTGGGAGTTTTCCCGCCGGCATCGGTTTCATGCCTGCACCTGGGACAGCGAGTGTAACGACGTGCTCAAGGTGCTCAACGTCTACGGCTATACCCTCTGCGGAAACGAGGCCCATCTGATCAACGATCTCTGGAAAGCCGCCGGGCTCGTGCCGCGACGCGGCTACCCGGTCGGGCACGTCGTCTGCGAGGTCTTCTACGACGGCGACTACCACCTGCTCGACAGCGACGAGCACGTGATCTGCCTGGAGCGCGACAACAAGACGATCGCATCCTGCACGGAGGTCGTTCGCGACCACGACCTGATCAAACGGACGCACAGCTACGGAATCGGTCAGCGAGAGGACCGCGCAACCGACGAGTTCTCCGCCTCGCTCTACAGCTACGAAGGGGAGCGGAAAGGCGATCTTGGCAGCAACACCAAGCACTCGATGGACCTGACCCTGCGGCCGGGCGAATCGATCGAACTGCGCTGGGACCACGTGGGCAAGGAGTACTCAGCCGGA
>CAYSCH010000527.1:0-5248 GCA_964429355.1 uncultured Planctomycetaceae bacterium | reverse complement strand
CCTGGGCGACGAGCTCTTCGGAGGCGCCGAGGTAGAGGGATCGCTGGCGGCCGCCGGTGCGGTAGGCGAGGCGGTAGTAGGGGCCGCAGCGGCGAGCGTTCGTGGTGCGGTAGGAGGCGACGACGGAGCCGCAGCGGGCAAAGATGTCGGCGTGGGCGTGGATGAAGTCGAGTGGGGACATAGGGGAGGAGTCAGGAGTCGGGAGTCAGGAGTCGGGAGTCAGGAGTCAGGAGGACGGGGGACAGGGGCGGGGGTCAGGAGTCGGGGGTCGGGGGTCGGGGGTCGGGGGTTGGGGGTCGGGGGTCGGGGGTCGGGTCAGGAGGTCAGAGGTGGATTGTAGGGGGAGGCGGGAACGGAATCTTGGAAACATTGGGACACCTGAGCGCAAGTCGTTGCGGCGCAGGGAGAAGAAAATTCTGGCCGCGTTTTTGGCCAGGATGCAGGCCGGATAATTGACGATTACTGGAGGGGTCGTTTGAAGGGTCTTGCCGGCGAGGGCACCCTGGCGTTTCACGTTTCAAGGAGGGCGCGCTCATGAATAGCATGAGCAAAGTGCCAGCGTGGTTGCACGTCGCTGAGTGGGAGCGAAGAGCACGAAGGTCTCGGAGGAATGCCCGCTTGGAGTTCCGTCGAGTGTTATGTATGGAGCCCTCGGAACTGCCCAGAGATCAGGAGGGAAAGGAGCGAGAAAAGAAAATTGGAGGAAAGGAAAATGAAGAGAAGAAGTCAGGAGTGCGGTTTGAATTGGGTTGAGTGGTCTTTGGCGGGCAGCAGGGGCCTGGGCCTGTACGGATTTTTGTGTCAGCCGAGCAGGGTACGCCACCGGCCGGCTCAACCGGCTCGAATCAACGCTGACCGGCAAGTGGGCGACCGATGGCGGGGCGGTCATGCTCTTGTCCAGTCTTGCCTTATTTGGTGGCTGGCACCTTTTTCTTTTCGATCGCGGCATGGAACTTTTTGCGCTGGAACTGTTCCTTTTCGAAGTAATCGTCCAGCAGGACGATGTTGATCGCGGCGTCGAGGTTGCGACCCCCGAACTGGTCTACCTCATCCTTCCAGAGTGAGACGTCGCCGGCAGTCAGTTGCTTCAAGCGAGCCAGGTACTTCCTGGCACGATCGGCACTATAGTTCTGGCCTTCGTAAAGAGCATCCATGGGAATGAGGACGAGCGGGAGCTCGAACGCCGGTTCGATCTTCTCACTGAGCAACGTTTCCAGGGCTTCCTTCCAGGCTCCGGCTTCGGACGGCGGCAGGCTCCGGGCTCGCTGGAAGAGGATATCTGCGGCCTGGGAGTTCCACCTGAAGCCGTCGAAGGCCACACTCATTCGAGTGACGAAGCTGGTGCGGCATCCCTGTCTGTCCGTCCAGGAATCGACTCTCTTGCCCATGATCCGTTCCAGTTCAGCCACCCACTGGTCGAGGTCCTTTCCGGGCGCCGCCTCCAGCCGCCGGCTCACCCTGCTCAGCACCTCGGGGGTGAGCACACTTCGAGAGCAGATGAGCGGCACTCCGCCCGGCGGCCGGATCTTGCCGAGGTCGCTGGTCGTCAGGAGATCGGCTCCTTGAGGGAACGTGATGCCGCCGAGCAAATTGCCTTGCCACCCCGGACTGAACAGTTCGTCGGGGAGTTCCGCCGCGAAATCGAGGTGGAAGTACGTGACCTGATCTTCGACCTCGATGCCAGCCGGTTTGTTCTTGCCGGCAGACTGGGGGATGTTCTGCCAGCGTATCACGGTGGGATACCAGACGCCGCTTGGCGTCTGCCGAAAAGCCTCATGTTTCCAGATCCATTGGTCTGGCTTCGGCAGCGAGTCTTGCTGAGCCGCAGGACTGAGGGAAATGGCGTATTGGACGACGGCGTAACCGTACTCAGGCTGGAGCCAGAACTCTTCTTTATCCGTGCTCTGGACGGCTGCCGCCCCGGTCGCTGTGACCAGCCGTTCCACGCGAACGGTCCCGGCGGGTCCGTTCTCGCCCGTTGGGTCGAGGTGAACCGTCAAGAAGGGCGTCGACGCGAGCTCTTCGGGAGAGAGTGTCGATGGATACGCCTTGAGGTCGACGAAGTACTTCGCCACTCTCCCGATGCGTGCCGCGGCGGCGCGTCCGCCGGTTTGCTGGATGGGGGAATTGGAAAGTTCCCACTCGGGCTCGGGTCCGGCGAAGGTGCGCTGATACACGCGGCGGCCGTCGCAGAGGACCGATCCCACGGGCAGGGTGTCTTTCCCGTGCTCCCGCCACCACTGTTCCATGTCGGCCGCCGATGCCACGTGGCTGGTGTCGCCGAGGCCAATGTCGATACGACATTGGTCGCCTTTGCACCGGATCAAGTGCACGGCAAACCGCCTGTCGCTATTGTCTCCGCCGGCAACGGCCAGGTAGTCGCCGAAATCACGCCGGTTCTGCTGGACGATCTTCAGGATTCGATCGAGGTCTGGCGGCGGCGTGCGATCGTCGACCGGCGCATCTCGCGGTACCCCCAGGGCATAGATGTCCGCCGGGCCCTCGTCCGGATAGTCGATCGTGGTCTGCCATTTTTCATCCCCGCGGGTGAAGGTCATCGAGTCAGGCAGCTTGGTTTGGGGATCGACGCGAATCGCCACCGAGGTCGTCTTGCCGAGATCCCTGCTGTCAGGATCGGCGAACTCCAATTCGTACAGGATCCACCGCCGGCCTTGCTCGTCCACCGTGCGCTGCCGCTGTTGGACGATGGGTTGCCCGAGTAAGTTATCGCCAAGGGTCGCATCCCCGCGAAAGATCGCGTGAAACAATCCTTCCTCCGATTTGAACTGTACCTCACCAGACGTCGACAGGCGAAAGAGTTTCTTCTTCTGTGGGTCGTACTCGTAGCGGATCCCCGATCGAAAATCGTCATAGCGGACCATGTCGTCGGTGCGGAGGGCGCCGATGTTCCGGGAAAACGAAGCCCACGATTCCTGCGAGTTACCCTTGCTGCCGACGGCTTTCGCGTGAATCCACGGCATGGCACGAACAGACTGGACGACTTGAGACCACGCGGTGCTGGAGGGTTGCATCCAGAAGAACAGGGCAATCAGCGCGACAACCGCGGCAGCGGCCCCGATGCCGACAGCTCGCCAGGTTCCACGAGCTGCCCGCCTTGGCGCGGCCGAGGGTGACGGCACGGTGTTTTCGTGCAGCCTGGCCCGCACAGAATCGAGCACATCGCCGGGGGGCTGAATCTCCTGCCGGTCGGCGAGCAGAAGCAGCTCGCGCATCACTGCATCGTCGCGACCAGGATCGTTGGTACTGGATGCTGCGTTCATGGGTCGTTCCTGCAGCTTGTGTCGGAGAAATACCAGTGGAGCAAGGTTCGGAATTGCCCCCGCGCACGAGAAAGGAGCGACTCCACCGCCTTGGGCGACTTGCCGGTCCTGGCCGCGATCTGGGCGACGGACCGCTCCTGGACATACTTTTCGATCAGCACCTGCCGCCGCTCGGGGGGCAGTGCCAGCAACGAGGCTTGTACGACATCGGCTTGTTCCAGATGTTCGAGAACGTCGTCGGGTACGACGGCGCCGTCGAAGTCTTCCACGGGGATTTCCTTGCGAGCAGGATCGCAGGTGCCGCTGCGTGCCAGGCGTCGTCTCCAGTAGAGGGCAACCCTCCGTCGGGCAATTCCGAAGAGCCACGAGCGGAGTTCGCCTCGTTTGGGATCGAACTGCACGATGTGGCTGATGGCGTCGAGCCAAATGTTCTGCAACTCGTCGGCAGCGGCCTGGGGATCGCCTCGCAACAAGCGAAAGACGAAGCCGTACAACTCACGGACGTGTTCCTCGTAGAACTCATCCCACGCCGCGGCATCGCGGTTCTGCAGCGACTCGTAACGGCTCTTCATGTCCATCGTCTGCAATTCGTCCAGGGCATACCGGGCGGTCGACGACACCTAGAGAGTATATGCGCAAGCGAAGAGAATCCTTCGGAGGCGGCGTGTTTTCGTGGCCCACGGAACTGCCCAGAGATCAGGAGGGAAAGGAGAGAGAAAAGAAAATGGGGGGAAAGGAAAATGAAGAGAAGAAGTCAGGAGTGGGGTTTGAATTGGGGACTTCATTGGACCGAACAACTTATCCCGTAACGGGTTCTGCAAAGGAAAACGCAAACAGAGAGGCACAGAGAACACGGAGGAGGCACATCAAGAGGCGCGGAACCTGGGTGCTGCAGGGCATTTCTCCTGACGTCTTGCCATTCGCTCTTGGTGTCCTCTGTGGTTTTCTGTTCTTCTGTGGAAATCGTTTTTTGTAGTGCGTTTACGACAAATCGGCAAGTCAAACAGTCGGAACGCTTGCGTCAGTCGATATCCAGGTATAACATTCTGGAATCTCCCGGGAAAAGTGAACGTGGAATTCCGAAACGCTCACAATCGTTCTTTTCGGGGAGACGTGCGGCACCTTCCTGGGATCTAGAATTCTCTTTGAGCGCTGCGATGAGTTTGAAAGGGGCTCGCGCCAAGGCGCAGAGACGCAGGGGAGATTGCCCGACGACGGAACAGGAGGGGCAGGAATCCAAGGGGGAAGAGCGTTATGCACGGCTTCGTAGCGAGTGGTTTCCGCGTCACGACTGGTCAAAGGCAGCGCCGGCAATGTGATCCCGCGTGGTGTTCCGTCAAGAGTTATTATGTATGGCGTCCCCAGAACTCCGCCGTCCCCAGAACTCCGCGTTGTTCCTGCGGCATGAGTCATGGCGGCGGGGAGGAGGGTGGAGCCCGCAGCAGAGGCGAGGAATCGGCGGCGAGTCCGGCTGGAGGGGGTGTTGTTCATCGGCGTTGTCGCAAATGTCTCTGGGCGATGTCGCGGATTAACACGCTGGCCAGAGCACCGGTCAGCACGCAGCCGGATGTCAGCAATGCCCGGAGCCACAGAGTCTGAACCGCCGAAATCACAAACAATACGGCGGCATACACCAATCCAAGTATCAATCCCACCAAGATCCCGGAAACCGTGCCAATCGATTGCCTCTTTTCGCGCTCCGGCGCCGATTCCGGCGACTGATAGGGGTTCTCGTCATTCATCGCCATTTCCCCACCCAACACCGAATCGGCCCGACCGATGGATCCCATTATGACAACTTCAACGGGCGTTTCAGAGTGAGTGCCTCAGCTTCCGACCCATTGCCAGTCTTGCTCAAACCGATCGGCTGAGGGTCGGTCTTGTGATCACATCGTGGCCAAACTGCCGCAATCCTTCCACCACGGGCAGTGGGAAGTTCTCGTTGGCATACAGTCTCGCCACCGATC
>CAYSCH010000526.1:0-5275 GCA_964429355.1 uncultured Planctomycetaceae bacterium | reverse complement strand
GTTTCGGCGTCGTAGACGGCCAGATCGCGCACGGTATTGAGGTGATCCGTCAGCGTCCACAGCGCCTCGCTCGTACCGTCCGACTGCACCTGCTCGTCCGCAAAAAATGTGGTCCACCGCCGGACCCCAAAGATAGCGGTTGGCGACCTGTCCCTCGCCGTCGATTTGCAGAACGATCTAGACTCACACGAAACGAAGGGATCACTTGAGGAACCGGAGGCTGCAAACCGGCACAGAGCGGGTCTGTGGGAGCCCCGGGCGGGAAACCGCCCGGGGCCACCCGGTCCTCCGCAAAGGCGGTTAATAGTCTAAGCCTGACCCCGTTCCCGTGATGTCCCCTTTTCCATCCCGTGCTTGCAGAACTGCTCCAACACGTCCGGTCGGGCGAAAAGGTCAAGCGACCACGCGAACTCATCGAACAGTCCAGCCCTTTTGATGATTACATCCCCTCGTGCTGCTCGGAATTGGATAAGTCGTCCCCAGTCTACATGCGTCTCGGCGCTGCCGTCAGTAAGACGCGAGAACGCAGTGTTAAACAGCCCGAGAACACCCGGCTCCGAGAGAAAATCATCTGCGCTGACAAGCATGAACGAGGCGCAAAGCCGCCGAAATGCAATCGTCATTGCCGGGCCGAAATTCGTGCTGTCCACCAGCCCTGTTGAGGCATATCGCACACAGCTGCCCGAACGGGATACGATTTCCGGCCCTTTTTGGGATTCTGGCCAGGCTATCCCCTCCCGTCGCAGATATCTCCAAATCTTCCAGTAGTTCGCGAGGCGAGTGTCATCCTGCCACGGACCATCAGCAAGGAACATCCACAAATGTGACCCAGCACGAGGATGGTGTCCGGCGAGCAGGACGCTTCTTGATGCCTCGACGATGCTCTCCAACGACCCCTGGCTTGGCGTAATTGTCAAGCCGCTCACGGGCGGCCCGTGCGCAAATAGATCTCGCCATATCGCGATTTGCCGAACATCGTCGCAGAACAACGCGAAGTCATTTGCCAGTGCGTCGGCATGATATTGAGTTGTTGGCATACGTGGTCAACCGCCGTGAATTTGGTAGTCGTAATGCCCACCATCGGGCGTGTTAAAGTGCGGGCCGCGATTCTGGGGATCATTCGGCCCATACGTGTGCCCACCTCGATCCTCTCGGATCACTACTGGTTCCTTCTTTCCCGGCACCTTGAATTCGTATTCTCGAACTGTCCTCGCCGGGTTCGTCCTGTCCGGCACCGTTCGCACGGCCGACGGTTGCTGGCTCCGGGGAATCCCAGCATCCTTGGCTTGTCTAAACGCTCCGCTACGACCGGCACCCCCCGGCGTTAGGTTCGCGGGTCTACTTGCGGCAGCCGATGGCCGCAAGAAGCCTCCGCTGAAGCCTATTATGCTCGCGTTGACGCCATTTTCAGCTTGTTGCGCCGATAGCCTCGCCGCTTCCTTAAGCTGACCCTGCTGTACACGCCGATAATCCTCGGCCGTCTGAATATGCTCGATCTTGTTCGCAAGGATCTTGCGGTTGAGTTCGTCATCCTCCCAGCCATAACAATCGGAGTTTCCTGTCAGTGCGTTAGGGACCATTCGGATGCCCCACCACGACCACGGGTTCCACCCCCCCAGGCTATCCCAATCTCCTCTTTCTAGTCCGCTGGGATCGACGGCCGTTATCGCCTCATTCCCCACGTACCGATACAAATTCGCATCGGCTGCGGCGAACCCCATCGGATCCACACTGATCCACGTCCCCGTCTCCGCATCGTACCACCGATTCAGATTGTTTTGCAGCCCCGTGTCCGAATCGAAGGGCCGGGCGGTGAAGCCGAACAGCGCGGTCACGGTCGGATCGGTCTGCCCCGTGACTCGTCCGAAGGCGTCGTAAACCAAGTGGTTGGCGATGGTAGTGACGTCCGTTTCGGCGTCGTAGACGGCCAGATCGCGCACGGTATTGAGGTGATCCGTCAGCGGCCACAATACCTCGCTCGAACCATCCACCTGCACCTGCTCGTCGGCCAGGATCTGGTCCACCGCCGGCCCCCAGAGATACCGGTTGGTGACCTCACCCGCGCCGTCAGTTTGCAGAACAATCTGGTTGCCCTGGTAGACGAAGTGGGTCTCAACCGCTTCTTCCGGCCCGTCGCCATCCGGATCCACCGACTTGGCGATCCAGCGATTCTGAGAATCATAGACGTATTCCACCGACTGGACGATTGGCCCCTCTTCGCTCAGCCGATCCACCACCGCCACCAGCCGATTCCGATGGTCCCACACGTACTCGGTCACCTCGCCCGTGGCGATGGCGGTCCGCTTGATTCGGTTCCCTTCGCCCTCATATTCGTAGCTGTACGTCCCGTCCGAGAGCAGCCGGTTGTGGTCGCCCACCACGTAACCGCCGCCGGTCCGATTGCCGTTGGCGTCGTACGAGTAGGCTTCCCCATCCTGGTATTCGTAGCTCGCCCCCGTCAATTGCCCACGGGCGTCGTACGAATAGTCCGCCACCCCATCCGGCGACGTCATCTGCGTCAAGAGCCCGAGCAAGGCGGACATTCGAGCTTGGCTATTCTTGCTCCAGCAATTTCTTCGCGCCCGATTCCAGCAGGTAGATGAAATCGTTTAACGGGACCTCGCGCAGAACGTAAGCTTCAACTAATCCAGGTCCCGGGAACTCAACATTCAGCCGATCAGCGCCGTTCTCTTGGCTTACGCAAGCGATAACTTTGTCTCCATACCGGAGTTCAGCGAAAACCTTCTCGTGGTCAGGGTCACTGGCGATTATCACATTGTAGTCCGGCATATGTCACTCGCTCCTACGGATCAAGGAAGGTTATGAAATTCCCATGACTGTCAAATCGAGCACCGCGCTGCGTGAAATTGTCCCAAATGTCAATACCGCCATATTTGTTCGGTTTGATCGTTCGACTTGTACTGTAAATTATGCCGTCCAACACCTCTTGTCCCATGGCATTCCTCGCGGCAGCGCTTCCCGTTGACTTTGGAAATACACTTCCAGCTCGGTCGCCATGCTTCTGTATAGCGCGGCCCGCCTTCGTCAGTCCATTTCTGTCCATCGCTCGGCCAGCGGCGGAAAAAGCAGCTTCGGCCGTTCGCCCTGCCGGCAGATATCCGCCCCCCAAAGCCGCGGCGTTGTACTCCACGCCGATTTCGGCAGCCGTTGCCATCCGGTCAACTTCGCCCTGCGTAGCCCGGTAACTCTCCAGGGCGGCCCTAACATTCTCCTCCGTTGGATTGTTGATCGCGCGTTCACGAATCGCCGTACGTCTCGCGCGATCCAGTTCAAGCCCCCGATCATCGGCCGAAACAACTCCGGTCGCCAAACTGATCCCCCAACTAAAAGGTGGCACACACCAAGGATTCCACCCACCCAGGCTTGTCCATGGTTCCAGACCTACCGGATCAATGAGAGTCGTCGCCTCATTCCCCACGTACCGATACAAATTCGCATCGGCTGCGGCGAACCCCATCGGATCCACACTGATCCACGTCCCCGTCTCCGCATCGTACCACCGATTCAGATTGTTTTGGAGTCCCGTGGCGGAGTCGATCGGCCGCGCAATCAGTGCGCCGAATTCGTTGAGCTGTCTTTGCCTTCCGTCTCTTGGCCTTGATCCGGTCGCGCCGGAAGTATCGCGCCCGTCGCTGCCATCTGGGAAATCGCCTCTGCTCGTACAATGGCATCCTCTACCGACACGCCAAAACTGCGGAACGCCTCGCGCAAGATGGGCCCGGCCAACTGCATCGCCCCTAGTAAGACATGCTCGGTATCAACGAACGTACAATGGAATCGTTCTGCGTTGAACCGAGCTCGCTCGACGACAGCAGGGATGCTTTCTGAGGTAGTTGCGGCACTCACGGATTGTAGAGAAATCTCCTCGATCGCTTCCCGGAGCAAGTCAACGTCAATTCCAAGATCGTCGAGTATGTAGCTCGCAAGAGACGGCGGTTTCCTCATCACCGACATCACGAAATGTGCAGCATTTGCCGGTTCACGGCGCAAGCGTTTTGCGTTGTCGATCGCGCGATCAAGAAGACGCCTTGCTTGATCCGACATAACGAGTGGCGTGTTCACGCTAGATTACCACCATCCAACATAGGTCTCGCAGAAGTAATGACCATACAACGAGCAGAATCCAGGTCGGTTCTCGTCAAGTTTGCCCAAATCTTGTTTGGCCTTTTGGGCAGCCGTGGCTGCGCCATATCCCTGTCTGACGTATTGCTGTTCCGACAAGTCTACAAATTCAGAGCGAGCAGAGAAATCTTTGCTGGTGTGGTATGTAATGGCCGACACCTCGCCGACGACAACGACTACTTCCGCAGCTATGATGGTGTACGCACCTCCGTACGCTATGGTCGTCCAGAAGCCGCCGCCCGCAGTTACCGCCCCCTCTACCGCAACGGCCTCTCCTGCGACAGCGCCTTGTCGCGATTCCAGTAGAATGCCCACCACCTCCGAAGCCGTGATTTCAGTCGCCGCACCCGCCTCCCACGCCGCCATTGGCCCCTGGAAAACGCCGACGCCGGGCACAATAATCCTCACGATTTGGCCGCCCGCAGTTGTGATAATCCAGTCTTCACCGACCAGCCCCGTCGGATCCGTTGCCACCGTCACCTCATTCCCCACATACCGATACAGATTCGCATCGGCCGCGGCGAAGCCCATCGGGTCGACGCTGATCCAAGTCCCCGTCTCCGCATCGTACCACCGATTCAGATTGTTTTGCAGCCCCGTGTCCGAGTCAAACGGTCGGGCCGTGAAGCCGAACAGCGTGGTGACCGAGGCGTCGGTCTGGCTCGTCACCCGTCCGAAGGCGTCGTAAACAATGTGGTTGACGACGGTTGTGACATCCGTCTCGGGATCATAGTCCGCCAAATCCCGAACCGTATTCAAGTGATCCGTCAACGGCCAAAGCACCTCACTTGAACCATCCGCCTGCACTTGCTCGTCGGCCAGGATCTGGTCCACCGCCGGACCCCAGAGATAGCGGTTCGCGACCTCACCCTCGCCGTCGACCTGAAGGACGATCTGGTTCCCCTGGTAGACGAAATGCGTCTCGACCGCTCCCTCCGGCCCATCGCCATCAGGCTCCACCGACTTGCCAATCCACCGGTTCTGCGAATCATAGACATACTCCACCGACTGAACGACTGGCCCCTCCTCGCTGAGGCGGTCGACGACCGCCACGAGCCGGTTCCGATGATCCCACACATACTCGGTCACCTCGCCCGTGGCGATGGCGGTCCGCTTGATTCGATTGCCTTCT
>CAYSCH010000525.1:0-5309 GCA_964429355.1 uncultured Planctomycetaceae bacterium | reverse complement strand
GCCATTGGCGTCGTCGGTTTGATGATCGAAGGGAACGGATCCGTTCGCTCGGTGCTGACGAATGGTTCTTGCGGAGTTGGGAGTACTACTTCAGCTATTCGGAGGCCGGTTTCGCCGAGCGGCAGATCGGCCTGTCGCAAATCGTGTTGAGCAAGCCCGACTGCCGCATGGAGCCGACCCTGTCCATCTTCCCATGAGCGAACCATGATTCATCCCGTTTTTCAGATCGTGATTGGCCTGCTGTTCGCCGTTGGGCTGATGAGCTGTCTCTGGCTCGTTCAGCGCAGAACGAAGAATGCAGCCATTGTCGACGTGGCCTGGTCGGGCGCGATAGGCGTGCTGGGAGTCAGTTTTGCGCTCATGGCCGGGGGAGACCTGGGGCGGCGTTGGCTGGCCGGTGCGCTGATTGGGCTCTGGTCCTTGCGGCTGACGACCTATTTGTATCGACGGGTTGTGGGCCATCCCGAGGAAGGGCGATACGCAAGAATGCGCGCCAATTGGGGTGCACAGGCAGACCGGCGGCTCTTTCGCTTCTTTCAGATCCAGGCCGTAGTCGCCTTGGTGTTTGCCCTACCGGTCCTGGTGGTTACCTGGAACAGGAACCCTCTGAGTGCCTTCGACGCCTCGGCAAGCGTCGGCCTTTGGCTGATCGGAATGACGGGGCTGATTGCTGCCGACAAGCAGCTTGAGCGTTTCCGAGCCAATCCGCAGAACCGGGGCAAGACGTGCCGAAGCGGATGGTGGCGTTACTCGAGGCACCCGAACTACTTCTTCGAATGCATCCATTGGTGGGCTTACCTTCCACTCGCTTCCGGGGCGGACTATTGGTGGATCGCCCTGCTGGTTCCTTGGTTACTGCTGTATTTCGTGCTCTGTGTGACCGGAATCCCACCGACGGAAGCCCAGGCCCTGGCAAGCCGCGGTGAAGACTATCGCCACTATCAACGCACAACCAGCCCTTTCGTGCCTTGGTTTCCCCGAAAGGAGGTATCGTCCATTCGCTCGGACCTCCGCTAACTTGATAATTCACTCTTTCTTGCCCTTCTTGCCCTTGCGTTTCTTCTTCCGCTTCTTTTTCTTGCCCTTCTCTTCCTTCTGGCAGCGCCCCGTGCATTGCCCGTGCAAACAGGTGGAGCAACCCATGATACTTCCTTTGCGTGCGCATTATCTCCGGCCACTCGGGGGATTGTAGCTGCGAGAGATCGGCCGGGCAACCTCAGCGACGCAGGCAAACGCACACGGAAGGGCCAACGGCGACCGCTTGCTCGGTCGCCCATTCGAGGTGGTGTCGTGCTATGCCTGCCGTCAGCCAATTTGCCTCCGACGACAGCGGCAAACGAATCCAAGTCCACCGGGCCGATGACTTGTAGGCTCCTGCTGAGGATCGTTAGGATGGTCCTCAGACCAATTTGCCCGAGAGTCTGAGTAACGATCACCACGAAATGGCCTTGCATGATTCCCGGGAGTATTGTCGTCCTGAAGATAGCCGCGTGGACTTGCCCCGCGCTCGCGTTCCATCCGTGTTTTGCCTACGAACTCTGTCAGTCCCGTCGCATCGAGTTCCTAATCGCCTTGCCACAGTTTCTTCTGGGAATCACGCAAGGCCATTCAGCCAGGAGGACAACCTTCATGAGACGATTCGCCATCGCACTGATCCCGGTCCTTGCCATCACCCAACTCGTTTCTGCGGAGCAGCCGATCCGAGAGCGGATCGAATGGGCAGATATTTGGGTCACGGACGCCGACAAGGACGATTTGCCGAGAGTCCTGCTCATCGGTGACTCGATCGCAAGGGGATATTTCGAAGAAGTCGAAAAGGGTCTCGCAGGCAAGGCCTGCTGCGCCCGGCTCACGACCTCCAAATGCGTTTCAGATCCTTCCTTTCCCGACGAGGTGCAGCTCTTGCTGAAACAGTACCCCTTCGCAGTCATCCACTTCAACAACGGCCTTCACGGCTGGGGGTACACGGAGGACCAGTACCGGGATGGCCTGCTGCGATTGCTGGAAACTTTCCAAAAAGGCGCAGGCCATGCCCAGTTGATTTGGGCCACAACAACCCCCATGCGTGATCGCGACGACTTGTCGAAACTCACTGATCAGACGGAGCGAGTCAAGGAAAGGAACCGGATCGCCGCTGCCATCATGCAAGAACATGGCATACCTGCGAACGATCTGTACGGGCTTGTGGAGCAACATCCTGATTGGCATTCCGGCGACGGCGTTCATTTCAACGATAAGGGAAAAACGGCTCAGGGAGCCGCTGTGGCTGCCAGTGTGTTGAACTGCCTGCCGAAGAAGCAATGAACCAAACGGCCTTCCGTGATTCCCTGAAGAATAGTCGTCCTGGAGGTAGCCGCGTGCGATTGCCCCGCGCTCGTTGGAGTCCCGGCTTCAGCCTGCCCACCATGATAGCCGCGTGGGCTTGCCCCGCGCTTGGTTCCTCTCGTCACGGACAAACCACCACCACGATAGCCGCCCGGCCTTGCCCCGCGCTCCGTTCCCCTCGCCACAGCCACTCTGCAAAGAGCATGATCCATGAGGCTACTTGAATCATTCGCGGTCATATTTCTCTCCGCTCCAATCTGGGGCTGCGGAAATTCGCCGGTGCCAACACCCGAGCCGGTGCCTGCTCCGGAGAACGTGCTCGACTTCGGAGTCTATTGGCCGCCCCAGGATCCAGCCGATCCGGCAGGACCGGTCGGCGAGCCGCTGCTGCGCGGAAAGCTGTGCTTGCAGCGCGGTGACTTGCCCGATACGCCCGATGTGCAGAATGCGTTTACCCTTTGGATCGAACTTACACGCCCGGGCGACGACGAGCACCGTGAGATCTGGAACAGCCGTCTGGCCTACCGGGAGCTGGACTGGATGAGCCGGGTGCGGGTGTGGGATGCCGACAAGATGTGGCTCTGGCCGAATGTGCCCTATCTGCTGCGGGCCCACGGCAAGCATCGGACCGAACGCTACGGGGGTATCGATCCGGGCAAGGGAGTCGACAATGATTTTGCGGCCGTCTTGATCCGTGCTTACGACGGAACAGGTACAATCCAGTCGCCTGTCACGCAAGACACTCCCCTGGTATCCGCCGAGTGGCATCCGGTGGGTGTGAAAGATGTAGACCGGGAGACGATTGTCCATTCCGCCCGATCCGACAGTTTCGTGCTGCCGATAGGAAACGCTGAGCCACCATCAGGCCGATTCGGAGTGTGGCTGGTCTATGCCGACTTCATGGGCGCCCCTTCCCCCACAACCTGGCCCAAGAAACTGGAGTGGGCCGGTGGGATTTTGGCCTATTTCGAGATTGACTGGGATTTGGATGTCGGCGGCGAATGTCAATTCCACATGAAGCAGACGACTCCGCCGGCCGACACGGGCTTTGATTGGGAGAAGTGGATTGGGCCAACCGATGGCGACGAGACAAAGAGGGCGGCGGCCAAGCTGAGTGGACAATGACCTGGAAAAGGGGAGTAGGACCAGTACGCCTTTGATGATCACGTCACGGTAGGGGTTTCATCCTTGAGGCTCCTGAGCAACGCCTCTAACTCCTGACGTCGTGGCCCAAGCTCGGAGCGGACGGCGATTTGGTTCAGCCAGTAAACACCAGCAAAAACGATAACTACGAAGGCCACCTCTCCTGCTAGCAAGAGAGCCGTCCACCAACCGCCCGTCCGTACCTCCCAGGCAACTTGGCCCAAGAAGGCCAGCAAGGGACCAATCAGAGGTAGGAGACACCACCAGAGTACATTCTGAAGCAACCAGATCTGATGCTCAAGCTGAGCCAGCGAACTCTCCACGTGCTGGTGAAGTGGTTCGCCCGGCTCGAGTGGTTGCCGTTTGTGACGCACCCGGTCCGCTAGCATGTACCCGACAATCCACAAGAGCGCCGGTACCGCCAAATACCATGTCCAAGGCAGAGAGTGCTTAACCCCAAGGTAAAGCCACAAGGGTACCATCAAAAGACCTACACCGACCTCACGAACATCCCGCCAAAAGATGGTGGCGGTGAACTGCCGCTGGTTCCGTCGCACCTCCTTCAGGAGCAGTTCGGCATTGATCGTCAGACGGGTTTGCGACGTTTGTGTCTGCCAGGCTTGCTTGAAGCTGTCAGGATTCATGGGACTCGTCCTTCATCAGTTCGCCCAGAGCCTTTTTCGCGCGATTCAATTTCACGCCCACGTTGCTTTCGGAAATGCCCAGCACCTCGGCCATCTGGCGATAGCTCCGGTCGTCCAAGTAGAGCAGAACCAGCGCTGCATCGGTTCTGGGCAACTGCCTGATGGCAGCATAGAGCCGTTCGACCACTTCACGCTGAACAAGTTGTTGAGAACTGTCCAATCCAGCGACCGACAGGTCTTCAATCGCAAGAATCGGTTGTTGGCGATTCTGGCGCCGTCGCTCTTTGCGGTGCCAGCCGAGCGCGGTATTCAGCGCCACGCGGTAAAACCAGGTGGTTGCGCTGGCTCGGCCCTGAAACTGCGGCAAGGATCGCCAAACCTGGAGCAGGATTTCCTGGGCCAAGTCCTGGCAATCCTCGGTCGTCACCGTGTAGGCACGGGCCACCTTCAGGACGACGCCCTTATGCTCAATGAGCCATCTCTCAAACAGCGACTCTAGGTTCTCATTGAGCAATTCAGAGCTTCCCTCCTAAGGGATGACTCAGAAATAACTTCGCCACTACCCCTCTCCCCTTTGTGGGAGACAGCAGGGTGAGGCGTCAGAAGAACTGGAAGTTATTTCTGAGTCATCCCTAAAGTATTGGTCGCCTGAAGCGGCTGCTTCTTACAACAATGACGCGCCGATACCGCGGTTGGCGTGGACTTTACCAGACCGTTTGCCGCTCACCACGCGGCAATTGTACTCCCGAAACAGGGGATTCTCCAACGCTATGTGCGGGCAACTCCGGCCATCACCCTTCGTGACGCCCCTCCCGCATCCAGCTCCTCAAGTGATCCATTCGCTTCGCATACGGCAGGTGGAGTAGACACTCACCGCGGTCCCAGACCGGCACCGCTGCAGAAGCCAGCCGAGCCAACTCCAAGGTCGGCGATTGCCGCTCTGCTCGCACCGGCCAGAAGAAGTGACCACACTGCCCGTTTCGTGTGCCACTGGCTCTGCGCTCTGCCAGTGCCCCAGGAGCAGTCGGTTTCATCCGCGTGTCAGCGCCCTCGGCAAGTCTCATCGATACGCACCAGACGCCGGGTGCGTCCTGCAACCTCACCCGCCAGGTATGACTCCCATAGGATCCATCCGCTTGCCTCTTTCGTGTGCCACTGGCTCTGCGCTCTGCCAGTGCCGGGGCGGCCCTCCATCGC
>CAYSCH010000524.1:1500-5318 GCA_964429355.1 uncultured Planctomycetaceae bacterium | reverse complement strand
AATTCCGTGTCATCGTCGAACACCTTTTCCCGCTCTCGCTGCTCTCTCCATGCCCATGAACCGTATGGTGGATTCTGGGCCTGCATTTCGTCTTCGTCAACCTGCTCGACTGGACGATCCTCGCACAAGAGCCTCGCCACGCCGGCGCCAACACACCGATCCCCGTGGGCTTTTCCGTCCACTCCCTTCTGTTTCGAGAGCTTGTGGATGATCTTCCCATTCTCCCATTCGTACTCCCCGCACTCCCGTATCAGAACCTCAGAGCGGGGGATAAGCTCGCCGTCTTCCATGGCGATGCACATGCCTTCGAACAGCTCGGCCTTGTCCTCGTCCGAACCGTTCCACCAGCCGGCCTTGCGGGTCTTCGTCCGGTTGCCGACCTCGTCGACGTCCCGGTAGTAGACGTTCCCGTAGCAGATCACCTCCAGGACTTCCTTCGCGAAGGGCAAGGCGATACCGTTCGCCTCCCACCCCACGTATGCGTTGTTCAGCCATTTTGCCACCGCAATCACGTTTCGCGCGAACTTGGCGCCGAACATCCCCATGACCGTGTATTCCGCCACCTGTTCGCCGGTCGCCCGGTTGATGCAACACGCCGAGGAGTTGGACGAGTAGTCGCCGGTACCGCCGGCTGAAATGTCGCAGCCGACGGCATAGGAGCCGATCGGCGCCGAGTGGTCGATGCCCGGGGTGAACCACAGCTTGAGCGGCCCGTTGTCCTGCCGGATCATCCCCTTGATTTCCAAGGTCTCGTTGTCGAACACCAACTTCCCCTGCCAGACTGGCGGTTTGCAGACCTCTTTCTGCATCCGGTCCAGGACTACGACGTCGAACACCTTCCCGACGGCACCGCGGGGGTTTCGGTCCAACTCCTTGGCAATCAAACGAGGGGTGGCGCCCTTTCGCAAGCACCGGGCATCGTACCAGGGGGACCGGACTTGTCCCTCCAGTTTGTAGCCGCGGCGTTCCAGCATCCTCAGCCGGTCACCATTCTCCTTGATGTACCGATTCACCGCGCCCTGATCATCCGGCTTGACGGCGATCGCCACGCCTTCCCGCATGACGTAGGCCAGCCGGTTCTGGAGCGGATTGTCCTTCCAGTCCAACTCCAGATGCAGCCCGTCGCTGTCCGGATTCGTGGCTGCCTCATAGAAGACGCCCGAATCGCAACCGAACGTGGAGACCAAGAAGATGCAGTTCGTGACGTCGTGGAGGGCGTCCATGACGGCCTGATCCTTGCCACCCTTGACGAAATCGGCTGCTCCGATCTCGTCGCACGCGAACACCGTCTTGCGACCTCCACGGCCCACGTCCTGCCCGGCCGCGTAGCCCACGATCGTTGAACCGTTCTCCGGATTCAAGATCGAGTGATCAGTCAGCGATCGATGCTTGTCCGGATCGTAATCCTTCGGCAACATCCAGAACGGCAGACGATTGATCGACCAGTCGATTTTCCACAGGAGGGCGTCCGCATCCGTGGCTGAATCGACCAGCCGTTCGTTACGGGTCACCAGGCCGGCCGAGAACATCTGATCCCGCAGCCAGCGGCGAATGAACAGGTTCAGGTAGATGTACGTCCCGCCCTGGGCTCGGCTCTTGTCCAGAAGGACGTCCAGCGGCATTTCCAACCGCTCCGCATCATCGATCGCCTGATCCATGGCAAGGATGACGGGATCCTGATGCCCCCAGGTCACAAACGGCTTGACCTTGATCGTCGCCCGAGGCTCGTAACACCAGCAGAAGGCATTGAAGAAGAACAAGATGTCCGTCATCGCCGCGTCACAGAGGGCCCGCTGCAACTCCTTGTCGTGCAGGGCCGCCTTCCGCATCTTGATCCGCCAGCGGAGGTTCTCCGCGGGATCCTTCGGAACGCGATGGATGAAGGGAGTAGCGGTCACCACGGCAGACCAATCCAGATCATGTGAATGGCAATCCCCAGTCCAATGCCCAAAAAGAGGAATAAGAAGCAGTCTGAACCGTTGCGACTCATCCCGCCTTCGCCTCCATCTGATCCAGAATCCGCTCGATTTCCGCGATCGACTTACGCTCTCGACGAATCTGATCCTCGTCCTCTTCGCCGGCCGCCTTCATCTCCCGGCCGTAGACCTCCGCCTCGAACTTCTGGGGGTTCATAATCGCGACCTTGAGCAGCCCGATCGCCCCATGGCTCGGCGCCGGGCTCTGGGCCTTCCTCAGCACCATCCGGACACCGCTCGGCCGCTCCTCCCGGCAGAGGAACCAGTTCTGATGGACCCACTCGACCTCATCCGTCCGTTTGGCCGTACCCGGCAACTCGCCCCAGTCGGACGGAATGTAGATCCGCTCGGGCCGATCGGGCGGCGGCGGAGAGCTCGCCGCGGGCTTCTCGTCCGGCTTTGCCGGCGCCGCCGGTCGGTTCGGACCGCTGGGGACCGGCTCCACCGGCTCAGCCGGGACGGCGGCTGGCGGCTCTGGGCCAGCCAGCCGGCCGACGTCCCGCTCCTCGGCCGCTGCTCGCTGGTCGCCAAGCAGATCAAGCGGCGGGTAGTTCCGCTCGACCTCATCCCAAGATGCCTGGACCGACGCATCAGCCGACATCCCCGCGTCCCGGCAGTGCTTCCTCACCTGCTCCTTGAACCGGCTGGCCTCTTCCCATCGCCCATCGGCCATCAGCCGCTTCTGAATGGCCAGCTTCCTGGCCTTGAACGCATCGTCGGCATGGGACTTGTCTCGCGGCATCAGTCGGCCCTTGGGGGAAAAGGCGGAATCCAGTCGATCTCCAAGCCGTTGAGCGTGACCGCACCCCGGGCCACACGCCCCTGCGTCCGTATCTCCAGCCACCTCATCGCTTCCTGGATCTTCGTCAACGCCACCGCGTTCTCCCGGCAGGCGTACTCGCCGGACTGGAAGCCCCGCAGCCGGTCCTCCACGATCGCCAAGAGAGCCTCGTTGCTGATCCCGTTGACGCCGGCCTCCGCGATCGGACCGTTCTGGAACCGGATCGGAACAACGAATGACTCAATCCCGCAAACCTGCAGCCCGGGTACTTCCGGTGGCGTCAGATACCAGATGGAGTACGAATGACAGGCGTTCCCCGGCCCCGGCTCATCCAACACCTCGATCTTCAACGCCTCATTCAGCCCGTTGACCTTGTGGCTCGTCAGTTCTCGCATCCCTCGCCTCCCGTTGGATCCTCAATACACCCCGATTAGTCGCTTACCCATCTTGACACGGGATTCTACCCGTCCTGATCGCCATCAGGCGAAAAACTACCCATCTTCCCGCCAGCCAGGACGCCGTCAGTCGTCACCGCATCCAGGATCCCGGTTGCCCAGCTTACCAGCGGAAAGCGGTGGCGTGGGGGCGGGAGGTAACTAACGTCGTGAATCCACGCGCGTGCGGGGGTGGCGGTTCGGTTTCCGGCCGGCCCGGGGGGCCCCAGGGGGTCGATGGACGAGCGATTCGAGACAGAATGAATCGCCGCAACTCGTTGCATCGCAAGGGATTAAACTGGGAGTAAGCGAGACCCTTAATCCCGGGCGTATGGTGGAACGTACGATCAATCGATTGATGCGTATCTACAGGGGGGATGCTATAAGCCTGATGCACACGAACCCATCGCCCGTGCTCGCCGGATCGGTGTCCGCCCTCCGGCCACGGCCGCTTGCGTGTTACCCCCAGAGTAGGCAGCCTGCATTCTCCATCCGCCCTCCGCCGCCTGCCTTGCGATCGCAACCGCTGGAATACGTACCACGCCCTCCGCCTGCCCCGACTCGACTCGACTCGACTCGACCGCCGGCCAGGTGGGAGTAAGGTAGACGTCGGGACTTAATCCCACC
>CAYSCH010000524.1:0-1490 GCA_964429355.1 uncultured Planctomycetaceae bacterium | reverse complement strand
GCAAGGGATTAAACTGGGAGTAAGCGAGACCCTTAATCCCGGGCGTATGGTGGGACGAGCCATCGACAGGCCAGATTATACCGATAGGGGGGATAGCGACCCGATGCACGCCGGACGCCCGTCAGCCGTGATCGCCGGGCCCGGGTGTCCGCCCTCCGCAGCCAGCCTCCTTGCTGCCATAGCCACCCGAGGTATCGAGTACCCACGCCCTCCGTCCGCTGCCCTTGCGACCCAACGCCCATGGTAGGTACTTGGCTTCCCGCGTCCCCCGTCCCGACTCGACTCGACTCGACCGTCGGACAAATTGTGCCATGCCGCATTTTGTCCGGCGCCATTTTGTCCGGCGTCATCGACGGCCAGGTGGGAGTAAGGTAGACGTCGGGACTTAATCCCACCCCTCGCTTGCGGACGACTGGAAATCGACCCGCCGACGCCCGCCCGAGAATGCTGGACACCTAGGATTTTCCGGGTGACGGGACGAGGGAGATAGGGGGACGGGAGGCATACGGCACGATCGGCGCGCACGGCCCCAAGCCCATCCGCCCGCGGTACAAAGCCCCGCACTGTTCCGACTTGCTGGCTTGGTTGGCAGCTACGAGGCATCCAAAGCAGTCGGCACCCTCGGCTTGGTTGCGTGGGGACAGGGCATCAGGCCCGGGGCCACGCTCGCAACCTTCGATCCGGCTTTCTCGCTGTGCTGGTGGGCCGCTGGTGGCGGCGCTAGCCTTGGCTGATAGGCACCGGAAGACCTTGATACACCCTGCCCGCTTATTCGAGCTTCGCACGCAGGGGGCGGCACGTGCACGCGTGCCGGCGGCGCAGATCGCGCCAGATAGTCGCGGAGGAATTCGACCAGGCCCGCCATGCGGCCCGAGCCTTCGCCTGCCATGGCCGACACCAGCCAGGCCAGGTAATCTCGCGGCACACGCCGAATCGGCTTGGCCCGGTGCTTACCGAACCAGAGCCGGGTATGGGGCGAGTAGTGCCCAGCCTTGGCCGGCTTGTTGGCGACCCGCTGGCGCCCCGCGGCCCGGGCCCTAGCCCGCCTCACCGTGGCTTCTCGCTTCGCTTTGGCCCATTCATCCCTCGGCATGCTCCCATCCTGGCCGCCTATTCCCTTTCCGACAACCAGCCAAGATCCGTTGTTTTTGACACCCCAAGATGCTGCGCGAGGCTAAGCCATTGCTACGGATGCCTTTAGATGCAATCGCATCGAGAATTGCCGGCAATTGCCGCGCGCTGTCGCCTACGCCGTGAATCTGATACGACAGCCAGGGAAAAACACACTGGTATCAAGGTGGAAAAAATTTTCTTGTCGTTACGGGACAACGACTTGCGGCAAGACTTGTAAATTTTCTATTTGACGACTTCCCAGGGGGACGATAGAAATAGGGCATCTTCAACAAAGTGAGCCCCGCGACGTATCACCGTCCGGGGCTCTGGCTCAAACCTGGTTAGGAGGCTCAAGCAATGTCTACTGTAATCACTTC
>CAYSCH010000523.1:0-5319 GCA_964429355.1 uncultured Planctomycetaceae bacterium | reverse complement strand
ACATGAAATCCGGACGGGTGCGGCACTGCTCGATGAGCGTCTGTGCCCGACTGGGAAGCCGCAGGTCGTGTGCTTCGAGCCAATCGAGCCAGCGATTCTCCAGGTTGGAGCCGGTGATCCGCTTCAGTCTTGTGAGGTGCTCAGCCCGGGGGACTTCAGCCGGAGCCGGCTCGACCTCCGCTGCCGCCAGTTGCCGCAGAAGGTCGCAGATCAGATGGCGGTCGAGCAGTTCGTGTTCGCGCTGGTTGCTGTAGCTCATCATGCAGTCGTAGCAGGCGGCGCCGCAATCTTCCCTGGTGCCTGGGGCATGGCGATTGTCTGCGCCGGTGTCGGGATCGAAGTGGCAGATCTGCAGCGCCTCGCGGGCCACGCGGGCCAGGGCGCAGGGGTCCTCGACCAGTTGGCGAAGTATTCCCGCCCCCCCTTCCGACGACTCATAGAAGAGGATCAGACGGCGGGTGTCGCCATTGGGAAGCGGTTCGGCGGCAAGCTCACCGTCCTCCAGTTGATAGGTGACCTGGATCGCGTTCTTGATTGCCGCCTGAAGCGACGCCATCACGGCCCGGTCGTGTGTCTTTTCGAACTGGAGCAGCAGACAGTTGCGATGGTCTTCAACAAAGGGGATCACCCGGGCCCGCTTGGGCGAGAGGGGATCGTCGGCATCACCTTCGTCCTTTTCGTTCTTCTGCCAGTAGCCCCGTTCGGTATCGAGAACGAAACCGTACTCCTCCTTATTCTTGCGCCGGGTCCAGCCAAGATTGATCCGCCAGAGATTCGCAGCCTGGCCGTAGATCAGTTCGGCCATCTTTTCGCCGTCATGATTGACCCCGGCCACGCGACGGGACGGTCGGCCACCGTGCTCGACAAACCGCATGCTTGTGCAGAGGTCGTAGCCAAAACGAACCCGTTCCTCTTCGTCGCAGTTGATCCGCTCGCGGCGTTTGGTCGAGACGTTCTGGAGCCGGAACAGGTTGGAAAGCTCGCCTTGCATGGCCGCCCGACAATGCTGGCAGAGATCCGGCCCGGGGCCGGCGGAAACCGGGTGAAGGTAGCCGCAATGAGGACACAGCTTCGCTCTGCCGGTAAGCACATCGTCGCCCACGGGCAGGATGACCTTGTGGATCGAATACTTGGATCCCTCGTGGTACACGATCGAGCGGGGGCCGAATTCGGAGATGGCCAGGAAGCGAGAGCGGGAGAGGAATTCATCGTGGCCTTTTCGCTGCCGTCGCGCCGGAATGAAGGCGGAGAGCGGCAACCGCGGAAAACTGTAGCCCGGCAGGAAGCCTTCGCTGGCGAAATATCGGTAGCTGTAGAAGTCGGCCTGAACGAGGTTCTCGGATTGTGTGAGCAACTCAAGTTGGGATTCTGCTTCCTGCCGGAGACGTTTTGCCTTGGCCCGGTCGTCGGCGGTGCGGGAAGCATCGACAACGATTCGGTTCTGTCGTTCCCGTTGGTCCATCGCCGCGCGATAGAGGTCGCGCCAACGCTGACAGGCATCCTCGAACGTGCGACTGAGCCGGCGGAAGACCTCGTCAAGCCAGCCTTCGCTGTACCAGTCCGATTCGTCGAGGTCGGCCTTGATGGTGGCGAGAATCTTCTCGGCCCGTTTCTTGGCCTTTGCTCGTGGTGTCTCTTCTTCCAGGCCATGTCTGATATGCGGCAACAGGGGCAGGACGAGTTGCTCGCCCGACAAGTCGAGGATGTCCTTCAGCGAGGCGCCAAGCTTAAGGCTGGCCTCGGCCAGCCAGATTGCCTGCACATGGGAGCGGATCAGGTCTTCGTTGGCCAGATCGATACGCGGCGGGGCTACGGCACCGGCGACCATCCGGGTCGGACGTTTGAAGAAGTACTGGTCGTGAGAACTTCCCGTTGTGCAGTAGGAGAAAACAAGGGCCGGCTGGCCGCTGCGTCCGGCACGCCCGCTTCGCTGGGCGTAGTTTGCTGGCGTGGGAGGGATGTTTCGCATGTTGACCACGTTGAGCTGGGCGATATCGACGCCAAGCTCCATGGTCGGAGAACAGAAGAGGATAGGAAGGTCACCGTCCCGAAAACGAGTTTCGCGTTCTTCACGACTCTCGTAGGGCACCTGGGCCGTGTGCTCTCGTGCCTCGAAACCCACGAGTTTATTACCTGTCGTTTGGTAGAAGTCGACAAAGAAGGGGTTCGTGCGGCCGCCGCCCTCAGGCTGCTTGGGTACGCGGATCGGATCGTGAAATGCGTGAGTCCCTTCGCCAGCTTTCCATCGCATGGAGGCGGCAACGACCTGGTAGCCCGGCACGTCTTCGTCACCGTGGGGCTCAGCCACTCGTTCGACAAGGCCTCCGATACGCAGGCTTTCGAGGATCTGCTGAATGATGCGACCGGTATCTTCAACGGAGACCTTCTGATCCGCGCCGATCTTGGCGAACTTACGGCGAAGATATTGGCCGTAGCCGCCGCGGGCCGACATATAGTTGTCACCGAGATAGTCGTTCTTACGCCTCGCCCGGGGGAAGAGCCGAGCGGCGTGTTCCAGCTTCTCGTCCTCGTCGATTGCCCAGGGGCTGGCCAATCGCTGATTGCTCTGATGCTGGATTTGTTCCAGCTTGCGTCGCTCAAGGTAGTCGGCGTTGACAATCAGCTCCCGGCGCATGAAATCGAGCAGGGTCTTGGCGATCTCCAGGCGGTCGGCCGACTTTGCTGATTTCAGGGCCGGGTGGCCGGTCTCCCAGATGTCTTCCGCTTCGCAAACTTCTCGCAAAGCAACGTAGTCGATTTCCAGCAGGCCACACTGCTCCAGGTTGGGCGAGGTGATTCGCCAGCCACGGCGCAAGTCATAATAGATCCGGTAGCCCAGTACATCTCGAAGGGACCGCTCCGTGTCCATTCTGGCCTGGAAGCGGACGGTCGGATCGGCTGCGTATTCCTCGAATGGCAGCGCAAGGGCGTCGAAGACCCGTTGGGTGAGTTCTTCGTGGCCGATGCCCTCCTTACCGGCCTTGTGGACCGCCAGAAAGAGCGCAGAACGCAGGGTGCCGATCTCGACGAAGTCGTTGAAATGGCCGGCCTGCAAGGAAGCGTCTTGCCGGTTGTCGGTGAAACTGAGCAGCTTCTTGGCGTGATCCGGTAAATCATCGGCGCGGAGGGCGCGGATTGTCGAGAGGCTCAAGAGTGTTGTGGCCGTGCTTCGGCCTTCGCTGCTGAGAGTCGAGAGCTTCCCGAAGTCGGAGGACTGGCGGCTGCCGTAGGCGATCCCGCAGTTTGGACAGAATTTGAACGGGGCAGGGATGTAGTGGCAGACGATCCCCTCGGCACTTTCCTTGGCGTCCGTACCGAGATGAATGGGACTCGGCAGATACTTGCGCTGGCTGGAACGAACTCGTAGCGTGCCACGATGCTCTTCGAGCCAGTCTTCCGGAACCCGACTGATGGCCTCATCGGGATCGTCGGGCCAGGGCTCCTTGGTATTGAGGAACAAGAACCCGGCTTCGCCATCGTTGTCGGCGCGATTGCTCTGGAGATCGCGAGGCATGGCGACGTCCTTGCCCGTGGACGCCTCACGGCCTAGATAGATGCTGTAAAACTCCTGCCCACATTCACGGCAGAATACCAGCGGGAGGAGTCTCTTTTCGCGGTCGTGGGGTGTGAATCGCTGGCCACGGACGGTGATGTATCGATCGTCTTCCGATTCAAGCGTGGCATGGACGGTGTCACCACGGCCGATGAACTGGTGGAGGCGGAAGGCGAAAACGGGAAATCCGGTATCGGGATGGGGCTCACAGCGATACCCGGCCATGAGGCCTTCTTTGAGGGCTTCAACACACCGCCCTTCCGGTACACCGGTTTGCTTGCTCAGGCGAGTTGCAGCACCATCGTCACCTGTGATACTGCAGGGCTCGGCTCGAACCAGGCGGTCACCTGACGGATCGGTCTGGACGCCGAACGTGCTCTCGATCCAGATCGAGAGCGGGTCGCTGATGAACTCGTTGTACTTTGTGGGTGGACAGCGATCGGGTTCTGTAAGCCGGGCGCGGAGTTCGTCGACGTACGAAGGACCCGCGAGGTCACGCTCGGGCGAAATGCGTCGCAGCGTCTCGCCGATAACGTCCTCAGGGTGCACAACATCGCCAAATAACAGGGTTGCCACCTCAGCAACTTTTGCCCGTTGCTCTTCGAATGTCCCCGGACCGGCGAGAGTGGCCGAGGTACCGACACACTGGAGGTCGTCGGCCATGAGGGCGTCGCGTACACGCCGAACGAGCATAGCCACATCGGCGCCTTGACGGCCACGATAAGTGTGCAGCTCGTCGAGGACCAGAAACTTGAGCCCTTGCGCGGCCTCCACCAAAGTCCTCCGCTCCTCGGGCCGGGTGAGAATCAATTCCAGCATGACGTAGTTCGTCAGCAAGATATCCGGCGGATTGGCCATGATCCGGTTCTTCTGCTCATCGGACTCCTGGCCGGTGTAGCGCTCGAACGTCACGGGCCCCTTACCGTCCGGATAGCCGTGGCAGAGGAATTTTTCGAGTTCTTTCAACTGGCTGTTGGCCAGGGCATTCATCGGGTAGACGACGATCGCTTGAATTCCCTTACCGGAACCGCTGCGAACGACAGAGTCGACGATGGGCACGATGTAGGCGAGGCTCTTACCGGATCCCGTGCCGGTGGTTAGGACGTAGTTGGCGCCGGTTCTGGCTATACGGACAGCCTGCTCCTGGTGAGTGTGCAGGCGGAGCGGCAATCCTTCCCCGACCGGTTCCTTCTTGATCCGAAAGACGCGGCGGCACTCCTCGTGCAGGACCCCCTCGTTGGCGAGTTCCTCGATCCACTTGCCGGGCCGAAAGGATGGATTCAACTGGATCAGCGGGTCTGGCCAGAGTAGGCCGCCAGAGATCTCCTGATCGACGAGATCGTTGATTCTTTCGTCGCGGATCTGGATAAAACTCTGGATGTACGAAGAATAGTCTTCAACTAACCGGTTTCGCAGTGCGAAAACGTCCATTCTCGGTCCACCTTTCAGGCCGCTCACCCGCAATTCACACAGTCGCTATCAGCATAGTCGACTGGCGAGCCACAATGAAGCTTTCCCACGAAAAAACACGTTTCCACCGGGGGATCAGTTCCTCGCCCAGGTCATCTGGCCGGGCTGCGCAAGCTCTCTTGCCGGAGAAGCCTAACAATCAGGGCGATCCAGGGTGTCAGACCTTGACTGGCAATCAGTAACGGTCCCGCAGTCCGGGCAGACAATGGCATACCGCTCCTCCTCCTCATCCCACTCGACGCACTCCTCCACCAACAACTCCCCGCAACTCGGGCACTCCAGTGGCTTCGCAGGAT
>CAYSCH010000522.1:0-5358 GCA_964429355.1 uncultured Planctomycetaceae bacterium | reverse complement strand
ACTTACAAGTGAGGATGTCGGGGCTCGAACCCGAGACCTACGGATTAAAAGTCCGTTGCTCTACCGACTGAGCTACATCCTCATGCGCTACCCTCCAGGACACGGTGGCGACTGACTGCGTTCGCCATGGCCTGCTGAAGGGTTCCGGCGGCGCCCGACCTGGAAACCCTCGATTCTACACCATCTCACGCCCGAGTCGAGGTGGGGCACACCCCTCGAGGCGGTTTTCCAGCACTGCCGGCCTGGCTCGGACCCTCCGAACGATTCGTCGGCCCAAATTGCCGATTTCGTCGGAACCCTGTAAAATCGGGGGTTTCTTATAGGAGCTGAACGAACATGCCTCGCTACAATCCGGCACTCATCGAACCCAAATGGCAGGCCTTCTGGGCCAAACATAATACCTTCGCCGCCCCCAGGATGCCCGGCAACCGAAAGGTTTACGTGCTCGACATGTTCCCCTACCCCAGCGGCGACGGGCTCCACGTCGGACACCCCGAGGGCTATACGGCCACCGATATCGTCTGCCGCTACCAGCGGATGCGGGGCGCGAGCGTCATGCACCCCATGGGCTGGGATGCCTTCGGGCTGCCCGCCGAACAACATGCTAAAAAGACCGGCACCCACCCCCGCACCACGACCGAGAAGAACATCGCCAACTTCCGCCGCCAGCTCAAGATGCTGGGCTTCAGCTACGACTGGGACCGCGAACTGGCCACGACCGACGTGGAGTACTTCCGCTGGACCCAATTCATCTTCCTCACACTCTTCAACACCTGGTTCGACCCCGACCAGCAGAAAGGCCGTCCGATCGCCGAGCTGCCGATCCCCGAGGATGTCCAGGAGGAAGGCGACGAGGCCGTCCGCCGCTACCAGGACGAACATCGACTGGCCTACCAGATCGAGGCGCCCGTCAACTGGTGCCCGGAACTGGGAACCGTGCTGGCCAACGAGGAAGTCCAGGGCGGCGTGAGCGAACGGGGCGGCCATCCGGTGATCCGAATCCCGCTCCGCCAATGGATGCTGCGGATCACGGCCTACGCCGACCGCCTTGAGAAGGACCTGGAATCGCTCAACTGGTCCGAGGGCATCAAGGCCCTGCAACGCAACTGGATCGGGCGCAGCACCGGGGCCGAGGTCGATTTCTTCATCGGCCTCTCCGCCGGCGACGACGGCAAGCCGGACGAGCGCCAGTACCGGGGCTGGCTCCGCGACCGCCAGTTGGGTGGTTTTCCACGGAAACCCGACTTCGACGTGCTGCGGATCTACACGACCCGGCCCGATACGCTCTTTGGCGCCACCTACATGGTCATCGCGCCGGAGCATCCATACGTCGAGCGGCTCACTCAGCCCGATCAGGCCCAGTCTGTCAAAGCCTACTGCGACGAAGCTGCCCGCAAGAGCGACCTGGACCGGACCGATCTGGCCAAGGTGAAGACCGGCGTCTTCACCGGCTCCTACGCAGTCAATCCGGTCAACGGCAAGCCGGTCCCGATCTGGGTGGCGGACTACGTGCTCATCAGCTACGGCACGGGAGCCATCATGGCGGTGCCGGCCCACGACACCCGCGACTTCGAATTCGCCCGCCAGTTCGGGATCGATATCCTCCCAGTGGTCGACCCCGGCCAGGCGGAAGAGGTTTCCCGGGACGACGTACTGGCCGGCACGGCGGTGTTTACCGAACTCGGGGTGGCCATGAATTCCGGTCAATACGACGGATTGCCCACCAACACCTTCAAGACCAAGATCACCGAAGACTTGGCCGCCAAGGGGCTGGGCCGCGGGGCGGTCAACTACAAATTGCGGGACTGGCTGTTCAGCCGTCAGCATTTCTGGGGCGAGCCCTTCCCGATCCTCCATGAGCTCAACGAGCAAGGCAACCTGACCGGCATGGTCCGCGCGATCCCGGCGGAGGAGCTGCCGGTCGACCTGCCGACCGAAATGAAGTTCGACTTTTCGCACGCCAGCCCCGAGCCGCCCCTGGAGCAGGCGCCCGAGGATTGGTTGTACGTGACGATCGACGGTAAGAAGTACAAGCGCGAGACGAACTCGATGCCCCAGTGGGCCGGCTCCTGCTGGTACTATCTGCGGTTCCTCGATCCGAAGAATTCCGAGAAGCTCGTGGATCCCGAGATCGAGAAGGCCTGGATGCCGGTCGACCTCTACGTGGGTGGCGCGGAACACGCGGTGCTGCACCTCCTCTATGCCCGCTTCTGGCACAAGGTACTTTTCGATCATGGCTACGTGAGCACAACCGAGCCCTTCCAGAAGCTGGTCAACCAGGGAATGATCCTGGGCGAGATGGAGTTCACCGGGTACAAGGACGACGATCAGGAGTGGGTGAGCGCGGGCGACGTGAAGACCAACGCGGCCGGCCAGCCCATCTCGAAGAAGACCAATGACCTGGTCACGCCGGTCAAGGTCGACGTTGGGGCCGTCGAGAAGCAGGGCGAGGGGTTCGTTCTCAAGGACAATGCCACGATCCGGGTCGACAGCCGGGCCTACAAGATGTCCAAGAGCCGCGGCAACGTGGTCAATCCGGACGAGGTCGTGCGGCAATACGGCGCCGACTCGCTGCGGCTCTACGAAATGTTCATGGGCCCACTGGAGGCGGTCAAGCCGTGGAGCATGGAAGGGGTCACCGGCGTTCGCAGCTTCCTCGACCGCGTCTGGCGGATGATCGTCGATGAACGGAGCGAGGCGATGGCGCTGAATGAGGCCGTGCGGGACGCTCCGCTCACCGGTGAGCAGAATCGAATGCTTCACAAGACAATCAAGGCGGTGACCGGCGACGTCGACTCCATGGCTTTCAATACGGCCATCGCCCGCATGATGGAGTTCACCAACTTCTTCCTCAAGGAAGACGTGCGCCCCAAGTCCGCCATGGAGAAGCTCGTCCTGATGCTCTCCCCCTACGCGCCCCACATGGCCGAAGAACTCTGGCAGCTTTTGGGCCATGGCGACACCCTGGCCTACCAGCCGTGGCCCGACTATGACGAGTCGGCCCTGGTCGAGAGTACGGTGGAGATTCCCGTGCAGGTCCAGGGCAAACTCCGCGGCCGGATCCGTGTGCCGGTCGGCGCCGACCAGGCCGCTCTCGAGGTCGCCGCCAAAGCCGATCCGAAGGTAATGGAGTACCTGGAAGGCAAACAGATCGTCAAGACCGTCGTAATTCCCGGACGAATGGTGAACTTCGTGGTCAAGTGAGGTCGCTCGACCCTCGACACCGGGCGTGCGGCTCGTTAGAGTTGCGATACTGCGGTGCCCCGGAGACTCTTATGCGATCTGCCTTACCCGTGTTCGTTGCCTTCACCCTCGCTGCAATCGAAACTCGCTGATACGGACCGGAGGAACCAGAACCATCCTGACGACTTCGCAGTGGTCGACCTGACAGTCCCGTGACGCCGACCTGTACCTGAGGAATCCAATACCTGCCCCGTCCACCTGCTGCACACCGTCTTGTAAGGGGGGGCCCAGGTCTTCAAAATCATTGACACGCGGTCACGGTTGCCGATAATGTGCTGTCGTCTGGTCTCTCCGACCCGTATCACCAGCCTCCGGAGCCGTATCATGACCCACGAAGTCAACCGCCGCCTGTTCATCCAGTCTGCCGCAGTGATCGGCGGCGCGGCCGGCCTGAGTCGCGTCTGGGGGGCTGAGCCTGCCGCGGCCGAACCGGAACCGCTCCGGCCGGTCGGCGAGGCCAAGGGTATTCACCCAGGGCGGGTCGTGTGGGTCCACGATCCACAGGTTACCGACTGGAAAGGGCCTGGCGACGGGCATTGGTGGGAGGACGGCCGTACGAAGCAGGATCGCGTCGATGCCATGATGGAGCAGGCTGTCTGCAACCTGACCGGAGAGCCCACGGTCGCCAAGGCCTGGGACAGGCTCTTCTGCCATCTGAACGAGCGGCGAGGAAAGGGGGACGTGGGATATCGGCCGGGCGAACGGATCGCGATCAAGCCCAACTGGGTCGGCATGATCTGGCGGGAAGGGGCCGTCAATCCGGAGACCTACACGTTCATCAAGCGGCAAGACTACATGAACACCGCTCCCCAGATGATCGTGGCCTTGTTGCGGCAACTGGTTGGAAGTGCCGGCGTGGCCGAAGAAAACATCGTCGTTGGCGACACGCTGGCCTACCTCGTCCACGAGTATTACGGCGTCCTGCACGGGGCCTTTCCGCATGTGAAGTATGAGGACTTTGCGGGGCAGTTTGGCCGTATCAAGGTCGAGTCGTCGACGGTGCCCCTGTACTGGAGCTGCCGCCCGGAGAACGTGGCGATCGATCACCTGCCGGCCTCCTTCGCCGAGGCGGAGTACCTGATCAACTTCGCCAATTTGAAGGCCCACGGCGGCACCGGCGTGACGCTGTGCGCCAAGAACCACTTCGGCTCCCTGGTCCGCTGGCCGGTCCAGGAAGGCTTCTACGACATGCACACCAACTCGTTCTCCAAGGCCACGCAGGTCTACAGGGAGCAAGTCGACCTCATGGGGCACTCGCACCTTGGGGGCAAGACCGTCCTCTATCTGCTTGACAGCCTCTTTTCCGGATTGCACCCCATGGACCCGGCGCCCCGGCGATGGTCCTTCGCGCCCTTCGAGGGTCAGTGGACGTCGAGCCTGCTGGCGTCGCAGGATCCGGTAGCCATCGACTCGGTGGGCCTCGACTTCCTCAGAACAGAATACGAGGACTTCCCGCGGCGGAGCGGCGCGGACGATTACCTCCATGAAGCGGCCCTGGCGAACGACCCGCCTTCGGGCACCTTCTACGACCCCGATCATCCCGCACCCGAGAAACGGCTCGAGAGCCTCGGCGTTCACGAGCACTGGAACAACCCGGCGGAAATGAAGTATTCCCGCAACCTGGGAACCGGCCAGGGGATTGAATTGATCCCGGTCGAACCGGTCTGAAAGCTATGTGTATGCCTGAGGGGGAAGGAGACCCTCGCGTTCCTCCGCTTCCTGTTTTCGCCGGCTGTTTCCGGCCCTTTCGTCGACGGCCGGAGAAGGTAGAATGGATCGCATGGTCCCCGAAATTCCTGGGCCCGATGAACGCCGGGAGGCCGCACCGCCGGACGTGAGCGTGGACCCCGACGCGACGCATGCCTTTCGCCGTAAGGGTTCGACCGCCGGCCCCAACCCATCTGCAGCAGGGCAAGCAGGTGGTCGTGACGAGACGCCGCGCACACTGGTCGAGCAGGTCATCGAGCATCTCCAATCCAGCGGGATGAAGCTCCACCTCTCCAGCCGGTCACCGTTCCTCGCCGCACTCGAACAATTGGGGCAGGCCAGCAAGGGAAGTTTCTACGCCAGCCACTATTCGGTCCACGGCACGGTGGGCCAAGGCGGTATCGGCCG
>CAYSCH010000521.1:0-5377 GCA_964429355.1 uncultured Planctomycetaceae bacterium | reverse complement strand
ACTATGTGTGGGTCCTGAACACTGCCTCAAGCCAGCACCCCGGTGGAGCCAACGTCGCTTTGGGAGACGGGTCCGTGCGTTTCGTCACCGAGACGATTGACACGGGAGCCGCCCCCACGGGTGGACTGTCGGCGGCGGCTGTCAACGGCGGCGCATCCCCTTACGGAGTCTGGGGTGCGATGGGATCCATGAATGGACGAGAAACTGTGACGCTTCCGTAATCGCGAGGGACAAAAGGACAAATCGCATGAAACGTATCAGGAATTGGCTGCCGATTCTCGGTATCTGTGTGCTTGCAGGATGCCAAGGCAGTTCCGACAAGTATCAGGTCGTCGCCGTAAGCGGTACGGTGACCCTCGATGGCGAAGCCGTCGAGGGCGCCACCGTCACCTTCATGCCCGAGTCGGCAGAAGGTGTGGCAGCCGCCGGGACAACCGATGCGTCTGGCCAGTATACGCTCCAGACCGGCGGCGTTGAGAAGCGTGGAGCAGTGCCCGGAAGTTACAAGGTAACGGTTATCAAGCAGGTTCACACCGAAGTGAAGCCATCTGGAGGAGCGCCACCGTCTGACGGAAGCATGCCCGTCATGTCGCCCACCGCGACCACGGAGTCGAAAAATGTGCTTCCCCAGAAGTACGCGACTCCGAACGAATCCGGACTCACGGCTACTGTCACCGATGCAGGTTCGAATACGGTTGACTTTCCGCTTCAGAGCAAGTGACATTCCACAGTTCTCGAAACCGCGCCGGGAGATCCCCCGGCGCGGTCTTTTTTTGGGTGGTTTGCCAGTCCTTCTCTTGCTCGCACCTCGGCATATGTTCCGGTGACCGGAAGATGCGGTCCAATGCCGACTCACAGGCCCCTTCGGTCCAGCAACTCGGTGCGTTGTTCAGGAATCGGTAACGAATGGAACCGATTTTCTTGACTCTCGGTTCTGCATCCACTACGCTCACAGCAGCGTCCGGGTGATTTCCCGCCGAACGCACGCGTTTCCCGCCCCCACTTCCCACCCTTGGACATCGACGACATGTACACCTCACCCGATTTCGTTCTTGTCCCGAAGCATTCCCCCGGTGCTGCTCCCTTCTGGGCGTGCCTGATTGCAGTACTTGCCGTCCAGGCGGCGTCCGCCCAATCGGAGGTCGGCGCCAACCCTCCCCTCGATCAGGCGTTCCAGACCCTGGTGAAATTGGAGCTCGGCCAGGATCTGGGGGTTTTCGGTCCCATTCGCCAGGCCGTGGTGGCGTCGCGAACCGATGAGAAAACCCGTGCGGATCTGGAGGGCCGTCTCACGGCCATCCTCCAGGGCGATGCAACCGATCTGGCCAAGGACTACGCCTGTCGCCAACTGGCGATCGTCGGCTCGGAAGGCTCGCTCCCGGCCCTGGCTGCCTTGCTCCCCAACCCGCGCATGTCCTACATGGCACGCTTCGCCCTGGAAGGCATCGCCAGCCCTGCGGCCATGAAGACCCTCCGCGAAATGCTCGGAAAGACCGAGGGCCTGAAAAAGTTCGGTGTGGTTGTCTCGCTGGGAAGACTCGCCGATGCGGATGCCGTTCCGGTCATCGCGCCATTCCTCGAACAAGACGACACCCAGCTTCGCGAAGTGTGCCTCGTGGCCCTGGGGCGCATCGGCACCGCCGCTGCAGCCGAAGCACTTCAGGCCTTTGCAGGCAAGACGCCGCCGGCGCTGCAAACAACGCTTGTCGATGCCCAACTGGATGCCGCCGAGTCGCTCTGCCAACGGGGCGAGCACGAGGCTGCCGCCAAGATTTGCGAGTCGCTGTTGACGGCCGACTCGGAGCGTGTTCGAGCCGCCGCCTATCGCGGTCTCATTGCTGCCAAACCGTCCGAATCGCTCAGCATGATCCTTGCCGGGCTGGCCGCCGAGGAACCGTGGAAACGGGCAGTCGCCGCCGACTGCGTCGTCGGAATCGGTAAACCGGAACAGATTCAAACGATCGCCACCGGGATCAACAACCTCCCCGCGGCCGGTAAGATCGCGGCCTTCCTGAGTTTCAAAGACCGCGGAAACGAGGCAATTCGCCAGGCCGCCCTCAAGGAACTCGATCAGCCGGATGTCGAGGTGCGCAGGGCCGCCCTGACGGCCTTGGTCCGCTCGGCAGCCTCCGAGGATGTTCCCAGGCTGGCCGCCCTGGTGGCAGGCACCGAAGACGCAGCAGTCCGCGAGGCGACGTTCGAAACGTTGCGGCTCATGCCGGCCGAGGGCGCCAACCAGGCACTCATCGCCTGGATGGATCAGGCCCAGGACCTTCCGCCGGTGATCGTCCAGTGCGCCCTGGCGAGGCGGTCGCCCGATTGTGTGCCTGCCTTTCTCAAAGCGGCGGAATCCCCAAACGCAGCCACGCGAGTCGAGGCCCTCAAGGCCCTGGAAATCATGGCGTCAGCCAAAGATGCGGATGCCCTGGTGGCACTCCTCTGCAGGACTGCTCCGGGCGACCAGAGGGAAGCGGCCGGCCGTGCCGTCTGGCTGAGTTGCCAGCAGATTGCCGACCCCGCTCAGCGTTCGGCGCCGCTGTTGGCCGCCATGGAGAAGGGGGACGCCAACGCTCAGTGCGCGCTCCTGCCCACCCTGGCCCGGATCGGCGGCGGGGAAGCTCTCCCCGCCGTCCGCAAGGCCATGGGGAGCACCGAGGTGGCCGTCCGGGATGCCGGCTATCGAGCCCTTGCCAACTGGCCCGACGCATCCGTGGCCGACGAACTGCTCCAGATTGCCAGGACGAGCGACGTGGAATCGTACCGCACCTGGTCGCTGAGGGCCTATGCCCGAGTGGTCGCACTGGCCAGCGATCGGCCAGCGGAAAAGACGTTCGAGATGCTTCGCGACGCGATGAAACTGGCGAAGCGAGCGGAAGACAAGGAATTGTTTGTGGAACGGTTGTCGGCGGTTCGCACGCCCGACGCCCTGACGCTGCTCCTCTCGCTGCTGGACGATGCCGAGCTGAAGGGCTCCGCTGTGCCGGCGGTGTTCACACTGGCGAAGGGGCTCAGCCAGTCGCATCCCGACCAGGCGGCTGAGGCCCTCAAGAGAATCCAGCCGCTCGTACAAGACCCGGCCCTCCAGCAGCAAATTCCCAAGGTGCTTCGCGACATTGAGTCCCGAGCGCAGGAACCCGAAAAGAAGTAGGAGCCCATGGCCATGACACGCACACGACTCACCCGCCTTAATCGTCGCGACATGCTCAAACAAGCGGCCACCGTGGCCGGGTCGCTGGCTGCCCCGCTCGCCCTGCGCTCGGCCGTGCTGGGCCTCGACGGGGCAACCGCCCCCAGCAACCGCATCACCATTGGATCCATCGGCGTCGGCATGATGGGCCGCGGCCATTTCCGTATCCTTGCCGATTACCCCGACGTGCAGCTCCTGGCTCTCTGTGATGTCGACTCCTGGCGCCGCGATCATTCGACCCAGGTGCTCCAGGAAGTCTACGGAGCCAAACAGCCGAGCGGCCAGTTCCACGGCTTCAAGGCCTACAACGATTTCCGCGAATTGCTCGCTCGCGACGATATCCAGGCCGTGACCGTTGTCACGGGCGAACGCTGGCACCCGGCCATCTCCGTCATGGCTGCGAAGGCCGGCAAGGACATCTACTGCGAAAAACCTATTTCGCTGACCATCCGCCAGGCCCGCACCATGGCCGAGACCGTGCGCAGGCACAACGTCGTCTTCCAGACTGGATTGCAGCAGCGCAACTCACCCGAGTACCTCAAGGCGTTCGAGATGGTCCATGCCGGCCGGATCGGCCAGGTCAAGCTGGCCTACGTGTCGGCCAGCGGTGTGAGTGACTACTTGAATCTACCCGCCGAGCCTCTGCCGAAGGGCATCGATTGGGACATGTGGCTCGGACCCTGCCCCTGGTATCCTTACAACTACCAGTACCACCATGCGGGAGAACCGAAGAACGTCGTTCCCTGGACCTGCAACCGGGCCTTCGGCGCCGGCGGAATGACCGCCGGATTGGTGCACAATCTCGACTCGGCCCACGCGGGCCTCCGCAAAGACGGCGACGGCCCCGTCGAGATCCTGCCTCCGGGGGTCAACGGCGCGTCGCACCTCACGTTCAACTACGCCGACGGTACCCAGATCGTCTGTGCGACCCAGTTGGAGCCCGGCAAACACGCCATCCCCGAAGGCTGGGACCCGAATACACCGATCCAGAACTTCGGTGTGCTCTTTGTCGGCGACAAGGGATGGGTCCACGTCGAGCGCTTCGGACTCCTCCGCTGCTACCCGGCGAACCTCCTGGACGCGGAAGTCTCCAAGGCCCATTCCGTCGAGGCCAATCACCGCGATTGGCTCGACTGCATCCGTACCCGGCGGCGGCCCAGGGCCGATGTTGAAATCGGTGCATGCTCGACGATCCTCTCCCACCTGGGCTGTATCGCTCTCTGGACCGGAAGAGCCCTCAAGTGGGATCCCGTCAAAGAAGAGTTCTTCGACGACCACGAGGCCAACGCGCTGCGTGCCCGGGCCACTCGTGAGCCATGGAGCGTATGACGCCAGGGACCGTTGTCAGTTGGCAGGATTCAGCCAAAGAAAGTGGCAGGCATAAGACCTGTGCGGTCTGCCGCGCTCGAAGGCCTCGCGGCCTTGGCCCGGGTTCGGCAAAGAAAGCTCACTCACCTCCAAGGAACAACCACGTGCCAATGGGACCAGGCGTTGGGCAAGCCCAAACGGCTACCATTCAATTGGCGTCGCCAGGTTATGCAGCAGGCTGAAGCCGGCTGAGGCCTGGACTCCAACCAGCAGGAGCACTCCGATGAGACACATCGTCCGTACAGCGCTGATCGTCACCTTGTTCTTCACCCTTGCCGACTCCGTATCTGCCCAAAGGCCGCGCCGCGAGCTCTCCGATGAGGAGAAGGCCGCAATTGAAGCCGCCCTCCCGGCCGAAGCCCCCGCAGAGATCGAAGGGGCCCGCAAGCTCCTGATCTATGAGGGTAATGTCGGATACGGCGGCCACGGTTCCATTGAATCGGCCAGCCAGGCCTTCACTCGCATGGGCGAGAAGACGGGAACCTTCACCACGGTGATCTCGCGGGATCCCGCGGTCTTCGAGAAGAACAACCTCAAACAGTTCGACGCCGTCTGCCTCAACAACACGGTGGGCAACCTGTTCATGGCGGGCAACCTCTGGACGAGCTTCCTGGTGGCCTCCGAGGCCCTGGAGAAGCTGGGGTGCGTCTCCCTGCCCATCGCGGGCAACGCCGAGCTCGACCTCGTGATGCGCTACGTGGAGCTCTTCCGGCCCACGGCGCTGCTCGGCCTGCCCAGCGTCCTGGTGCAGATCGCGGAGACGGTGGAGCGCCGGGGGCTGGACATCCGGGTGCCCAAGGTGCTGTACGGCGGCGAGCACCT